>CAJMAW010000165.1 GCA_905211485.1 uncultured Lentisphaeria bacterium | reverse complement strand
CTCCCGTTGTTCCGGGCCCGGCCCGGACGATCTTTCCAGGAAGCGTCTGCAAGAACGTGGGAACGGAGTGTGACGGAAGATGAAATCCATGCGCGAAAAAACGCGGAAAGTTGCTTTGAACGTTGATGTTGTTTTCAATCCTCATGACCCGAAGTACAAGACCATTCCCCTGCCGGAGAAATACACAGTCCTTCAGGCGCTCGGGCAGGGGGGGATGAAAACCATTCTTCTGGTGCATGATTCCGAGGCGGGGCGGGATGTGGCGCTGGCGGTCATGAACCGGAAAGAAGATCTGATTGCCCGAGAGCGCTTCTGCAACGAAGCGAGGATCACCTCCCAGCTGGAACATCCGAACATCATTCCGCTTCATGAAATGTCCCTGGACTGCGACCTTCCTTATTTCACGATGAAATATGTCTGCGGAGAAGATCTTGCGGAAATTCTGGAAGGCCTTGCGCGCGGGAATGCGAAATATCAGAAGAAATACACTCTGAACCTTCTTCTGGATATCTTTCTGAAGATTTGTGACGCCATTGCCTTTGCCCATTCCAAAGGGATCATCCATCTGGATTTGAAACCGGAAAATGTTCAGGTCGGCGATTTCGGGGAAGTGCTGGTCCTGGACTGGGGCCTGGCCAAACAGCATGAGGAAATGGATACCTTCGACAGCGGAGATTCTCCCAAGTCCTCTGTCGCCGCGGCCTCTTCCTCCCCGGTATTCAGCGACTCCCTTGCCGCCCTCACTGTGGACGGTCTCATCAAGGGCACCCCCTCCTACATGGCGCCGGAACAGGCGGCGGGGAAAAACAGCCGCCGCGGATACCGGACCGACATTTATGCGCTGGGAGGTATTCTCTATTCCATGCTGACCTTCAAAGTCCCCGTGGACGGGCGCACTCCCGAAGAAACCATCCGCAATGCGCTGAAAGGCTATATCCGCTCCATCCGGAAAATGGCTCCCCGCGGGCGCGGAGTTCCCATTCAGCTGGAATGCATCGCCTACAAGGCGATGGCCCGGAATCCGGATCAGCGTTATGCGAGTGTCGCGGATCTGAAGGCTGATATTGAAGCGTACCAGAAAGGCTTTGCCACGAAAGCGGAAAATGCGGACTGGATGACACTGCTGTTTCTCTTTCTGCGGAGAAACCGGCGTCTCATACAGGTGGCATTGCTTCTGATTGTGATCGTTTTCAGCATGTTCCGAGTTTTTCTGCATCTGCTGGATTCGGAGCTGGACAGCATCAATACGACGTTTGACAATTATAAACAGTCCGTCATCCGCGAAAAACAGGCGGAACTCGGCCGGAGCTGGAACTTGAGTTTTGAGGAGAATTTTTCAGACAGTTATCTTCTGGAGCGCTGGTCTCTGGAAGATTTCTCCGGTACGCCTCTGCCCTCCGCCGCGGCGGCAACTGCCGTCATGCCCGGTCCAGACGGCGCCATCATCGGCAGCGACCGTCCGTTACGCATCCGCTACCGTGACACCCTGCCGCCGTCCGACTTCCGGGTTTCGACGAAAATAGCTCTTTTTAACGGACTTTTCACCCCCTTTCTTCTTTCCTTTCAAGGACCTTCTCCTTCAGAGAGCTATGAAATCCGTTATAACGGCGGGGAACGGCAAAGCGTTTTCCAGATCCGTGAGCTTGGGACTGGACAGATTCTCGGGGAGGCCCCGTTCCAGTTCTCTGACGACGGGGAGGAACTGCAGCTTGACTTCTCCATGAAAACTTCCCCGGACAGCAGAAATTTTCAGTTGAGCCTCTTTCTCAACGGGGAACAGAAACTCTCCGTCGTCAAGGACCGGACCTTCTTTTCCGGAACCGCCGGCTACCGTTTTTCCTATCAGGTGGAGAATGCGGAACTACGGATCTGCAGTCTGAAAATATACGTGCTCGGGCCTCCCAGGAAAGTGGATCTGCTGGAATTTGCCGGAATCCAGCTGGCGAAAGGAAATTTTGCCAATGCCAGAGATTTTTACAAGGATGTTGAAGAATCGGAAATGGACCCCGTCAGGAAACTTGCCGCCGCAAAAGGACGCATTCTGACGGATGAAATGGAAAAATGCTCAGGAGATATAAATACTTGGAAAAAATTCCTGGAGGATTCCCTCCCGGGGGCGGAACTGGAAGTTTTTTCCGATGCCGACGGCATTTGTCTGAAAGTGCATGGCTGGAAATTGGGAACTCTTCCGGAAGACCTGCCGATATCGAGCCTGATCCTTTCCGGGCTTTCCAGCTCTCTCCCGGAAGGTATTTCCGCCCTTTCTTCTCTGAAGAGTCTGGAACTCAGGGACGGGGAAATCCGTTCGTTCAAACCGCTGGAAGGACTTCCCCTGAAGAAACTGAGCTGCCGGAACATGACGCTGCCGCCGCTTTCCGGACTATCCGGGCTTCCGCTGGAAGAGGCGGATTTCCGGGACTGCGGGGGAATTGTCCTGGACGGGATCGGGGACTTGTATTCATTGCGTCGGCTCACACTCTCCCGCTGCGGACTGGAAGACATTCATGCGCTCTCATCTCTTCCGGTGACCGTTCTTGATTTGAGTGAAAACCGTCTGACGGATGTGAGCGCTCTTTCATCGCTTCCCCTGACAGATTTGAACCTTTCCGGCAATCAGCTCAAACAGGCGGAGGCGACGGGAAGCATGCGTACGCTGAAGACCCTGGATCTTTCCGGCAATGCTCTGGAAAGGCTGCATCTTCCATCCGGGGGTGCTCTGACCGTGCTGAAAGCGGATTTCAACCGTCTTCAAGACTGTTCCTCCCTGCTCAATTCCTATCAGCTGGAGATCCTTTCTCTCCGCGGCAACGGGATTTCGGACCCGCCGCATTTCGGGGCGTTTGAAAACCTGCGTGAACTGTATCTGGACGGCAATGAAATCACGGATCTGGCTTTCCTGATTCCGGGATGCCGACAGCTTCGGAGTCTGGGAATTTCATTCAACCAGATTCGGAAACTGGATCCGCTGGCATCGCTGAAGAGTCTCAGGAGTCTGGACTGTTCCGGGAACGAAGTGGAATCGCTTCTTCCGCTTGCGGGGCTGCATCTGGAAGAACTTTCCGCCTGGGGATGTCCCATCCGTGATACCGGCGGGGTGTTTTCAAATCCGCCGGAGAAGGCGTTTCTGTTTGATCCTCTTTCCACGAACCAGAGCTTTCTGGAGGAAATGGACCCCTCCCGGAGTTCCTGCCGTGTGCTTCTGCATAGCATAGGTATCCTGAACGCGTTCCGGAACGGGAACATTGAGGCGCTGAAATCTTATGCCGCGCCCTATTCAGGGAGAAGATATCTGGCGATTCCTCAGCCCTTTTCATGGGATGCCGCCGTGAAAACGGCGGAAAAGCTGGGGGCGAAACTGCCTTCGGCGGAAGATCTGACTGTGCCGCTTCAGACTCTTGCAGGAGAATTGACTCCGGCATTCTGGATCCGCGGAAGGGATCTTTCTCCCAGCGGAAACGGGGTTTCCACCGCCAGATCTTCCGAGGGTGTGGTTTTTTCGCGCCGGGATGCGGAAGACCATTTTGAACGCATTTCTCAACAGGATCCGCGCCGTTTCCCCCTGGTTCTCTACTGGGAATAAAAAAACAGCCGGGCGAACAGGAAAAAAGGGGAGGGAAGACAGGCACTGCCTGGCCGTTCCCCTTTTCTTTGATCCTTTCTTTTTCTTCTTTTTTTCCTTTCCTTATTTCATATACTTGCGCGATGATTGTTGCATTTCCTGCGCCGCCATGTTATATTAGAGAGTTTTTCTTTTTTTGAATGGATTATTTCAATCATTTCTGAAAGGTGATTTTGTCATGGCGATAGCTGCTGAAGGCGATTTGATGGAAAAAGTTGTCAGTCTCTGCAAAAGAAGGGGGTTTGTCTTTCAGAGTTCCGAGATATACGGTGGGTTCAACGGATTCTGGGATTACGGACCCTATGGTGCGGCACTGAAGAAAGCCGTGGAGCAGCTCTGGTGGAATGAGATGGTTGAGAAACGGAACAACGTGGTGGGGCTGGATTCCACGGTGATCTGTCATCCGCGAGTCTGGAAGGCCTCCGGACATGTGGATCGTTTCGGAGACATCATGTGCGACTGCCGGGACTGCAAAACCCGTTTCCGTGTGGACCAGATGCCGGATCCGACGACCTGCACGAACTGCGGCTCGAAGAATCTGACCCCTCCGCGGGAGTTCAATCTGATGATGAAGACGTATGTCGGGCCGGTTTTTGACGAAGAACACATTGCATATCTGAGGGCCGAGACCTGCCAGCCGATCTTTGTGGACTTCAATCTTGTCCGTGTGGCGACCCGTCAGCAGCTTCCGTTCGGGATTGCGCAGATCGGGAAAGCCTTCCGCAACGAAATTACGCCGAGGATGTTCACTTTCCGCTGCCGTGAATTCACGCAGATGGAGATGGAGTTTTTCTGCCGGGAAGAAGAATCCATGAAGTGGTTTGAGTACTGGAAAGAGGAACGCATCCGCTATTACCGGGAGATTCTCGGATTCCGTGAGGATGAGATCCATATTTATGTGCATGAAAAACTTGCGCATTATGCGAAGGCTGCGATTGACATTGAATTCAAGTTCCCGTTCGGCTGGGGCGAACTGGAAGGCGTCCATCACCGCGGGACCTGGGATCTTTCCAGACATCAGGAGTTTTCTGAAGAGAATCTGGAATATTTTGATCAGGAAAGGAACGAGCGTTTCACACCGACGGTGGTGGAGACCTCTGTGGGGCTTGACCGGACGCTTCTGGCAATACTCTGCCATGCCTATGCGGAAGACAAGGCTCCCACGAAGAAGGAAGGCATGGAAGATGATGTCCGTATTGTTCTCCGTTTCCCGTCCCGGATTGCTCCTGTGCAGGTGGCTGTGATGCCTCTTTCCAAGAAACTCAATGACACTGCGGCGGAAATTCAGAAAGATCTCCGCCGTTTCTACCGTACGGAACTGGATGTGACGGGCAATATCGGGAAACGGTATCGCAGACAGGACGAAATCGGGACGCCTTTCTGCGTGACGGCGGATTTCGATACGCTCAATGACAATGCTGTGACAGTTCGTGAACGAGATTCCATGGCACAGGTCCGAGTCCCCATTTCTGAACTCAAATCCTATCTGGACCGGGAGATATACGGGATCTGATTTTTTTCTTCTTTCTTCAAGACTGCGATTTTATCCGGAGGATATTGAATTATGACGAAAAAAGCTGTTGTTGTTTCATTGCTTTTGTCCCCTGTGCTGTGTTTTCTTTCGGCGTGCACGAGCATTTTTAGCGACACTCAGGCGGAAGCGATCTATACTGCATTGCAAAAGAAGGAAGATCCCGGGAATAAAATTGCCGGATATTCATCATTGCGCCTGACTTATGAGAATGCTGCATCAGGGGTGACGCTTGTCATGACATTCAAACGACCTTCGATGCTGTTGTTTGAAACTTTCCGCAAAGGTGAAAAAGTCCCGTTTCTTGCCTATGGCCTGAAAAACGGAGTTCTCCGGGAAAAATCGGAGGATCAGCCAATTACGCTGGTCTACGACGGCCCGATGCGTGCATCCTTCCAGTATCTTTATGAATCTAAGATGGATATGAACAGGATCGTTGATTCTGTTTCTTCGGATGGGCTGGAATATATAGATAACATTCTCTGTGATAAATTGAACCTGCATTTGAAAACGAGATATGCGGTTCGTCAGATTACGCTGTATATTTCCCGTGAGACGGGGTACTGTATCCGCAGTGTTTGCGCGCCTGATCCGAATCTTCCGAATGAGCTGTGGACTGATGATTTTTCCGATTTCAGAAATTATGACGGAGTTGTTTTCCCCGGTCAGGTTTCCACAACATTCGGGAAGACCATGACGACATTCAAGCTTCAGAAAGTCGAACCCAATCTCTCTTCCCCTGACACCATTTTTGATTTCCAGACAGAGGGAAAATAAAAAAAATACGGCAGGCGGATGCCTGCCGGGTGCAGGGGAATGCAGCGAGAGCCAAGGAGTATGAGGGCGAGGAGCCCTCATGCT
>CAJMAW010000164.1 GCA_905211485.1 uncultured Lentisphaeria bacterium | reverse complement strand
ATTCGCACCCGGCCAGCAGAGCGCCGTAGACGGCCGCCTCATTGCCTTTCAGTAGAAGTTTGTTGCTGTATTCCATCTTTTCAGTCGTTGTCCTCAGGCTTTTCTTCAATGATGGTAATGGCGCCCGGTTCCGGGCATGTGTAGAAACATGCGCCGCAGCCGATGCAGCCGGTCCCTGAATATACGGCATAGGGGAAGCTCATGATGTTGAATTTCGTCCCCATCTTCAGAAGGCCGCGCGGACAGGTGATGACGCACCGTTCGCAGCCTTTGCATTCATCTTTCGCGATTTCCACGCGGAAGATTTTTTTCCTGTTCTGTTCCATAGAGCGGTGTTTTTCGACTCCTTTCCGAATCCTGTAAAAAATGTTTGAAAAGATCAGTGATGAATCATGAAATCCGGTTTCTGTCCCTCTGTCCCCCAGTTCTCCGCTCTCCCCCGCGGAGACTGGAGATCAGAAATGCCGCCCGGGGAAAAATACGGTCCTGCAATGGGGAGAAAGGGGGAGAAAAGAAGAGGAGAAAATTGCAGAGGCGGGAAAAGGAAGATCTTCCTCTGTGGCAATCCTGCCTTGTCCTTCTTTTTATTCCCTTGGTTTTTCAAGGGATTTCGGCCCATGATTTTTTTCTGTATTCCTGCGTTTCCGTCCGGTTCCTTTTCTTCAATTTCTGGTTTTTGTGGGGATGACCGGCGCGAGCACGGGACGGAATCCCACTCCGGTATTGGCCTGTTCCGGCGGCATGAAATCGCGTTTCGCCGAACGGAGGTCTTGAGGTAGATTGCCCCATGAGCCGCCGCGGATGACTTTGCAGGGAGTTTCGATGTCATACGTGCTGGCATCGAAGGGACGGTACTGCGTATAGGCGACGGAGACGGGCCGGAGCTGGACGGGGGACTTCCTCGGCGTGATGTGATCCTTGTATGCGTTCGGATCGTACCAGTCATAGCACCATTCCCAGAGGTTTCCGCTCATGTCATAGAGTCCGAAGGCGTTGGGCTTGTAGGATCCGACCGGGGAGGAAACGTAATGGCGGTCGTTCTGCGCCATGTCCGGGCCTTCCTGCCAGCCGAATTTCAGGGCGGAACGCCTGTCCAGGCTGTTCGCGTAGAGCGCGCCGTCGTTTCCGAAACTGTTTCCCCAGTAATAAGCGCTTTCCGTTCCCGCGCGGCAGGCGTATTCCCATTCGGCCTCGGAAGGGAGGCGGTATTCATAGTGTTCGGGGATGCGTCCCGCGGCTCTTTCCAGTTCGGTGAGTTTCTGGCAGAAGAGGGCGGCCGTATGCCATTTGACGCTTCCGGCGGGCTGGGAAAGCCCGTCCAGAGTATAGCCACCCCAGAGTTCCATTTTGTAGCCGGGAATGAGTTTGCGCATCTGCCAGACGCTGACTTCGGTCCTCGCGATCCAGAACTGATTGGCAATGGTGATTTTTCTGCGGGGGAGCTCGTCTTCATTCAGTCCGCCCGGTTCGTTCTGGCGCTGCCCCATGTAGAATTCTCCGGCGGGGATGTGGACCATGTCCAGCATGGCGCTTTTCGCAATGAATCCGGAGCCTTCTTCGCCGGGAGCGGCAAGAACGGGGAAGGAAGTTTCCAGAATTTCGTTGTACTGTTTGATTTTCTTTTCCATTTCCGCAATCTGGCCGCGGTAGTCGAGTGCGAGCACGGCCTCTGCAAGACGGATTCCGTCCCGTGCCGCTCGTTCCTGTTCGTAGCCGTTCACGGAAAACATTCTGCGTTCATTTTCCTCCAGTTTTGCCAGACGGGCCTGAATCGCCTTGTTGTGTCTTCCGGTCCGGGCGAACTGATCCTGCAGGAAGTAGATCAGGAACAGAACGGTCATGACGGCGGTGACAATCAGAAAAATCTTGACGATGTTGCGCTTGTGCTGTTCATGCTGTAGCAGGGTCTGGACTTTCGGATTGACCTTGCTTTGACGAGCTCCGGTGAGTTTCTCCGCTTTCTTCCGCACGGGAAGTCCCTTGAGGGGAGGACGGTGTGAAGCATTTTCCGCGGATGAAGACGCTCCTTCCGCGGAAGAAACGTCTTTTTCATTTTTTCCGGCAGATTTCCCTGCTTGTCTGTTTTCCCCCCGCGGAGATTCTTGGGCTGCGGAGGCGGACGAAGCATTCAAAGGTTTCCCGGAATCCGCCGCTGCAGAAGAGGGCCGGGCGTTTTTTCCCGGGGGGAGGGCTTCCTTCTTTCCCGGGGAAGTGCTGTCTTTCAACTGTCCGGGGGACGGAGGGGTCCCCGGGGAATGATTTTTCCTGTTTTTCTTTCCCATGTCAAAGCGTTTCCTCAAGTATGATTCCGTATGACGGGATGGTTCCCGGTATGGAGCGGCGAAGGCGGGCTCCCGGAAGGCGCTCGGCGGTCCGCTGCATCTACCTGTTCATCCGGGAAATATAGCATATTAAATGATTTTTCCTAATTTATCAAGTGAAATAACGGGATTTTGGCGCTATATTTCCATTCTGTCAGATGGAGAGCTGGAGAAAGTGCAGGACGAATTTTACGATGTTGTTGTGATCGGCGGCGGACATGCCGCTGCCGAAGCGGCACTTGCCGCGGCGCGGATCGGGGCGGAAACCCTGCTCCTGACCATCAATCCGGATCATATCGCTCAGATGAGCTGCAATCCGTGCATCGGTGGCATCGCCAAGGGGCACGTGGCCAGAGAGATCGATGCGCTCGGTGGCGTGATGGGCCAGGCCGCGGATGCCGCGTCCATCCAGTTCCGGATGCTGAATCAGACCAAGGGCCCCGCGGTCTGGTCGCCCCGCGCCCAGTGTGACAAAGTCTGCTATCAGCGGGCCGTGAAACGGGTGCTGGAAACAACGCCGCATTTGACGGTCCGGCAGGGACTTGCTGTGGATTTCCTGATTTCCGGGGGCGACACCGTCGGCGGCGTCGTCAGCACCATGGGCGAACACTTTCACTGCAAATCTGTTGTGACAGCCACAGGAACTTTTCTCCGCGGCAAGCTTCATTACGGACTCCGGAATTTTCCCGGAGGACGGGCGGGCGATCCGCCTTCCAACGAACTTTCGGAATCCATCCGGAAGCGTCTGGGACTGCGCATGGGGCGGCTCAAGACGGGGACTCCTCCCCGCATTCTTGCCTCCAGCATCGATTTTTCCCGCATGGGAACGCAGGGGCCGGACGATTTCGAGGAACAGTTCAGCTTTTTTGAAAATTCCCTGGAACCGCGCAGCTCGAACCGCAGAATGCTCTGCGGGACGACGTATTCCACGGAGGAAACCGCCCGAATCGTCCGTGACAATCTCGACAAGGCCCCCATGTACAACGGCCTGATCGAAGGCATCGGCACGCGTTACTGTCCTTCTTTCGAGGACAAGGTTGTGCGTTTCCCGGAACACGAACGCCATCTTCTGTATCTGGAGCCCGAAGGCGAATACACCGCGGAGTATTACGTGAACGGCCTTTCCACGAGCCTGCCTCCGGAAATCCAGTTGGAAATGCTTCACAGCGTGCCGGGTCTGGAACGGGCGAGAGTCACGCGTTATGCGTATGCGATCGAATATGATTTCGTGTATCCTTCCGAGCTTGACCGGACACTGGGCGTCCGCCGCTGGAAGGGCTTGTACCATGCCGGGCAGATCAACGGCACCAGCGGGTATGAGGAGGCGGCGGGGCAGGGGCTTCTGGCGGGACTCAACGCGGCACGGTATGCAGCGGGGCTCGGAGGAGTCGAACTCGGGCGCGACGAAGCGTATATCGGGGTTATGGCGGATGATCTTGTGAACAAGGAAATTGTCGAGCCGTACCGTCTGTTCACCAGTCGAGCGGAGTACCGCCTGAGTCTGAGACAGGACAACGCGGATTTCCGTCTTTGTGAAAAGGCCTTTTCTCTGGGGCTTCTTCCCCGGGAAAAATACCGTCAGTTCCGCGAGTATGCGGAGAAGTGCGCTTCGGCGGAAGCCGTTCTGCGCTCCGTCCGGCGGGATGGCAGGACGCTGTGGGATTCCCTGAAAGACATGAAAGGCGTGTTCCGGAAGGAGCAGTTGTCCTTTGATCCCCTGGAGGCGGGTCTGAATCCGGAGGCGGATGCGCTTTCCAGGCGTGTCCTCCGCCAGCTTGCGGTACGGGCTCATTATGAAGGGTATCTGAAGCGGGAGGATCAGCTTGTCGCCAAACTCCGCGAACTGGAGTCCTGGCGCATTCCGGGGGATTTCGATTATGCCGCTGTGACCGGACTGAGAACGGAGTCGAGGACGAAGCTTTTGAAAATCCGTCCCTCCTCCCTTGCGCAGGCCGGGCGCATCGACGGCGTGACGCCTGCGGAAATCACTCTTCTCCAGGTTCATCTGATGCGTGACACCCGCCGCCGTCAGAGAGAATCCCTGAACAGCAGCGGCGGGAAGAAGGGAAAGGACGAGTCCGGCACATGACTCAGCTCGCTGCGAATGAGGATGCTCCCTACCGGCAATCGCCTTTCCGGGAGAATCTGCGGAATCTCCTGAGACAGAAGTTTGCCGTGTTGTCGCTTCTGGTCTGTTTTCTGTTTCTGGCTCTGGCGCTGTTCGGTGAGGGTTATTCCCTCTGGTGCGCGGGAAACGGCACGGTGCCGGTGTATCAGAGACAGGATCCGGAAAACCGCAATCAGGGACCTTCGTCCGAACACTGGCTCGGGACGGATTATCTGGGGCGGGATGTTCTGCTGCGCGCGGTATTTGCCGCACGCACGGCGGTCAAGGTGGGTCTGGTGGCATCCGTCATTTCGGCGCTTGTGGGGGTAACACTCGGTATTTTCGCCGGGTACTGCGGAGGGATTGTGGATGATGCGGTGGTCTGGATTTACAGCACTTTCGCTTCCATGCCGGCTCTGCTTTTCATTCTGGCGTTTGCGCTTCTGGTGTCCAAAGGTTTTCTGTTTCCTCCGCTCGAATCGTTTTTCCGCGGCATGGCCTTGGCTTTGAATACGGAACCGGGTATGCTGGCGGTGTATCTCGGGATCGGACTCACCGGATGGGTGGCGCTCTGCCAGGTGGTGCGGGCGGAGGCGATCCGATTGAGGGAAATGCCGTATGTGCTGGCCGCGCGGGCTCTCGGGCAGACTCATTTCAAAATCATTTTCCGGCATATCCTGCCGAATCTGATGCATCTGGTGATCATTTACTTCACCATGCGCTTTGCTTACGCCGTCATGACGGAGGTGATCGTAAGCTATCTCGGACTCGGAGTCCAGACCGAACCCAGCTGGGGCGTCATGATTGCCGACGGACAGAGTCAGCTCTGGCGCGGCATCTGGTGGGAAATGGGCGCGGCCACGCTCTTCATGTTCCTGCTTGTCCTGGCCTTGAACCTTCTGGGAGACGCCTTGCGCGATGCGCTTGATCCCAGAATGAAAAAGTGAAGAGCTTCCTCTGTTTTTTCCCCCTTTTTCTCCCCCCTTCTTTTCCCGCGACGCTTCTTCTCCTGGCGGATCCGGAAAAAGAAGCGCCGCGTAAAAGAAAATTCCCGTATTTCAAAAAAAGTTCAGAGAAGAAAGGGGGGAGGGGGACAGGGGGAAAATATCTGCTTCAGGATTTGCTGTCGCAGTCGGAACATTCTGAATTTCCGGAATGTTTCTTCCCGTCTCCGTCGCAGCGTGATGTTCCCCGGTTCGGGCATCCCGCACAGGAATCCTTGACCCGGGAAGGCGTTTCGAGTGCGCTCCGGAACTCTTTGGAATCCCGGATCCGGCTGAAGTCCTCTTCCTGGAAAAAGTCTTTCAGACCTTTTCTGCGGGAGGGCGGGGTGTTTTCCAGGATCTTTGCCACCGCTCCGGAAGCCTTTTCACAGTTTCCGCAGGCGGCAGCCGTCCTGGCGAACAGAAGCAGTTCGTTTGCGGAAAGGGATTCCATCCGGCAGCGCGCGGCGAGTTCTGAAGCTTTCCTGGCATCTCCGCTTCTCGCGTAAGCAAGTGCCGCGCAGAGGAGGGGGAAGGATTTTGCATCGGACAGATCAGTTTTTGAAAAAAGTTCAGCCGCCTCCCGGTTTTTATTGAGATTCAGCAGAGTGGCGCCGAGATTCGCGGCGTTTTCCGTTGTGGGGGAGACTTCGTG
>CAJMAW010000163.1 GCA_905211485.1 uncultured Lentisphaeria bacterium | reverse complement strand
TTCTTTTTCCTGTTACAAACTCAATTCCCCCTCAAATAAATAGAGGCGCCCATAATTATACTGTTGGAACGATCCAACAAACTCTCTGAAAAAGAAATCATCCCCCTTTTTCTCGTCAAGAAGCATTCGTTTTGAAAGGAGCTGAACAAGCTGTAACGCCGAAATGACAGCGGCATCTTGAATCCTTTCAACATACAGAGAAGAAAGCTTTACCTGGGCTCTGTTCCAGGAACGGGGATGGAGATCTGCAAAAAAATAAAAACTAAGGGAAAGGAGGCATGTCAGGTGAAGTATGGCCCGGCGGCGGCCGCGGGGAGAATAGAATCCATTGCATTGTCAGAAATTTCTTGTTTCCAGGGAAGGAAAGTGTTTGCCTTGGAAATGAATTCAAGAGAATACAGAATTGACATTTCTCCGGAAGCGATGCAGGAAAAGTCAGGAATCCTTTTCCGGGCATTCTCCGGAATGCAGAAAACAACACAAGAGGAGAAGAAATCATGGCAAAGAAAGATTTTCCGGGATCCAGTCGAATTGCAGCATTTGTCAGAAAACAGTTCCTCTGTCCGCTGGAGGAGCGGACTCGCTCCCGCCATGCGGCGCATTCGTTTACGCTGATAGAACTTCTGGTGGTGATAGCGATCATCGCGATTCTAGCAGGGATGCTTCTGCCCGCTCTGAGCGCAGCCCGGGCCAAGGCGCAGGAAATTTCCTGTAAAAGCAATCTGAAACAGATCGGCATTTACACTTTCATGTACGGCTCGGATTTCCAGCGCCTGATGATCCGGAATTCAAACGATCCGACTGCAAGCGGATATACGGCGGATCAGAACACCGTGGTGGTCCCCCTGAGAATCTTCACGACAGTGCGTTATGTGCAGGTCTCTCCTGTTTCCGAGGACAGTCTGCGAGTGAAAACCTTCCATTGTCCCATCGTCTATGCGAGGTCGAACGGCGGCGAAGACATAACCGACTGGTCGAAAACCATGACATGGTCCACCGATTACGGCCAGTCCTATGCCGCAAATCTTCATTTCTTCGGCCCGAGCGGGAAAAATTATGAAAAATACCCCGACAAGGCCCTGTTCGCAGACGGATCCGGCTGCAATCTCGGAAAGGCTTATGACTACGTGCATACCAATTTCAGACATGCCCCCTCCCCGATGATCAAGGAATTTTCCGGCACCGCGCTTCTCGGACATGTCGGAACGGAAACGGGATACGGCACAGCCAACACTCTTCTGGCGGACGGCTCCGTCTCCCAATTCACAGCCCAGGCCCGCGATGAATTCTATGATGAAAACATCGGAGATGTCCCCTGTGCCGAAAGCGATCCTCACGCCACGGGACTCTGTGCTTCCGACTGCGCCATCTGATGAACGGAACCCGCGGAGTTTCCCGTGTCTGCTGCAAAGGGAGGGGGGATCCTCTGCCACCGCCTCCTCCCTCCCCTTGCCGGGGGGGAGGAAAAGGGAAAGATCCTTCCCTCCAGACCGTGATTTTTCCCGCTTCTTTTGTTTTCATCCCCTTTGTTTTTGATATATCCATTTCCAATATTCGGAGTTTGCAAGCATGTCCATTTTCATTTTACTCCTCTGCGGAGCGGCCGGAGCCGTTTTTGTCTACATGGGAAAACGTTCCGGGAAACCTGTTTACCTCGCCTGCGGGGTTCTTCTCTGTCTTCTCGGCTGCGGATGGTACTTTTATTCCAGCAGCGATTCCTTCCATAGCAAACAGGCAAAGGAAGGCGCCATCAATCAGTTTCAGGCTGAAGCCTTTGCTGTGGCCAGGGCCGTGTCCGAAACCGCAGCCGGGGAAAAAATCCTCATCCTCGGAGTACAGACTCCTGAAGAAATGACTCCTTTCCTGGAAATTCTGCAGAAAGAGGGCGTCAGCGATGCGGAGTACATTCAGGTCTTTGAAGGAGTTCCCATGGGAGTCCCGCTTCAGAGCAGACTGAAGAGAATCCGGGCGGCCATGAACAAAGTGCAGGATGCAGAATGCATCGTCGCACTCGGACCTGGAATCCTTCTGATGAAAGAGACGGAAAAATTCTTTGGAGAAAAGAAAAAAGCAATTCAGACCGGTGCAAAAGTCGATGAAACTCTCTGGAGCAGAGGAATCATTGCCGCACATGTCAAACCACGTGCGGAAACATCTCAGTTCGATTTGTCATCCGATCCGGAAAAGGCCGCCCTTCAGGGATACGAAATCAGGAAGTTCCAGTCGTCCTCATCATCATCCGGGAAATAACACGCGTTTCTTCCGGAAAGGACCGGGGAAAAAAGTGATTTTTCCCCCGGCTTTGTCTCTTCCACCATTTTTCCTTTTCCTGAGTTTTTTCCCCCGCTTTTCCCCGCAGGAAACGCAAAGAATCATCAGCTTGGAGGAGGCATTCTGTGCAGACAGAAAAAAGGATTCCTCCCCCCTCAATCACCCTGTCTATTTTCCGATTTTCCCTGCCGCGGCGCGCACGAAAACAAAGCAGGGAAAAAAGGAAAGAACAAGGAAGGAGGGGTGGAGCGCAATGGGATGATTCCCCATTCTCTCTCTCTGTTTCAGAGATCCTCGGCGGAAGACGGGGAAGGGTTGTTTCCCTTTTCCGCAGTCATTTTCTCTCCGGAAGAAGAAAAAATCGGATTCCGGGGGAGAATCCAGCATCCCGCCACGGCTGTGAGGGGAGCGACAAGCACCAGCCCCATGCTGCCGACCATCGTCTTCACGATTTCCGGAACGACATAGGGGTAATTGAAGAAATCGAGCATCTGGACTCCTTCGGCGGTAAAGGACATCATCAGAGTGAGATATCCGCCGGTATAGGCCAGAAGCAGAGTGGTCGTCATGGTTCCGACGACGGCTCTTCCGATGGCAAGTCCGGATTTCAGAAGTTCCTTTCTGGAAATTCCGGGCTTGTGGAGCACCAGTTCGTTCATGCCCGCGGCGACGTCCATGGCAAGATCCATCACCGCCCCCGAGGATGCGAGGAACAAAGCCCCTATGAAGAGCCCCGTCAGATCCAGGAATTCATATCCGGCAAAAAAGAGTGCCTGCGAGCGGGGCATGGTGGCAGCGTTCACATGCAGCAGTTCCGTGAAGAGTTTCGCCATGAGGCAGCTTGCGAGAACCCCCAGGAACGCCCCCAGAAACGCCGTCTGGCCCTTGCGCCCGACTCCCGCAACGGAATAGATGATCACCGCACAAAGGACACAGACCGCGGCCAGTGAAAGCCAGACCGGGTCATGTCCCGTCAGGAAGAGCGGGATCAGCACCTTCCAGACCAGCGCACATGTGAAAAGGAAGGTCAGCAGCGCCTTGAGTCCTGTGAATCCGCCAAAGAGCAGCAGAAACACCGTAAAAAGCAGGAGCAGCCACAGTTCATGATGCACGCGGTAGTGATCCTGGGCCAGAGCTTCCATCTTTTCCCCGGAAGCGGAAGCAGGCAGGACAGAGGCCAGGATGATGTCGCCGGGCACAAAGATCTTGTCCAGCTCCATCTGCGAACGCAGGAGATTGAGTGCGGTGCAGCGCCGCCCCTTGAATTTCCCGGAAAGGATTTCGATCCCGAGATTCTGATTCCCGGCATAGAGAACGCCGTGACGGACCAGCATCGTGTTGTCCACGGCAAGAACTTTCGCCTTCACGCGCAGACGCCCCTCATTCCCATCCAGATTCCGTACGGACGCCCCCAGATCCAGCGAAAGAAGAATCCCGATGAGAATCGACACAAGGGCGACCGCCAGAAGGTCGCCCCGGTGCCGTTTCAGGTATTGCAAAACTGACAAATACATTCCAGACATGTGATCATCGGCCGGGCCGTTTGAAAAAATCAGAAGAAATGAAATTCTTATTTCGCCTCAAGGACCTTCCTCATGTTCTTGGCGATATCCGTATTGTCGGAGAGGTTTCCGAAAATGGCCGCATTCGGCCCCTGCGCAGACGTCCCGACGGGCATGGCGCTGTGATCAAAGGAAGCCCAGGCAATTCCCGATTTGTTGGCCAGCATATGGGTGCAGGCGACAATCAGGGGATCATAACTTCCGTACATGATGCGGCGGTTTTCCGTCGGTGCATACTCCTTGGAACCGGCAGAACGCTTGAACGCGGCTTCCAGCTTGCTGATCTCATAGTCGCTCAGGACCATTTTATCCTGTTTGGCATCGCCTTCGAACTTCAGTCCGAAATTCTTTGTGATAAATGGCTTAACTTCATCAAAAGTCAGTTCCTTCTTTGCCTTTTTCGCTTCATTGCGGAGGGTGTTGAATTCCTCACGGAGAGCGAAACAGGTTTTTTTCTGGTTCTGGAGATTGGCCAGATAGAGCCGATAGCCGGTCCCGGTGAATCCGAGAGTCATGGCGCCGGTTTCGTGGTCGCCGGTGACGACGATCAGAGTATCGTCGGGGTGTTTTTCAGCAAAGCGGCAGGCCTCCGCAATGGCTTCGTCGAGACTGATGACTTCGGCCATGGCTCCCGCTGCGTCATTGGCATGGCAGGACCAGTCGATTTTCCCGCCTTCGGTCATGATGAAGAATCCGTTTTCGCCGTCGAGCAGTTCGATGGCTTTGGCGACATATTCGGCAAGCGTGATGTCGCCGGGATTCTTATCGAGCGCGTAATACACGTTCTGCTCGTTGTCCTGACGGGGATTTTCCACATACACCGTGGCGCCCTTCACGTCGGAAGGACTGAGTTTCTCAAAATCGGCGCGGCTCTTTACATGGACAATGCCTTTTTCGCGGATCAGATCATAAAGATCCTTCTTGTTCTTGTCCGGATCGGGAACCCATGCGCCGGTATCGGAAACCATGATCCGGCCCTTGGGATCCATCAGACCGCCGCCGGCAAAATACTCAAAGCCGGAACCGATCATGTCCAGGCCGATCCTGTAGGCGTTGCCGCGGCTGTGCTGATGAGCGTAAAATGCGGCGGGAGTGGCGTGATTCATGGAGGTCGTCGTGATGATTCCGACCTTCTTCCCTTTCTTCCGCGCCAGTTCGGCAATATTTTCAAGAGCTTTGTTGTTCACATCAACTCCGATGGCGCCGTCATGCGTCTTCTGCCCGGTGGCCATCGCCGTGGCGGAGGCAGCGGAATCGGTGATCAGTGAAGTGGCGGAATAAGTTGTTGCAAACCCCTGCACCGGGAGACGGTTCATCAGAAGACCCTCTTTTTTCCCGATGCTCTTCAGATACAGATCCGTCATCATTCTCTGCGGGGTGGCCATCCCGTCCCCGATGAAGAGAAAGATGTATTTGACGGGTTTGACGGTTTCGGCAGCCGCACCGTCCGCTCCGTACACGGCGGAACCCGTGATGAAAAAGATTGCCGCCATGAAAAACACGGCCGCCGTCAGAGTCCGGCGGATCCTTCTGCAGTCCGCAGTTCTTATGATGCCGAGAAAAGTCATTTTCACTCGCCTTTCCGTGCGGGAAGCAATCCCTCATGGACTGCCCCGCATCCCTGTTGTTGCTTTTTCCGTTCTGCTTATCTTCCACACCTGATTCCCGCAATTCATCATCGGCCGGCTGGGCTCTTCCATTTCCGGAGTGACGGCATCCCACCCTCTTTCTCTCGTTCCTTTTCCGGGGTATCTGTTTGCTCCGGAATAAAAAGGGAAATGAAAGATGCAAAGGGAAATGACGGGAATGGAAACGGCTCTTCCTCCCTGCCTTCCCTTCGTCGCGCTCCCGTGCCGGACTCCTCCGTCACGGAGGAAGCGCTAGAAACATCATTCCCGGATTCCTCTGGCAAATCATACGCCGCTCCTCTTCATCATTCTATTCTTGTTTTCCCGCCGTTCTTCCATCGGATCTTCCGCGGAAAAAACGCAGAGGAGATCTGAAGAAAGCTCCTCCAGGGTCATATTATAATCCGGATTGCATGTTTCTCAAAAGATTTTTTCTCATTTTTGCAAAAATTTTGTTTCTTTTCTGTTATTTTTCTGTCATTCCGGCTTTGAGAGAGGCAAAACGCGCCTGAGGGAGCCGTCCGTGCAAACGGGTTTCCATCAGGAAGAGACAGCGAATGAAGCAAAGGAGTTTTTCTTCTTTTTCACGGGTTCCCGGGCAGGAGGGGAGAAACGGCACGGAGCCATGCATCCGCGATAAGCTGATGTCCGGCGGCGGTGTCATCCTCATCG
>CAJMAW010000162.1 GCA_905211485.1 uncultured Lentisphaeria bacterium | reverse complement strand
ACTGGCGTGCCTCCCGCCGGGATTACACTCCTGCGCAGCAAGATATCCTCTGTCCCGGAGCCCGGATCCCGGAAGCGGCCGAGTTCCCGGACCGGATTGTTTCCTGCGGCGAATCCATGCGTCTTTCCTATGTTTTTGATCCCGGGGAGGAAAATGACGGGATCACCGTCTTCATTCCGGAGGACCGTCTGAATCTTCCGGACCGTCACTTTCCCGATTATCTGGTTCCGGGTTTTCTTCTGTGGAAGGCGGAATTTTATCTGCGCTCGCTTCCGAAGGCCGTGCGCAGGGAACTGAATCCGCTCTCCGACTGTGCGGAGGCTCTGCTGCGGGCGTTCCGGGAAGGGGAGATCTTTACAGGGCAGCCTTTCCCGGAGGCGCTCTGCGAATTTCTGAATGAAAATTACGGGACGTCTCTGTCCCCCTCTTGTTTTGATTCTCCGGAACTGCCGGGATATCTCAGGATGAAACTTGCCCTGACCGGAGCACACGGGGAAGTCCGGAAGATCCTTCTGGACTATCCCCCGGAAAAGGAAATCCCGAACCGTCTTTCCCCCGGGATCAAAACCGCGGGGGAGTGGTCTCTTTCCGGCTGGAAGACCTGCCCCGGAGGAAGCATGCCCGAATGGATCGAACTGCCTTCCGGAAACGGGAAAAAAGCCTGGCTGGCATTGACGGAGGAATCGGAAGAAGCTGTCGGCCGTGTGCTGTTCCTGAAGCGAGGCGATGCGCAGGCCAGTCACCGCAAAGGGCTTTTCCGTCTTTATTCGCTTTCCTTTGCTCCGCTGATCCGGCATCTCCGCTCGATTTTGAAGTCGCCCGGAAAGAATATGGAGAGAACTTTCTTCTCCGCTTATTCCGACTGGCGGGAGGATCTGCTTCAAAGTGCCGTTTTTGAATCTTTTGGCAGGGATCCATGGGAAATCCGTTCCGCGGAAACATGGGAATCGCTTCTCGAAAACTCGCGCGACGGACTCGCAGGAATCGTTTCGGAGCGCATGAGACTCCTTTCACGGATTCTGGAACTCCACGCCTCCCTGGCGAAGACGCTGGAAAAAATCCCGGAGGATTCCTTTACCGGGATGGATGTCCGGGAACAGATGGATTTCCTTTTCCGGAATGGCTTTTTGAAAACTCCGCAGGCCGTGGAGAATTATGTCCGTTATTTCCGTTCTCTGAATCTGCGTCTGGAGCGTGCGGTCAACTCCTCTCCGGCGAAGGACGAAGCCAAGGGGGAAGCCGTTACGCCGTATCTCCGGAAATTCCGTCTGCTGGCGGAAAGTTCTCCCGGATGGGAACAGCGGAACGAATCCTTCCGGGAATACTTCCTGCTGCTGGAGGAGGCCAGAATCGCGGCGTATACGCCTGAACTGAAGGGCCCGCTCAAATCCTCTCCCGCCGTGCTTGAGAAAAAGTGGGAGTCTCTGGATTTCAGCTGATCTTTGATCTCTGATTTCATTCCTTTCTCTGCTCCGGCGGGGAACCGGATGTGGGCGGGGGAAGGGGGCGTTGGGAAAAGGATCCCTTGAAGAACGGAGGATTGCAGAAAATGAACAAAAACTCTCCCGGAGCGCTGTCTGTAAAAATGAAAATCTTTTCATCCTTGCCGGAATGCTGCCGATCCCCGGTGCTGGCGGTGTTGCTGGCCGCGTTTCTCTTCGGACTGAATGCACCGCTTTCAAAGTCTCTTCTTCTCCGGGGGATATCCCCGCTGTTCATGGTGGCGTTCCTGTATCTGGGGGCGGGGGTGGGGATGTTTCTGCTGGAACGTTTGACCGACGAAAGGAAGAAGGAGGCGCCGCTTTCGCGGAAAGAAATGCCCTGGACGGTTTCCATGATTCTTCTGGATGTGCTGGCGCCTCTGCTGCTGATGCTGGGGCTGAAGTTGACTTCAGCGGCGAATGCGTCTCTGCTGCTGAATTTTGAGATGGCGGCGACGTCGCTTGCCGCGTTCTGTCTTTTTCACGAGGCTGTGGGGAAACGCATGTGGCTTTCCCTTGGGGTGATTACGGCGGCAAGTCTGCTGCTCAGCGTGGACTTTTCCGCCGCGGGGGAGGGAGGAGGAGGGGGATGGAACTTTTCATATGGATCACTGCTGGTCCTTGCGGCATGCGGATGCTGGGGGCTGGAGAACAACTGCACGAGGAACATGTCGGAAAAATCTCCGGCGCAGATTGTCGTCGTCAAGGGATTCGGGTCCGGAGGGACGGCTCTGGCGCTGGCGTGGCTCCTGAAGGATCCTCTGCCGGATTCGTTCAGCGGGATCCTTGCATCTCTGCTGCTGGGATTCGTCGCATACGGGCTGAGCATCTTCTGCTATGTCAAGGCGCAGCGGCATCTCGGCGCAGCGAGGACGAGTGCGTATTATGCGGCGGCTCCTTTCCTGGGGGTGCTTCTTTCCATGCTGATCCTCCAGGAAATTCCTTCGTGGCATTTTCTGCCGGCGGCGCTGCTCATGGCATGGGGCGTCTGGCTGGCGGTCCATGAGAAACACTCTCATGAACACCGTCATGAGGCCTTGTCTCACAATCACGCCCACCGGCATCCGGATCTGCATCATACGCATGTGCATGTGCCCCCGGTGACGGGATGGCATGCGCATGAACATGTCCACGCGCCCTGTGTCCATACGCATGCCCATACTCCGGATACGCATCACCGCCACAGCCATCCTTGAGATTTGTCCGGGGATTCTCTTTCCGGAGAACTGCGCTGCAGTCACACCCGTTCTTCACCTTCCGGCTGAATGCGGAAGGAAATGAGCCGCTTCCTCGCCGGGAAGGAAAAACAGGGAAGGACCGACCTCCCGGGAAGGAAAGCAAAACCTGGAAAAATTCCCGTTTTTTTTGATTGGGAAGAGAAAACTTTTCTTGAAAATATGACTAGTCAAATTATATTTTATCAAGAAAACCAGTCTGATTTGAAGGCAAAAGACAAGAGGAGATGTTTTTCCATGAGCGGACAGCCGTTTCGGGAGATTGCGGCGGAACTGGAACGCCGGATCCGGGAAGGAATCTATCCGGAGAACGCGCCGCTTCCTCCGAGGACATTGCTGATGAAGGAATTCCAGGTGGCGCGGGCGACACTCGACCATGCGGTGCGGACCCTGGTGCAGAAAGGAAAGCTGAACAGCCGGCGCGGATCCGGAACCTATGTTGCGCCGAGTCTTGGCCGTCCGTTCCGCGTGGCGCTGATCGGCGGGGGCGATCCGGATTCGTTGCGCGGCAGCGGATTCGATCTGACGATTCTACCGGGAAGGGATTTTGAAACGCCCGGTTCCCTGGACAGGCTCTTTGACTTCGACGGTTTGCTCTGGCTTCGTCCGGAACGGCATCTGTATGCCGCGATCGAGTCGATGCGTTCCCGGATTCCGCAGGTGCTGATCAACCGGGTGATTCCGGGAGTTCCGTTTGTCTCGACCGATCACTTTGCCGCGTACCGTGAAATCACGGCGGAGCGCCTGAGGGATCATCCCGGAGCGCAGGCCATCTTCCTCCGCTCCGAACAGCATTCCGAGGTGACTGCGTACCGCTTCGACGGCTTCATGGAAGCCTGCCGGGAAGCGAGCTCTTTTTACCGTGTCCTGACCCTTCCTTCGGATTTCGAGGGCAAAGTGGCCGAACTCGAAGCCCGGCTGCCTGAACCGGAGAATTCTCCAGACGGAAATGTAGAGTCTCCGCTGCTGATTCTTTCCGATTCTTTGTCTCATACGGGAAGCGTCATGCGCTGGGGACTGCGCCGCGAAGGGATCCGCTGGGGAAGGAATGTGCTGTACAGCGATTTCGACAATGACCTGGAACGGAATGTCTGGGGGGTGGAAGTCACCAGTTTCCTGCAGGATCATGACCGCCTGTTCCGGCGGGCGGCCGAAAAACTCCGCCGCCTCCTTCTCGGGGAAAACGAAGCGGGAGAAGGATGTCTGATCTTTCCTCTCCGCCGAAACGGAGAAACCTGATCCTCCGGATCCTGCCGGAGAATATTTTCCCGCAGGGCGTTCCCCCTCCTCCCGGATTTTTCCGTGCGGATTTCAGAGTGGATTTTCAGCGTGATTGATCTCTCTTTTCCCCGTCCGCAGTTTTCCGTGTGCGGAAAATGAGCGGTTTTCCCAGGAGGCGGATCATCCGGGGGAAGCGCGGGAGAAAAGAAGTCCCCGGAGGAACGGTACGGGGAGAGACGGCAGGGGCTTTCCTCTCCCCCGCTTTCTGAAGAGAAAAAAGATGGAAGGAACAATACGGAATCTTTCCCCCCTCTCCGCATCCGGAATGGAAGGAGCGGTGAAAGAGAGAATGAAAAGAATGAAAAAAAGAATGAGAAAAGGAATGAGTACGGGCTTGCAGTACGGAATGAAAAGAAACAAGGAGATTCAAAGAGATGTCTGAAGTCATTCGAGTGGGGCTTGGCGGGCTTGGCCGGAGCGGATTCGGGATTCACGGAGCCTATCTGCGGAGCGATCCGCGCTTTCAGGTGGTGGCGGCGGCGGATCTTCTGCCGGAGCGGAGGAAGGAGGCGGAGGAAGTGTTCGGATGCCGTGTGTTTGAAGACTGCCGGAGCATGCTTGAGGAAGGGGGATTCGACTTATTTGTGAATGCGACGCCCAGCCGTCTTCATGTGGAATATTCACTTGAAGGCCTGTCGCGCGGATTTCACGTGCTCAGCGAGAAGCCTGCGGCTCCGACGCTCCGCGACTTTGACCGGATTGCGGAATGCGCCCGTGCCCACGGCGTCCATTTTTTCCCGTTTCAGAATTCGCGCTATCAGCCGTATTTCCGGAAGATCCGGGAAGTGATTTCCTCGGGTGTTCTGGGGGAGATTCTCTGCATTCGGTCGAACTGGAGTTCCTTTGCGCGGCGCTGGGACTGGCAGACGCGTCAGGATCAGCTGGGAGGGAATCTCTTCAACACGGGTCCGCATCCTCTGGATCAGGCCATTGTGCTGTTCGGGGAAAAGGATCCGGAAGTGTTCTGCCATATGGCGGCACGCCATCACGGACTCGGCGGCGATGCGGACAACTTCTGTCTGCTGACTCTCTACGGGGAGGGCCGTCCGCTCATAGAAATCCAGATCAGCAGTTTTCTGGCCTGGCCTGAGGGGGAACAGTACAGCATTCAGGGAACCTGCGGAGGCCTGACGGGAGGGCCTTGCGGTCTGAAATGGAAATATTTCTTCCCCGCGGATGCTCCGAAACAGACATTCTGGAAGGAGTGGAGTCTCAAACGCAGCTACTGCTCTGAGCTCCTGCCCTGGCAGACGGAATCCTGGACTCCCCCTGAAAACGACGGGAAAACCGACAGTTTCCTCCTTCTGAGCCGTGCCGCCTATTCCAACTTCTTTGCGGTCCTGAAGGAAGGCGCTGAAGCGGATGTCCGCCTGGAGGAAGTCCGCCGTCAGGTCCGGGTGCTGGAAGAGGCCCACCGCCAGAATCCCCTCCCGCGGATGGTACTCCCGTAAAACTGTAAAATTGTAAAAAAACAGGGAAAGAGTCCTTTTCTCCGTTCCGCCGCTGCGGCCAGGATCTTCTGTGCGCTCCGGCTGAAGAACGGGGACATACGAAAAAACTGCAATGGAAAGGAGAATCTTCTTCTTATGAACGCAATCAAAACCGCACTGATCGGCCTTGACACGAGTCATGCCGTCGCCTTCCCGCAGCTGATGCAGGATCCTGCGACGCCCGTTTCCGAACGGGTGCCGGAACTCCGCGCCGTAAGCTGCCTGCGTTTTGAAACCCCGTTCCAGAACCGGAAGGGACTGGATCAGAGACAGGCTTATCTGGAAAGCATCGGAGTGGCTGTGACGGAAAATTTTGACGAAGCCGTTGCCGACTGCGACGCCATTCTTCTGGAAATCAATGACCCTTCGCTCCATCTGGAGTATTTCCGCCGTGCCGCGGAACTCGGGAAACCGATTTTTCTGGACAAGCCTTTTGCGGATACGCTGGATCATTCGCTGGAAATTCTCCGGATTGCGGAGGAGAAGAAGATTCGTTTCTTCACGTCTTCGGCATTGCGTTTTGATGTGGATCTGGAGGAGGCTTTGAAGAAGGGGGTGCGTCCGGAATCGGTGTCTGTGTGGGGGCCTCTCGGTGTGGCGGCGTCGGGATCGTCTCTGGTCTGGTACGGGGTGCATGCGTTTGAAATGCTGGAAAGGATTATGGGCAGAGGGGCGGCGATGGTGGAGATGATCGGGGGAAGAAGGGGGGGAGTGGCTG
>CAJMAW010000161.1 GCA_905211485.1 uncultured Lentisphaeria bacterium | reverse complement strand
TTTAACGGGCATTTTACACCAAGTCAAGTTGTCCAGTTTTCGGGGACAACCGCAATCCGTCTACCATGGCGAAAAAAATAACGTGTTTCAAGAACAACTTGATCAAATAAAGTCATCTCTCACATCTTCTGAATAAAAAATTGCGGGAAAATTCCTTCCTGCTGTAGATTTTACTCCTCTGTTGCGTGATATAGCAGTAGAATCCATGACCATTCCACATCGGGATGGTCTGACATCACCAACAACAGAAAGGAGTCTATCATGAACAAGCTTCTGATCGTCAGTATGTTAGTCGCAATAATGGCAACGGGTTCCGTGTATACCAAGGGCGGAGTAGGGAATCGCGGGCACTCAAAAGGGATCTCTCAAACCAGAAGTATTCAGAAAGCGGGAAAGGCGCAAAAGAAAAATACGGCAGCCAAGTTGAAAGCCTTGGACAGGAATGGAGACAATAATATTACCCGTGACGAAGCGTCCAAAAAACTTGACAGACGTTTTGAGAAAATTGACACAGACGGTAATAACAACTTGTCTACTGATGAGTTGAAGGCTCTGAAGAAAAGTTCCAGGACGAAAGACGCTGCATCCTCTTCTGTTCCGACCGCTGCAAATGGAGAAAAATAAAGGTTCAACGCTCTCTTACGGGATGAATACGAAAAGTATACTCCATACTGAGGAAATCAAACAACAAATAGGATAAGGAGCAACTATGAACAGAAAAATGATTGCGTGTGTGTTAGCCCTCATGGTACTTGGAGGGGGGATTCTCTATGGGGAAAATTCTGATGCGGCAAGCACGGAGACTACTACTATGGCAAAAGCCCGAAGAGGTCAGGCGAAAGCCCGTCAAATTTCTGGAATGGACTCTGCACAGCGTAAAGGTCGCCAACAGGCGATCGCCAATTTGAAAGCCATGGACAAAAACGGAGACGGGAATATCAGCAAGAGTGAGGCTACAGGTAAAATTGCCAGGCATTTTGACAAGATTGATGCCAATGGAGATGGGACCCTCTCGGAGGCAGAACTGAAGTCAATGAAGCACCTCAAGAGAAAAAACAGCGGTGATAATTCCCAAGAGAGGAGTTCAAGAAAAGGACGTAGAGCAAAACAGCTTTCGACGGATAAGCAAGATTAACATCAGTTGAGTGGTATTTGTGTTTGTCTTACCGAAAAGACACAAATACCATTTTTTATTTTATTTCTAATCATTATCTGCATTTAGCATTTAGATAAACACCAAACAGGAAGAAGAACCATTCCTGTTACTCCAGACCGCATTCCCGCAGGAAATCGTGCCGTTTCAAAAGAGCATCGATTTTCCCGGAGGCGACGATTCTGCCCTCCTGCAGAACCAGGCATTCGGAACAAACTCGTTCCGCGAAGGCAAGATCGTGCGTCGCAATAAGTTTCAACGCGGGGAGCATTTCCAGACTATCCGCCAGTTCCCGGCAGGCGCGAGGATCGAGCATCGATGTCGGTTCATCAAGCAGAATCGCTTCCGGCTTCATTGCAAGCACACCGGCCAGCGCAGCTCGACGCTTTTCGCCTCCGGAGAGGCGCATGACATCACGCGCCGCAAGATGCGCGATTCCAAGCATGGCAAGAGCCTCATTGACGCGCACAGTTACCTCTTCCGGCGGAAGGTTCAAGTTGCGCGGACCGAACGCGACATCCTCGCCGACCGTATGATTGAAAAGCTGATCGTCGGAGTTCTGGAAGATCATTCCCACCTTAGCCCGGATGGCTGGATAATGGCGTTTTTCCACATTGATTCCGTCAACACGGATCGAACCGGAACGGATCGGAACAAGACCGGGAATGCTTTCAAGAAGCGTCGACTTGCCCGCGCCGTTCGCACCGAGAATCGCAACGGCGGAAGCTCGTTCGGAATCAAACACATAGGAGACTCCGTCAATGGCCAGGATTCCGCCGGAGCGCTCCAGAACGAGATCACACAATTCAATTTTCATGCAAACACTCCTCGAAGAATACAAAAAAATCCCAGTGCCGGCAGGCAGACGCACCATTCGCCGACAGAGCCCAGCCCGCTTTTCTCGAGCGGCTTTCCGGCGTGGAAGAGTCGGCACTGCATCGCCTGATAAACCGCACCGGCTCGTTCGACGCTTCGCAGGAAAAGCCGTCCACAGAGCATTCCCCAGTCGCGTGCCGGGATAATCCGGCATCCGGGATTCCGCAGAAAATAACCGTGCAACAAATTTCGCGCCTCCTCCGCCGTTAGCACAAGATAACGGCAGAGAAGTTGAATTTGCAGAATCAGAATGCAGGGCACATGGAGCTGCGCGAGCGCTCCGGAAATGCCGGACAGTGTTGTCGTTGCCGCCAGAAGCAGTACCATTCCCGTCGTTGCAAGTGTCTTGGTCGTAAGCACCCAGAACGAGATCACGCCGCCCGGAAGCACAATGTTTCCGGCGACCTCAATTCCTTCCCTGTCGAAAAAAAGGTTTGCCGCCGCCGCGCATAAAACAAACGGCAAAGCCAGAAGTGCCCGGCGCAGCAGAGCGGTGGCGGAAACGCCTCCGAGCTGCGCCATCAGAAACGGCGCGCAGGCAAAGAGCGTGCTGCCCGGCCAGTCATAGCGTCCGAAGGAAACGGCCAGCACCAGAAAACCCACTGCAAAGCAGACCTTCGGCAGCGGCGAAAGGCGCGCAAACAGACCACGCGGTGAAACGCAATGCGTTTCCGGCAGGAATTGTGGCAGGGGAAAATTCATTTTGCCGCTCTCCGATGCGTCGTTCTCCGGCAGAGCGCATATCCGCCGAGTCCGAGAAGAACTCCGCAGAGGAGAACTCCAACGATGCCGGCAACGGCAGTTCCAAGCGGAGTTTCACTTCCCGGAAACGCATAGTCCGGGAGCATAGCGATTTTTTCCGCAAGATCCGCGAAAAACGAATGGACCGCGCCTGAACTTTCCAGTTCCGTGCTTCCGGCGGTCTGTTCCATGGACCATTCGAGTCCGTCGGGCTTTCCGGAAGCCAGAAGAGAAAGACCTCCGCCGATCAGCAGCGAGGTCAGTCCCATTACCAGAGAGAGGCGGACAATGGAAAACTTCTTCTCCTCCAGACGTAGGGAATCCGCCTCCGGCAGATGGTTCCGCACAAAGAGCAGTACCGCTGCTGTCGCCACCCCTTCGCCAAGCCCAATTGCCAGGTGAATCGGCAGCATCACGGAAACGAAGACTGCAAAGGGCAGTTCCGTCACTCCGGAAAGCAGTGTTTCCAGCGTCACGGCTAATGCGCCGAGTTCCATCGAAACAAGACAGGAAACGATACTCGCGGAGAGAACGCGCGGACGACTCATCTTTTTCCCCGCAATCGGGCGGAAAAGATACGGATATGCGAGAAAACAGCCGAAGAATCCGAGATTGAAGAGGTTGCATCCCCACGCGAGCAGCCCGCCGTCGGCGAAGAAAAGCGCCTGGATCAGCAGCACTCCCGCCATCACGATGAAGGCCGGTGACGGCCCGAGCAGAGCCGTGAGCAGCACCGCGCCCCCGATGTGTCCGCTCGACCCGGTTCCGGGAATCGCGAAATTGACCATCTGCGCGGCAAAGACGAATGCGCCCGCGACCCCCATCAGCGGGATGCGGCTTTCGTCAAAATTTTTCCGGACGTCCCGCACCGAATACGCAAGAATCCCGGCCGAAACCGCCAGGATGGTTCCGCCGACCGTCGGCGAAAGAAGCGCGTCTGCCATGTGCATAAAAGAACTCCTCTCTTTCTGTTTATCTTCCAAACAGCCCGGCGGCCTGTTTCATTTTCGTCCGGATCGGAACGGAAAATGGACACCGTTTTTCGCATGCGCCGCACTGAATGCATTCCGAAGCGTGATGTTTCAGAAGACGATAGTGGTCGCGCACCGTCGGCGGGATTTCTCCCTGGGCAAGTGCCAGATTCAAATATTTGTTGACGCTGGCAATATCGATCTCTTTCGGACAGGGAGCGCAATGACCGCAGTAAAGACAGTGCCCCTGCCATGATTTCGCGTCGAGCCCGTCGAATACACGGGTATAATCCCGTTCCGCGGCGGAAGCGGAACACCATGCCAGAGCCGCCTGAATATCCGCGACACTCCGGCATCCGACCATGACGGCCGCCACCGCCGGACGGGTCAGTGCATAGTGCAGCGCCTGCATCGGTGTAAACGCCTTGCTGAACGGAGAGAGACGCGCATTCAACAGATCGCCTCCACCATAGGCTTTCATTACGTCCACACCAATGTTTCTGCGGGCACAAAGTTCATAAAGTTTCTGGCGCTCCTCATCGTATTCGATCCGTCTCCCTGAGGGACGCAAATCGTATCCGGGATTGATGGAAAACATCAGAACGTCCACCAGATTTTCCTCCACCGCACGGCGCGCAATGGCCGGACTGTGGCTGGAGAGTCCGATTGCCTCAATCCGTCCGGCAGCCTTCAGGTCTCCGGCGTAAGTAAGCAGTCCATTCCGGCGAATCCGATCCAGATCATCTTCCGCATCCACATAGTGAATCATGCCGATCTCAATATGGCCGCCGAACGTTTTCAGCATATTTTCATACGCCTCTTTGCAGTCTTTCAGATTCCGGCTGCGAAGATATTGACCATTTCTCCAAATGGAACCGAGATGTCCTTGAATCACAAATTGTTTCCGCTGTTTCCCCATCGCCCGGGCGATATCGGAAAGCATCCGGGGGTCGGCAATGCAGAGGTCCAGGAAGTTGATGCCGTTTCCCAGCGCATACGTCACGAGAGTTTTTGTTTCTTCAAACGATCTGCTTTTGAATCCCTCAATTCCTAGAGCGATCGCACTGACCGAGAGGCCGGATCGTCCCAGCTCCCGGTAAATCATACCTTGGGACTTCTTGTCGATGCCCTCTTTTGTCTGTGCCGAAAGGCGGGAAAGCGGCGCAAGCGCCGCCAGCGTCAGAGTCGTTTTCAGAAAGTCACGCCGATCCATAAGACTACTTTCTCCTGCTCATACATAAAATTCGTGATCCGGCGACCAGAACATGGCACTCTTCTTCAGAGGGCCTTCCATTTCCGAAGTGATTTTTTTCAGCATTTCAGGAATCTGGATGTGCTGCGGACATTTTTTCAGGCAAGCTCCACAGCTGACGCAGGCGGAGGCCTTTTCATCCGATGACATTTTGTCGTACACCAGACGAAAATGTCCGGTATTTCCCGTTGTCTTCGCCTGATTGTAGAGCCCAAACACCCGGGGAATGTTCACTCCGACCGGGCATGGCGTGCAGTAACGGCATTCCGTGCAGGAAACTGCTCCGGATTTCCGGTAGGCTGCAAGCGCCGCCTCGATCGTTTTCCGTTCCGCATCATTCAGCGCTTTGAAATCGGTAAAAGTGCCGATGTTGTCTTCGAGGTGCTCGGTCAGCGTCATGCCGGAAAGGACGCAAAGAACATTCGGAAGACTTGCCGCATAACGCAATGCCCAGGAAGCGGCGCTCACATCGGGATTGGCTTTTTTCAGAATCGCCGTCGCTTCCGGATTCAGCGCTGCAAGCGCGCCGCCACGGAGAGGTTCCATCACAATGACCGGAATGCCGAGCTTTGTTAGGATCTCATACTGTTCCCGGGAACGGTAGAGGGTCCAGTCCAGGTAATTGAGCTGAATCTGTCCGAAATCCCATGGGTGCGCTTCGGCAATCTCCTTCAGAATTTCCGGCTCGTCATGAAATGAGAATCCCAGTTTGCGGATTTTTCCTTCTTTCTGCTTCTGTTTCAGAAACTCGTAGACATGGAATCGTCTGGTGTCCGTCCAGCGATCCCGGTTCAGATTATGAACCAGGTAGAAATCGAAATAATCAGTTTTGCAGCGTGCAAGCTGTTCATTCCAGATTCGTTCGACATCTTCCTCCTTCTTCAACGCCCGAACCGGCATTTTGCTGACAAGGTAATAACGGTCTCGCGGGTATTTGCTCAGCAGGTCGCCCGCGCATTTTTCGCTGAGTCCATCATGGTAGAAATAGGCGGTATCAAAATAGTTGAGCCCCACATCCATCGCTTTGGCGATCTGTTTTTCCACGGTGGCATAATCGATGTCCGGTTTTTCCGGCGAGAGGCGCGGCAGTCGCATCATACCAAACCCGAGCAGGGGAACGGTGAGCGCGGTGTTTTTATAATGCCGGCGGGTGATCTGTCTGCCTTTTCCTGCGGTTGTCCCCGAAAACTGGACAACTTGACTTGGTGTAAAATGCCCGTTAAA
>CAJMAW010000160.1 GCA_905211485.1 uncultured Lentisphaeria bacterium | reverse complement strand
AGTGCGAGTTCTTCCGGAGAAAGGTTCAGCACATAGACTTTATCCGCCGCTTTTTCCAGAGCCTGAACCAGACGGGCTTCGTCATGCACGATCACCATGGATTCATTGCCGAGCGTAACTTTCAGCCAGCTTGCTCCGGATGGATGATAGGCGGCTTCCCAGTGTCCCTTCCGATAGAAATCCAGATGTTCCTGATAGAAAGCTGTCCAATGCGCAATGATTTCTTTTTCCTGTTCGCTGATATGGTTCAAGTCCATGGAAATCATCGGAACACCGGCAAGAGACGCGATCATGTGGCGTGCGATATTGACCGGTGATTCCTGCGGATGCCAGTAAACGGGGTCTGCATGAACAGGAACTCCGTCGCCGCCGCCGAGACTGATACGGATTTGGCAGAGACGCGCAAAATTATCTTCGTAATCAAACGGCACATCCCCGGCGCGGAACTGCGTTCCGTATGCCAGCATCTGCGGGGTGGCATAACTCTGCCGGAATTCGATCAGCGCATCGGCTTTTGCCGCGCGGATCCGTTTGGAAAGCTGTTCAATGAAATGCAGAGTTTCGCGTCCGCGGGAACGTTCGATATTCGGGAAAATATAATCCAGAAAATCCACTTTCAGACCGTCCAGCTGATACTTTTCCATCAGCGTTCCGAGCTTGTCCAGCAGAATGCCGCTCTCTTTTTCGTGCGCCGAGTCAAAGGTTCTGCATCCTTCTTTGGGGTCTGCGGGGAAGACCGCTTTGCTGAAACGTTCCGCAATATCGCTGTCCTTGCCGATCAGGAACGGGGCGACCCACAGCATGTAGTGCATACCCGCTTTCTGAATGCGTTTGACATGGTTGGCAAAATCCGGAAATTTTTTATCGGAAACAGTCCAGTTGCCGATGGAGTTGTACCAGGTGGTGATGGTCTGCGGAGAAACCCGCTTCATGTCGTCATAACTCCAGCCGTCATCAATAATCAGGGTCTTGAAGCCCAGCCGGACGGCTTCCGGCGCAATGCGTTCCACCCAGTCCTGATTCACCATGCCGTGAACGGCGTACCAGGTGCAGAACACCGGATCCCACGCGTTGTCCGGGAAAGCAGGTGTTGCGATATTCAAAAACTTGACCCAGTCCGCCAGTGCTTCCGTCCAAAGCAGATCGCCGCGGCGGTCCAGGGTGAGAACGTAGTCGCCGGTGTTTTCCTTGACCGCAACCGTGATGGTGATGTCATACGTGCATTCCTGCTGGTTCATCCGGGCGTCGATCTGCACATCATCATACAGGTTGCTCAAAGCAATGGATGCCCGGTTTTCCTGTTTGGAATTGAAGAACGCCATATACGGGAAATTCCGCTGGGCGGCGGATTTGCCTTGAATAACCCAGATGATTCTGCTGCTGGGAACCCGTTCTTCCGGAATCCAGAAGCCCTGAAAATCCAGGATGGGCAATGAAAAACGGATAATCTGTCTGCCGGCTTTACCCGGAGCTTTCACGGGAATCTTTGCCAGGGAGTCTCCGGCTTCCGCCGAGGAAATCAGGTCCTGACCGAAATAAAAATCAACTTTCATGCTGCATTATCCTTTCTATAGGTTCAGTAGTTGCGGATAATATATCATACTGAAAAAAGAAATACAATACAGGGACGGATATTTTGTTTTTTTTGTGATGAAAAATGATTTTTTTGTCCTGTTGCGCGAATGAAAAAACGGAAGGGACATTCCTTTGCGGGGAACATCCCTTCCGGGTTAAGGTTCAGTTAAACCGTGCGAACGGTTTTATCACATGATGGCGCCGATATTCTTGAAGAATTCCATGCGTTTGGCGGCATCTTTTTCCGCCTGGGCGTAGAGTTCTTCCGCCTGAGCGGCGTTGGTCTTCATCAGGGATTTGTAGCGGCCTTCGCTGCGGATGAATTCCTGGAAGTTGCCCGGCGTGGCTTTGACATCCCAGCTGAACGGTTTTTCAGCAGTCGGGTTATAGCGGTAGAGCGGCCAGTAACCGCAGTCGACCGCGCGTTTTTCCTCAGACTGAGTCTTGCTCATGTCGATACCGTGCGCGATACAGGGCGCATAGGCCATGATGATCGAAGGACCATTGTAGGCTTCGGCTTCCTGGAAGGCTTTGAGAGCCTGATTGTTGTCCGCACCCATGGCGATGGAGGCGACATAGACGTACCCGTAGCTCATGCACATGAATCCGAGATTCTTCTTGCAGAGCTTCTTCCCGCCCGTCGCGAACTTGGCGACCGCGCCGATCGGAGTGGACTTGGATGCCTGTCCGCCGGTGTTGGAATAGACTTCCGTGTCAAGGACGAGGATGTTGACGTTCTTGCCGGACGCCACAACATGGTCGAGTCCGCCGTATCCGATGTCGTAAGCCCATCCGTCACCGCCGAGGATCCAGACGCTCTTGTCGACGAAGTAGTCCTGGAGTTCCTGGATCTTGCGGAGGATCGGCCTGCCTTCCTCGCATGCCTTTTCGATGTATTCAGGCAGAATCGCTTTGACGGCGTCCTGAGCGGCATAGGCTTCCGGAGTTTTCTCATTCCAGAGGCTCATGGCCTTGCCGAGAACGTTCTTCAGCGTGTCGCAGGCTTTGTCGCAGCCGAGGATCTTTTCCACATTGAGTTTCAGAATCGCGCGGTTCTGGTCGATGGCCAGACGCATGCCCATGCCGAATTCCGCATTGTCCTCAAAGAGGGAGTTCGCCCATGCCGGACCTCTTCCCTGTTTCGACTTGGTGTACGGAATGGTCGGGAAGGTCCCGCCGTAGATGGAGGAACAGCCCGTCGCGTTGGCAATGACCATGTTTTCACCGAAGAGCTGGCTCATAAGCTTCACATACGGCGTTTCGCCGCAGCCGGCGCAGGCGCCGGAGAACTCGAAGAGCGGCTTGCGGAGCATCGCTCCCTTGACGGAATTCGGGGAGAAAGATCCCAGAACGTTGTCCGGAAGCGATTCAAAGAACTTCTCGTTGGCGTTCTGGCCTTCCGCGCGTTCCGCCTCGAGCGTGGACCAGGTGAGAGCACGCTTTTCGGGCTTGGTCGGGCAGACGTCCAGACAGACGCCGCAGCCGGTGCAGTCTTCCACATACACCTGAATCCGGAAGCTGTAGGCCGGATCCTTCTTCGGCTTGGAATCGACCGCCTTGAAGCTTTCCGGCGCGCCCGCCAGATTCGCAGGTTCGATCAGTTTGCCGCGGATGGCGGCGTGCGGACAGGCAAATCCGCATTTGTTGCACTGAATGCAGTTGTCCGGATTCCAGTGCGGAACGCGCGGAGCGATGCCGCGTTTTTCCAGACAGCTTGTCCCCGTCGGCAGCGTGCCGTCCACAGACATCGCGGAAACAGGAACCGTCTCGCCCTTGAGGTGCATCAGAGGCTCGATGATGCTCTTCGCAAACGGAATCGCGTCATCGGGAATCAGCTGCGGCGGCGTATAGTGCGGAACGCCTTCCAGAGAACTCGGGATCTCCACCGGACGGCAGGCGTCGACAGCGGCGTCGATCAGGGCAAGGTTCATGTTGACAACGTCATCGCCCTTCTTCTTGAAGGTCTTGACGGTCATGGCCTTCATGCCTTCATAGGCTTTGTCGAAGGGCACGATCCCAGAAACCTTGAAGTAGGCGACCATCATGACGGTGTTCGCGCCTTTACCCCGGAGACCGGGCTGCTGCTTGATGATCGCTTCCGCATTGATGTTGTAGAATTTGATCTTCTTGTTGATGATGGTTTCCTGCATGTCGCGTGTCAGATGCCCGAAAACCTCGTCATTGGAATAATGGCTGTTGAGAAGGAAGGTGCCGCCTTCCTTGATGCCCTTGAGCAGATCATAGCGTCCGATATACGCCGCGCTGGAGCAGGAGACGAAGTCCGGGCTGGTGATCAGATAGGTGCTCTTGATGGGCTTGTCCCCGAAACGCAGATGTGAGACTGTGACGCCGTAGGATTTCTTGGAGTCATAGGAAAAATACGCCTGCGCATACTTGTCGGTGTTGTCTCCGATGATCTTGATGGAGTTCTTGTTGGCTCCGACGGTACCGTCGCCGCCGAGACCCCAGAACATGCAGTTCGTGGTGCCTTCCGGCTCGGTGGTGATTTCCTCTTCGATCTTGAGGGAGCGATGGGTCACATCGTCGTCGATTCCGACCGTGAAGTCATGGAATCCGCCCGCCGCAAGGTGTTTGTAGACCGCAAGAACCATCGAGGGCGTGAATTCCTTCGAGGAAAGTCCGTAACGGCCGCCGATGATCGTGATGTCTTTGCCTTCCAATGCGACTTTGACATCCATGTAAAGCGGTTCGCCGGGAGCGCCGGGCTCTTTCGTGCGGTCGAGAACGGCAATCCGCTTGACCGTCGCGGGAAGGGCTTCCGCAAATTTTTCCATCGCAAAGGGCCTGAACAGCCTGACCTTCACAAGACCGAGCTTCATGCCGCGTTTTTCATTGAGGTAGTCGATGGTTTCCTCGATTGTTTCGCAGGAGGATCCCATCGCGACGATCACGTCGGTGGCGTCCGGCGCTCCGACATAGTCGAACAGATGGTACTGACGCCCCGTGACTTTCGCGACTTTGTCCATGTACTCCTGCACGATTCCGGGAACGGCCTGGTAGAATTTGTTGACCGTTTCGCGGCCCTGGAAATACACGTCCGGATTCTGGGCGCCGACTTTGCAGATCGGTTTTTCCGGACGGAGAGCCCGGTCGCGGAATTCCTGAATGTATTTGTCTTCCACAAGACTGGCGATGGTTTCGTAGGAGATTTCCTCGATCTTGTGCAGTTCATGAGAGGTCCGGAATCCGTCGAAGAAGCTCAGGAAGGGGACTTTCGCCTTGAGAGTCGAAAGATGCGAGACAAGCGCAATGTCCATTTCCTCCTGCACGGAGGCGGCGGACATGAGGGCGAATCCCGTGTTCCGGCAGGCCATGACGTCCGAATGATCCCCGAAAATGGCAAGGGACTGGCAGGCAAGCGAACGGGCAGTCACATGGAACACGGTCGGGATCAGTTCCCCTGCGATCTTGTACATGTTCGGGATCATCAGGAGGAGTCCCTGCGAAGCCGTGTAAGTGGATGTCAGCGCACCGGCTGCAAGAGACCCGTGAACCGCACCCGCGGCGCCGGCTTCCGACTGCATTTCCGCAACCGAAACCTCTTTCCCCCAGATGTTTTTCTTCCCCTGGCTGGCCCATTCATCCACCCATTCGCCCATGGTGGACGAGGGCGTGATCGGATAAATGGCTGCGACTTCGCTTAACGCGTAAGCGACGTGTGCTGCGGCGTAATTGCCGTCAACGGTTATCATTTTTCCCGGCATTCGATTTCCTCCTTGCGGGTTGTATTAAGTTCCGGTGAAGAAGCGGATTCCATGAATAATTCCATCTTATACCATAGCTCTTCACTGATCCAAAGTCAAACGTTTTCAGGGAAATTTCCGCCTTCGCGCGTCTCCTTCCGGGAATCGCGGACAGTCCGCCGGCCGGGAGGGGCCCCCGGACTGGAAAAACGCGCCGGACTCCCGTTTCAAAAGCATGATTTGAACTCCGCTCCACGTGGATGTATAGTAATGACTGAAGTATTGTCCGCAAGCTGCGGAAAGAGAAGCTGGATTTCCTCTCCCGCCGCCTGCGGCAGGGAAATGGTGAAAACAAGCCGTTTCATCAGGAAAAATAAAGATAACAGATAACGAAGAGAAGAAGAAGGAGGAGGCCCGTCCTATGTCCGGGATTTTTAAAGCATACGACATCCGTGGAATTTATCCGGAACAGCTGAATGAAGAAATCGCGGAAAAAATCGGCCGCGCTTTTGTGGAGTTCACCGGCGCGAAAAAGGTCGTGATCGGGCGGGACATGCGTCCGCATTCCGAACCGCTTTTCCACGCGCTTGCAAAAGGAATCACCGCCCAGGGGGCCGATGTCATCGACCTCGGGCTCTGCTCGACTCCGATGTCCTATCATGCCAACGGCGCACTCGGCGCAGACGGGAGCATCATGATCACCGCCTCCCACAACCCCGCCGAGTATAACGGCGTCAAGGTCTTCACCGAAGGCGGTCGGGATGCCAGCAAGGAGGTCACCAACGAGCTGGAGGATTACATCAACTCCCTGACCGCAGCCGATGTGACCACCATGGATTTCGAGGAAGCCAAAAAAGCCGGCCTCGTGGAGATCGTCGATCCCATGAACGACTACATCGACAGCATTTTAAGTTTTGTCGACATCGATAAAATCAAAGCAAAGAAGCTGAAGATTCTCTTAGACCCCATGTTTGGCGTGTCCAAGACCTCCCTTCAGACCATCCTCCT
>CAJMAW010000159.1 GCA_905211485.1 uncultured Lentisphaeria bacterium | reverse complement strand
GGCATCCGGCATGGCGATTTGAACCTGCGCAACATCTGCTGTCTGGCGGACGGCTCTCTCGGACTGATTGACCTGGACGGCTCCCGGCTGTACCGCGGTGCAGTGCCGGACAAAGTACGTTTTCTGGAACTGGCGCGTCTGACATCCTCGTATCTGAAATGTGTTCATCCCGAACCGGGGGAAATGGAACGCATCACCCGAAAATTTGCGGAATCCTACCGTACCTGCACGGGGCAGGATTTTTACAGTGCCGCGTTGCTTGCCCGTGTCATTGAACTGACCGAACGGCGCTGAAATTACCCCAAAACAGAAAAACCGTACCGCAGGGAATGCCCCGTACGGTACGGCATCAGAAATATCTTCAGATTTCTGTCAGAGAGCAAATTTGGGGAACGGGTTCTGCCGATGGCATTCTTCGATCACCCGGATCTGCCGGACTGCCGCGCATTGTTCCGAATCTCCGGAGTCCGGCCGTCCGCTCGGGATTCATCTGGAGGGGCCGTTTTTCAATCCGGAAGGGGCGGGGGCGCAGAATCCGGCGTATCTGCGGGCGCCGGATTTTTCGGAGCTGACGGAATGGAATGCGGTCTGCCGGGTCCGGAAAGTCTCCTATTCTCCGGAACTTCCCGGGGGGATTGAGTTTACCCGCCAGCTTGCGGAAGCGGGGATCATGCCGTCCGGGGGGCACAGCATGGCAGACTTTGATTGTTTTGAGCGGGCGCGGATCGCCGGGATGAAGCATCTGACTCATTTCTGCAACATGATGACGCCGCTTCATCATCTGCGTCCGGGAATGGTCGGCGGGGGGCTCCTGGCGGATGACGTCTTTGTGGAAATCATTGCCGACGGGGTTCATCTGAGCGATGAGATGCTCCGGATCATCCTGAAACTGAAAGGTCCCGAAAGGATTCTGCTGATTACCGACTCCATGCGGGCCTCGGGCATGCCGGATGGGAATTACACGCTTGGAGGTCTGAAGGTGATTGTCCGTGAGGAAAGAGCGGTTCTTCCGTCCGGACAAGTTGCCGGCAGTCTGCTCCGCTATTGCGACGGATTGAAACGTCTCCGATCTCTGCATTTGTTTCCGGATTCGGAATTGATCCGCTGTGCGGGGAGCAATCAGGCCCGATCTCTGGGCATTTCTGGAATCGGGGAATTGCGGAGCGGCTTCTTTGCGGACTTTGTCATTGCGGACAGTGACTGGAATCCGATTTCCGTCTGGTGCGCCGGGCGGGAACAGTTTTCCAGCGGGAAAACACTTCCGCAAACTTTTCCTCCGCTGATCTGACAAGTCCATGTCAATCCACACGACAGCAAGAGAATACAGAAGAAACATCAACGCAGACAATATACCAATCAGGAAGGAGAACCTCACATGATTCGTTACGGCATCATCGGAGCCGGCCGCATGGGGAATGTCCATGCCTCCCAGAGCAGACTCATTCACGGCACCGCTGTTTCGGGCGTGTACGACATCAATCCAGAAGCGGCAGAGAAAATGCATGCGGAGTACGGAGCCGTCATTCATCCCAGTGCCGCATCCCTGGCCGCTTCACCGGATGTGGACTGCGTCATCATCTCCTCCCCGACCTATTGTCATCAGGAGGGAATTCTTGCTGCGGTTGCGGCGCACAAAGCGATTTTCTGCGAGAAAGCGCTCTGCCGGGATCCGGAAACCGCGGAAGAACTGCTGAGGCTGCTTCGGGACTACGACAAACTCTTTACTGTCGGATTTGTCCGTCGCCACATGGCGAAATCCATCCGGATGAAGGAATTGATCTCGGAGGGACTCATCGGGAAACTGCGCTACTGCAATGTGGATCTGAGCGTGGGGAAATACCAGCGTCTGCCGGGAGACTGGTTTGCGGATTTTGATCTTTGCGGAGGGGTCATCATCGACATGCTTGCTCATCACATTGATCTGATGAACTGGTATTTCGGTCCTGCGAAACGAGTGTATGCGGACAGTCTTCTTCTTTCGCGTGAGCAGCCTCTTCCGGCGGACTATGCTGCGGCGGTTGTCACCTATGAAAACGGGGTGATCTGCAACTTGCTCTGTTCCTGGCAGCGTTTCGGGCGCTCTGCGGAGCGCATGGAAGTCTATGGCGACAAAGGGGCTCTTGTCATGGACGGGAGCGGCGTGATCACACACTTTACATCAGATGGCGGGAAGAATCTGATTCATCCGGAGGAAGAATTTGCCCGAGCCGCGTCAGGCGGAGCTTCTCTGGAAGAGGTGAATACCGGTTCGGCACTTCTCTGCCAGCTGAAGAGCATTACCGAGGTCCTGAATGGAAAGCCTTGTCCGCTCCCGACGATTCAGGATGCGTACAACAGCCTGAAGATCAGTTTTGCGATGATTGACTCCACGCGGAGCGGGGAAGCAGTGAGGCTTTGATGGTCTCTTTCACAATCAAGAGGGGATGGTCCCATACGCGGAAAAGACGCAGTGTTTTTCCCTCTTTCCCCTCCCTGCACAGAGCCTTCTAGCTGTTGATTATGCCGCCTCAATATCAGTGACATTTTACCCGGGATCTCTTGGCAGGGGAACGGCAATTTCCATTTTGATCGATTCGGGTATCAAAATTCAGGATCAAAGTTGTATTGTTCTTAGAATTCAAATTGTTCTGGATCTGAACGATCCTTTGGCAAGACATGTTTTTTTGCCTTGTTCACAAGCATAAGCCTGAGCTGTTCTGAAAGTTCGACATCTTTGGCAATGAGAATTTTTTTTACAGAAAACTCTGCCGGCAGTTCAAGAGAGCCTCCATCAAAGGAGAAACGATCCGATGCCACATTGGAAGTCTTTGTATTCAGCCATTTTCTGACATTGCAGAAGCGCCATGCGATAGTTTCTGGGAAACGGGCGATGACGGCCCAGTCGACAATCCCGTCTTCCGGCTCCAGTTCGATGATTCTGCGATTCCATTCCAGAGGAATCTTCGGTGCAATCGCAAGCAGATCTTCCGGAGAAAAATTTTTCAGTTTCAATGGGTTCTGATTCATCCGTCCGACCGGAAGTTTCCGGCAGAGGATTGGCACTTCCCCTGTCTTGGTTATGCTCCTGCATTCCGGTTCTGCCAGGAGATTGGTCACATCGCCGCCGGGAATCTTGATGTGTATGATGTGAGGTTGAGGGCCTTTTTCCCCATAGCGGATAGAGGAATTCAGCTTGAAACAAGCGTCCGGCGGAAGACATTTAAATTCGATTCTGACGTAATGTGCTTTTTGCGAAGAGACTTTCACAAATACACCATTTTCCGGAATGCCGTTTTCTTTTGCAAGGGATTTTTCTATTGAAGGATTTCTTTGCGAGTAAAAAGAGGATGCTTCAGGTTGACATGCGGCAAGTGTACAGACAATCATCGGAATCAGCATGAAATGGCATTTCATAAAAAAGCCCCCTTCAATGTTCTTGGCTCCGGGCGAAAATTGCATCGTTTTTTTGAGTAATCGGACGATGTTATATGCTTGCTTTGCGCCTTTTCCAGGGCAGGACAACTATTTATTGAATGAATGGTGTAAAAGCTTTTTGTTTACTATATCCGACTGCTAGTCGATTACAAGTTCTGAAATAGACTTGATCCTTGAATATATGCGCCTCAAGATTTTCAACCTGCCGGAAAACAATATCAAAATTATCATTTGAGGCGAGTTTTTGAACAAAGTGCAGAAGAGGCCAAAATTCTCCAGTCGCGGACAGGGTAATATGCCTATTCTGCGCGACACGACCTTTCAAGGGATGGTCGGAATCAGCTTGTTTTCATAGCTCCGTGAAAAACGGAGAACAGTTTTGGACGACCTATCGATGGCTTTCTGCCGATAAGTCCATTTTGCAATGCGCTTAGCGTTTCGCAGATGGAGAATAGTAAACCATTTATCTTCAATCCGTTGCAACGACGGAGAATTGCGCCTGCGAATTTATATAGCCCCGAGGTTATTTTTCCAGAGATGTCTCCGATAAAAAAAGGGGCGGAACCGGACGAATAGAAACGTTATTTCAATTCTCCGGTTCCGCGAGAGGCGCATTTCCAGAAAAGTGAGGCAGAATCTCCAAAACTAAGGTATTATACCCGTTTCGCGTTAACCCTTAAAATTTAAGGAGAAACGAGTGTCTTAACGATTTTCCTTTTTTTGTTCTGCTTCTTTTTTGTTTTTCTTCCATTGATCCTTCATCCATTGCGGAGCATCGTCAGAAAGCTGTACTTCAGAAATGCTTTCCGGCGGTGGACTATTGTCTTTTGAATCGTCGCATCCGATAAGGCAAAGTACTGTCAGCGCAGAAATCGTGAGAATGATACATTTCATGAAACGTTTTTCCTTTTTTTTACATTAGTGTTGGACGTATTCGGCAACGCCGTCAATCAGAACATAATTTTCATAGGCGGCCTTTTCATCATTTTGGCTGAGCACACTGCCGTCGATGCGAAGCAGGTTGATGGTTCCGCCCCAAAGACAACTTTTTCCGCCCAAACCCGGAGGATATATTTTTGCGTTTGTGTTATGGATTGGCCCCCAGGTAAGGAATCCGTTGTAATTTTTACTTTCAGGGCCTGAAAGATGATAGCCGCCGCCGACTCCGCCGTCTCCCATGATTGCTTTGCTTGGATATTTCTCCCAATTTTTACGGAATTTGACGAAGAACGGCCAATTGATTCCATAATTCGGATATTCTGTATTACACCATGCAGGTTTTCCGCCGACCGACCAGAATCCGGGGTCGGAAGATGCTTTCAGACTAGTCGGGCAGTATTGAATGGCTGTAATTTTTTTTGATTGCGTAACATGTTGAGACATGCTTTTGACATATGGACCAAAAAGCCGGTAACTCAATCCGGGCATGTCATATCCACTTGGCTCCCAATTCGGATCCGTCACGTAGTTAGATGCGCCTCCGCCGTGAACAGCAACTGGTCCGCCTCTGAAATCTTCCCTGTACATATTCAGAACCAGCCCCCATTGTTTGAGTTGTGATACGCAATTGATGGTCTCCGCTCTCTGTCTTGCAAGATTCACTGCCGGAAACAGCAATCCCGCCAATATTGCGATGATCGCGATCACAACCAGCAGTTCGATCAGCGTAAAAGCCCTGCATTTTCGGAAGACCGGGTAGGGGTGCCCAGTCCTTGCAGAGAAGGGATTCTTTATTTTGCCCGATGTAAGATTGTAAAGAGCATGAAGTAATCGAAGCATTCTGGAATGGCGCATAACAATGAATATGTTGCCAGACCTTCTATTTATTTTTCGTTTTTTTTCAGTCATTTCATATTGACGTTTCATCTGATTGTCTCCTCATTTTGTCTTTCCATATTCATTGTTATGCGACAGATTTCGGGTTCCCTCGAATCGCTTCGTTGAAGTATATTATAGTATAAAAAAATAAAAAAGCAATATCATTATAATAACATAGCAGTATTTTTTTTCACTTTTGAGAACCTCTATCAATATCTTTTTGACAGATAGTTGCGCAGAACATCAATCTGCCGACGCAGGGAAATATTTTCATTCCGGTAGAATTCCGCGATTTCCTGGGCTTGTTCCACTTCGGCCAGCCAATCCGCATTTTCTTCTTCCGCCGCGTCCAATTTCCTCTGAAGGGCGGCGACATGATGGTTCAATGCAGCTTCGCGCGCAGGTGCATTGGCAAGGTGCATGGAGTGAGCCAGCTCCAATTCCGCAGCAAGAATCCGGGCATCTGGAACGAAATACAGCCCGCGCCAGTCCGTCCGGTTGATGGATGCTGTTTGATGGACGGTATGGATCAGGAATGATGTGTAAGCATTCGGTCCGCGATCTCCGTCATATACCCAATACCAGATTTTATCTTTCCTGTTGCCCGGATGGTCTGCGGGAATCCCCTTCTCAATATTGACATTTTGAAAATAGGTCCGACACGCCCCATCATAAACCGCCCAGAGTGAACGACGAGGGGTATCGTGAAATCCTTGGCGTTGCTGAAGGCAGCCGTGAAGACAAGGAATCCTGGAGTAACTTCCTGCGTTATTTGAAAGAACGTGGACTCAAAGGAGTGAGGTTGATCGTTTCGGATAAATGCCTGGGATTGTATGAGATCATCGGCGATTTCTTTCCTGAGGCAAAATGGCAACGCTGCATTGTCCATTGGTATCGGAATGCTTTCACCATGTGTCCGTGGAAACATCTTCGCGAGGTGGTGGCAATGCTTAAGGCAATTCATGCTCAAGAAGATAAAGCGGCTGCCCGGCAGAAAGCCACTCTCGTGGCCGAAAAATTAAGAGCCATGAAGCTGGAGCGGATCGCAAGTTTTGTAGAAAACAACGTGGAGGAAACGTTGTCTTATATGGACTTCCCGTATGAGCACTGGAGCCGGTTGCGGACAAATAACGGTCTCGAACGGATCATGGAAGAGATTCGCCGCCGAACCCGGGTTGTCGGCAGCTTTCCGGATGGGTACTCG
>CAJMAW010000158.1 GCA_905211485.1 uncultured Lentisphaeria bacterium | reverse complement strand
TGTTAGGATAAATACGAGAGATGGAGAAGTAGTAGCAAAAATAGTTAGTAGAGTAGGAGATCATATTTTAACATCTACTAACAAAAAAATACTTCTTAGTGATATAATTTCAATTTCTGAAAATTAGGTTTAAATGTATAAAAAAAAATATAGCGGTGGCTATATTTTTTTGTAGTTAAACTCCATTAACAATAGTATCGCCTAAACATTTTATTGCACCAATACAGCTAAGTTTAATAGTAAAGAAATCTTCAGTTGAAACATATGGAAGTGCTGAGGTTTGGTCTGGATTTGGAGCTAATACTCTAAATGTTGCACATTCATCATCTAAAGATTCTATTCTAAAAACTGAACTAGTATTAGTTGCTCCATTTAATGTATATGGCATAGTCCATAATGTATTATTACAGCAACTATATATAGTTATTGGCCTTGTATTAAAACATACTATATTAGCAGTAGGTCCTAAAAAAGGACGTGAACAACTATTATCAACACAAGACTCATTTTTATTTTGTTGTAAACACAAAATAACTTCAAGAATTTCGGCTAAACAAGAAGTATTTTTAGAAGTATTTCCACACATAATTATCCTCCTTTCCTATAAATCAACAATAGTGTCGCCTAAACATTTAATAGCACATACACAGTCTAAGTTAATAGTTGCACTTTGTCTTAAAGTTATATATTCTCTAGCGCCTTCTGAATTATCTGGATTAGCTATTAATAAGCTTACTAAAACACAACAACCTTCAACCTTTTCTACTCTGAAAATACTGGTTTTACCTTCTTGTACTTCTCCATTAATTGTAGCTGTATAATTTATTTCAATTAAATTGTTGTTACAACCATAAAATGTAATTGGTCTTGTATTATAACACTCAACATTAACTGGAGTTCCTAAAAAAGGTTTTGAGCAAGTATTATCTATTTGTTCACATTCACAAGCACATTGTAGTTTTTGAATAAGCTTTAGTATTTTACCTAGGCAGCAATTATTTCTCTCTTGCATAAAATCACTCCTTTTCTTTTTCTATTATAAGATATTCATGGTTTTTTACTTGGTGCGTATTAATACCTATACTTTATAATATTCTTAGACTTTTATTTTAATGAAAACTTCTTTTTCGACAAAGTTCTATTATGTAGTTAGATATTATAATATTGGTGATAATAATGAAATTAAAGTTTGCATTTCTAATTGTTTTGGCTATATTATTTGGATTTGTATCTGCAAGAGTAGTATATGGAAAAATTAGGGTTCCTGTTAGTAATGGAGAGAATATATATTTTTTACAGGAAGGTATGTCATCTGATAAAAATGAGTTTGATGGTGATGATAAAAAGTATGATTACATAGTTGAAAAGATTGGCGATAAATATTATGCCTATGTAGGTATTACAACTAATTTATCAAATGCTAATAAGATAAAAAAAATATATGATAACAAGAATATTGATACTTATATTAGAAAAAGAAATATAAAAAATCAGGAGATGGACTGGAACAGGCGAAAAAGAGGCTGCTGAAAAAAAGACGGAAAAAAAATCTCCGCTTCGCGTTCCCGCTTCCAGCGCATATTTTTCGGGAAGAAGAACCGGAAGCTCTTTTGCGTCTCGGAAAATCCGTTGTATAATACCTTCATACATACTTTGACACGCCGAAATGCGGAAAGCGGCCTGGAAGGACCTGGATCCGGGGGGAAAAAGACATTGTGTTCGTTTTGAAACCCTGTCTCAGGGGAAAAAGAAAGAAAGAAAAAAAGAAAAAAGGCAAAGGAACTGGAATCTCATCATGCGAAAACCTGATATTTTTGACGAAATCATTCAATGTCTGAGGGATACGGGGGTATTTTCTCCGTCCGCATCCGTGTCTCCGGAGATTCTGGACGATCTTTTCAGTCCGTCGCCTTCCCGCTTGTCCTCCAGTCTGTCTTCCAGTCCGTCTTTCAGTTCATCCGCCCGCTCGTCCTCATCCCCTTTTCCCTCTTCCTCCCGCCCGGGGCAGAAAAAACCGGCTGCCGATCCTGTGACAATTGCCCTGCCGCGGAAATCCGGAACCAACGCAGCCCGGCAAGGGTTCGGATCTGCTTTCTCCTCCTGCCCGCCGCCTCCTCCTCCTCCGCAGCCGGGGGATGCTGCCGCCGCTTCCGGGGACTCTTCCGGCGGTCGGCCCACGGACGGCGGATGGGAAGCGCTTTCCGCGGAAGTCTCCTCCTGCAGGAAATGTCCCCTCCATGCCGCAAGGACTCACGTGGTCTTCGGAGAGGGCAATCCGGACGCCGAACTGATGTTCATCGGGGAAGGCCCCGGCGCGGACGAAGACAGACTGGGACGCCCCTTCGTCGGAAGAGCCGGCGAACTCCTTACAAAAATGATTCACGCCATGCAGTTCAACCGGGAAGAGGTGTATATCGCGAACATTGTCAAATGCCGTCCTCCGAACAACCGTGTCCCGGAGGAATCCGAAGCCGCGCTCTGCATGCCCTATCTGGAGCGGCAGATCGAACTGGTGAACCCCAGAGTCATGGTGCTTCTCGGCGCAACGCCCGTCAAATACATCACCGGACTCACCGGCATCACCAAACTGCGCGGCCGCTGGCTTGAATACCGCGGGATCAAGGTCATGCCGACCTTTCACCCCGCCTATCTGCTCCGCAATCCCCCAGCCAAGGCCCCGGTCTGGCAGGATCTGCAGATGGTCATGAAGGAATTCGGGAAAACCTTCCCCGGGAAAGGGAAAAAGTAATCTTTTCCTGTGCGCGGCTCCATTCCGCGGCGGCGCACTGTTTTTTCCCGCTTTGCATTGCCTGCTTTCTGCTTTGTATCTTCCGCCTGAAAAAAAGCCAGATAGAAACGAATGAGGCTCTTATGAAAAAGAAATCAGAGAAAGGGGATTCCCGCATGTTCCGCTACATCCTGCGCTATTACATCGACCCGGGATTCCAGGAGGAAAAACGGATCGCCGAACTGCTGCGGATCTGCCGACAGGGACGCATTGAGGAAGTCATGCTCTTCTATAATCCGGAAGAACTCTTTCAGGGCTATCCGCCGCGCAGGGAAGTCGACGCGTGGTTTTCGCTTGCCGGACGGGTCAGATCCGCACTTTCCACCGCCGATGTGGACATGAGCGTGAATCCATGGACCACCACCGTCCATGTGAGCCGGGGGCGAAAATTTTCGGAAGCCCAGCGTTCTTTTCAGCCGATGGTCGGGGAAACCGGGGCGGTCTCTCCGATCACGGCCTGTCCGCTGGATCCTTCCTGGCAGGAGTTCCTGGGATCCTTTTTCGCCAGGATCGCCCGTGAAATCGCACCCTGCGCCATCTGGGTGGAGGATGACTGGAGACTGCACAACCACGAAGCTTCCATGAAATACGGCGGCTGCTTCTGTCCTCTTCATCTGGCCCGTTTTGAACAGGAAACCGGGATCCGGAGCTCCCGGGAGGAAATTCTCTCGAACATCCTGGCGCCGGGGGAAGCGCATCCCTGGAGAAAGGCATGGCTCAAAGTATGCAGAGATTCCCTACTGGAACCGGCAAGGGTCCTGCAGAAAAAGGTGCATGAGGCCAATCCGGATGTCCGGCTCGGGCTGATGAGTTCTCTTCCCGATACGCACAGTTCAGAGGGGCGGGACTGGAATCTTCTCGGGGAAGCCTTGTCTCCGGGGGCTCCCTTGCTTCTGCGTCCGCACCTGCCGCCTTATACGGAAACCTATGCTCTGGATGTCAGTCCCGCCGCCTCGCGCCAGACCGTTTCCGAATACGACTCTCCTCTCGAAATCTATCCGGAACTCGAAAATTCCCCCCGCTGCGGCAAATATTCCAAAAGCGGTTCCTTCAGCATCTTTGAATGTTTTCACAGTGCTCTCTTCGGATCCTCCGGCATCACCATCAACCATTATGACATGATGGGAAACGGCCTGGCGCTGGATCGCGATTTCCCGGATTTCCTTGCCCGGGCCAAAAAAATGCTCTCTTCCGTCGGAGCTCTGGAGATCTCGGATGCAAATTCCGAAGGGGTGCGCGTGCTGTATTCTCCACGCATTGCGGAAGTGATTCAGACGGAAAAGGGGGAATCCATGTCGGAACTGATCCAGCCTTCCGTCTCCTGGAGCAGTGTCTTCTACAAGCTCGGGATTTCGCACAGTCCGGTCAAAACGCTCCCCGGGTCCTCTGATGAAGTCTCCGCGGTCTCAGGACAGACGCTCCGGGCGTATTCACGGGAACAGATCGAGCAACTCCTTTCCTCCGGAGTGATTCTGGATGCGCCTTCCGTCGCCATCCTTCTGGAAAGGGGATTCGGCCCCAGGATCGGAATCCGTTCCGCCCGCTGGCATGCACTCGACGACGACGGTTACGCTTATGAGGAAATCGCCGATGCGTCCGAATCGCTTTACGGTCTCTCCTCCCCGCGCATGACGGCATCCCGGTGTTCGCCCTCCGTCCTCGCAATGCAGCCTGAATCCCGGACTCCCGGCCCCGGAGCCCGGAGGGAAACCCGGGTCCTGAGTCTGATCCGCCGTTATGACCGTTCCCCCCTCTATCCGGGCGCGGTCTTTCACCGGGATCCTTCCGGAGGCAGAATCCTTTCCATCGCCTACCCTCTGGAAAAAAGCCAGTTCAACATGGGGTTCTTCAACAATTTCAGAAGAATCTTCCTGCACGATATCCTCCTGAAGCAGTTCGGAATGCGGAAACTGCTCCTGGGCTGCGACAGGCCGCTTCAGGCATACCGGACCCGCTGCGGAGATTCCTCCCGGGTGCTTCTCACCCTCCTGAATCCCACGCATGACGTGTATCCGGAACTCCGCTTCATCGCTCCCGGCGTGGATCCCGGATCCGCAGAACGTCTCGGCAAGGACGGCCGCTGGCGCAGGGAAACTCTTTCTCTGGAAAATCGGCCCGCAGAAGGATTCCCTTCTCTGCTGGCACAACGGAAACTCGCTCCTCTGGGCGTTTCCCTGATGCGCTTCCGCATCGCGGACGGCTCTCCTTCTCCCCGCAGCGCAGCATCCTGAAAAAGAAAAAACGAAAAACGGCGGCAGAAGCTTTCCTCCGCAGAAACAGAAACTCCGGAGAAATCCTGAAAACAGAAAAAGCAAGAGCGGGAGGGGAAAAATGAGGAAAAATTCTTTCTTCTCCTCCTCTTCCCCTCCCGTCGGCGGTCCATTCTCCATTGCAATGGCATTCAAAAGAATCCGTTTCCCTTTCCTTTTTTTTCCTTTCCCCTCTTTTCTCTTCATCATTCAGACGGGCAGACCGGAGAAGAAGAAGACTTTCGATGCTTCCTCTTCCCCTTCTTTCCGCAAAACGGGCGGCATGAGAAGGTGTGCGCGTTCACGGCAGAGGAAAAAAGCGGAATGAAACGGCATTCCCGTGGACCGGAATCAATGTTTCCGGTATCCGCACTTCGGGCAAACGCCATCCTTCAGAGCAACGCCGCAGAGAGGACAGCGGTCCACCGTTCCCTCCGGGGTGTATTCCTGTGTCGCGGCATTGACTCCGCTGGTGAAGGTGATTCTGGCGATCTTAAGCTTGTCCTTCAGGAGTTCGTACACCATCCGGATCATGCCCTCGACCGTCATGGTCTCCTTTGTGACGACAAGTCTTGCCTCGGGATACGCTGTCGCCAGTTCGCAGCGGAAGGCTTCCCCCTTCATTTTATTGGAAGGCGTTCCGTCTTTGATTCCCTGTTTCTCATAGACTCCGAGAATGGCCGGGAGAAGCGGATCGTCCTCTCTGAGAATCAGGGCGTGATCAAAGTTTTTCAGCACCTCCCAGGCCGTCTTCTGAATTTCGTTGCAGGGATAAACCATGTTGACCCCGGGTTCAATGGAGTCTTCCACTTCCAGTGTCAGGACGCCGGTATGACCGTGCAGATACTGGGCTTCTCCCTGGAACTTGTAGAACCGATGCGCATACTGCAGTTCGATTTTCGTGATGCTTCTCATGTGTCTTCTCCTTTTTTGTACAAGGCGTTTTGTTGGGTTTTCTTTTCGTTTCCGGCAGAGGCGAATCCGCCGGAATCCCCGTTTTCCCCCCTTCCCTTGAAAAATCCGGAAGCGGGCGCGGAGCAATCGGCGGCGGACAGAGATCTTTTCCTTTCCTCTCTTTTTCTTTCCTTTTTCTTCTTCCCAGCTTGCCGCTTTGGCAAGTTTGCTTCACAGAATGACAGGGGGAATCCTTTCCTCCTCCCCTTCCTCCGGACTCGTCCCCTTTTCCCGTTCCGCACAGCGGTCGCAGATCCCGACCAGACGGATTTCCATATGCACAAAGCTTTTCATGCGCAGTTCCTGCGGAATCACAGGGCCTTCCGGCCAGGGGAAATCAGCTATCCTTCCACATTTTTCACAAAGAAAATGGCCGTGCGGCTCCGTACGCGAATCGTATCGGGCATTGTCAATGCGGTCCAGACGCCGGATGACCCCCTTCTCCGAAAACTC
>CAJMAW010000157.1 GCA_905211485.1 uncultured Lentisphaeria bacterium | reverse complement strand
GCTCAAATAGGGTGGTTAGAATGACGATTTCAAAGAATTATGGGACGGCAGTGTATTTTTTTAAGATTTCGTGCTTCGCACGACCAGCGTCCCGCCGCTGGAATGCGCGACAAGGTCACGGACCTTGAACTCGAGAAAAATGCGAACCGCATTTTTCCGTCATTTATATTATTGGATTTCAGGCATTCTTAATTACGGTGAGGGGAAACAAAGTCCCGCCAGTCCCCCCAGGCAGAAGACAAGCGCAGCCATCTGTGTCCAGGAAAGTTTTTCCCTCAGCACCAGAGCGGAATACAAAGTGAATGAGACAATGCAGCTTCCAACCATGAGCGGATAACTCACCGCCCCTGCTCCGGCTTTCCCCATGGCATCCAGCCCGGGATACAGGAGCGTGTAGGCAAAAATCAAACTGAAGAACTGCATGGATAAAACATATACCCAGAGGCGCGGACGGGAAATGCTTCCTTTGATTTTTCCCAGAAAGATAAGGAAGGACTCTCCCCCCCTGATTTTCTGGAAGACAGTCTGAAGAACGAAGGCCGCAAGAGTCCCCGCGGCACTCGATGCGGCACGGAGAATCGGAGAAACTTCTCTGGCTTCAGGATCGTAAGAGGGTGCGGTGGCGAGATTCTGCTGAATGGCAATCAGAGCAAGAGACAGAAATGCCCAGAAACGCCATTTTCCATTCTCTTCATGGGAGGAATCATTTTTCCCTTCCCCCCCCTCTTTCTGATTTTTGCTGTTTTTGGCCATGCTGAAAAGCGGAATCGCCCCGAGCAGAGCAAGAATTCCCAGTGTGCGCGGCAACGTCAGCGCAACGCCGAAAAACAGAATCCCCGCCAGAAACGGAAAGACCATTGCCGACTGCATGATGCCCCAGACACTTCCATTCGGTCCCCTTCTCATGCCTTCCGCCATGGCCTGAAGCCCGAAATAATTGAAAATCCCAGCGGCAAAATAGATTCCGCAGGTCCGGAACAAGACTTCCGCCGGGCATGCGCCCGGCGGAAGAAAACACGTTGCAATCGTTATGCTGGCGGCGATGGAGACGCAGGCGCCGAGCAGTTGAATGATCCCTGTGTCGAGTCCATCCCTGGGCGCACGCCCGAGGACAATTCCCACCAGGCACCAGCTGGCGCCTACCACCAGAAGAGCCGTAATTCCGAAAAGCACGTTCCGTCACTTTCTCCGTTTTTACACTTCTTTTTCCAGTGACGCCTTTTCTCAGCGCTGGAAGCAGACGAGAAATGCCGCGGAAGAGGGCTTGTTTTTCGCCAGGGAAAGGATGCCGTTGTTCATGATCACGGGAACCGGGGTGCCGTCATGAGTGTCGTCCAGGATTCTCGCACTGATGATTCTGGCATCGTCCATGCCGTTGATTCTGACGCTCAGGACCGGGCTGATTCCACGGTAGTCCGCGAGAAGGAGAGCGCCGCGCGAACCGTCCTCGGAAAGAACTCCCAGAGTCCGGACCGTTTTGGAATAGCTTTCCGAGTAGACCTTGTCCGAATATTCGGAAATGATTTCTCCGAACATTTTCATGGAGTAGTAATTTTTGCTCCATGCGCGGAGCGGGTCCCGGAATCCCCAGTTGCTGTCGATACCGGCGCCGTAATAGAAGCCGCTGTCAAGCGGGGTGTCCTGCCATGCGGAGAGGACGGCAAGGTTGAATACCCCGGAGTCGACGCCGTGCATGCCGACAGGCCCCATGACCGTGGCATGAAAGAATTCCGTGGAGGAGGCCCGCTGCGCGCCTTCCCAGGAAATCGGTCCGTAATGCCATTCGTTGATGCAGGTTTCCGTCTTTTCAAATCCGAGGGAGTCGAGCATCTTGCGGCCGAGAGCGGGCAGAGAGACCAGCTGCTCGACATTCAGAGTGTAGCAGTGCCAGGAAATAAAATCAGGCGCAACGCCCGCTTCCCGGCATGCCCCCAGCATTTTCCGGAAGAAATCCTCATTCAGACTGCAGAGCCCCGGCCCACCGATTTTCAGATCCGGAAACTCCGATTTCAGACGTTTCAGCACGATGACGAAGAAGCGGATGAAATCCTCCTTGCTTCCTCCCCACATCCGGAATCCTAGATCGGGTTCATTCCAGATTTCCCAGTATTCCATGTCGTAATGATATCCCTTGGCCCAGCCCCGGGTGTAGTGGCGGATGATCCCGGCAAGGACTTCGGCGTATTTTTCAAAATCCTCGGGCATAAGGGTGTTGTAATGTTCGTCCTCATTCTCTCCGCCGGAGTGTTCGATGCTGGTGCCGAGGCGGTAGAAGACCTTCATCCCGGTGCCCATGCAGTTCCGGATCATGGCGTCGGAGGCCTTGAAATAATAGTTGGTGGGATCGGAAGGATCCTCCTTCATGAGAGGAAAGACGAAATGAGTGTCGATCATTCTCTGCCCCGGATTCCAGAGAGCCCAGTCATGGGTTCTGGAGGAGTGGAAATGAAGTGCTCTGATTTCCTCGTCGAAATTCAGGTTTCCGCGGTTGGAAAGCACCGGAGCCATATTGCATCCGTGCTGTTTCGGATTGAGTTTTCCGGTGATTTTGCTGAAATCGACCTGAGAGGCCAGGTTTTCCTTCATGGTGCTGTCTTCCTTGTATTGTTTTTATGTGTTCTGCCAGCAAAACGCCTCCTCTTCTTTTTATCGGAGGGCCTTGCTTTGCATTCTGCATGGCTTATATTATACCTGGTAATGTCGGTACGGCAATGGCGGATTCTGCCATTTGATTTCGTTTTTCTGCCAGAAAAACAGAAGGAAAGGGGAGGGTGATCATGGAAACCCCGCGGATCTACAACCTTTCAGAACGGCGGAGATTATTCCATTATCCGTACCGCCTGACTTCGATCGGGTGGATGCCCCATCATATCTACGAACACAGGAACACGGTCATTCAGGGGTGTTTCATCTGCATTTCCGGCAATGCGGAGGGGCTTTCGGAGACTCTGGTGAACGGCAAGGTGCGGAAAACCGAGCCGAGCCGCATCCCGCATTTCAGTTTTCTCCCCCCCGGCACCGTGATGAATTCGCTCCGGGCATCGTATCATGACGAGCTGTTTTTTCATTATCCCCCGGAATGCGTTCAGGCGATGAAGGATTTCCTGGGAGCGGAATTTCTGGCAGATCCCGGATTCTTTTTCCCACGTCTTCCGGAAGAGACCATTGCGGAAATCAGGAGGGAACTGGGAAATCTGGATGTTCCCGGAACCGCCGACCGTCTGGATCAGCTGGCCATCCGTCTTTTCACGGAGATCCTCTGCGGAAGAAGAATTTCCGGCGCCGGAAGGGAATCCGGAAGGGATGATCTGCTGAAACTTCATTCCGTCGCCGCCGCTTTGCCGGAAACGTCCGAAGCGCTGCATCTGCTTCTCAAGCGTTTCGGGTACAGCGAACGGACTTTCTACCGGGAGTGGAAAAAGTATTTCAGCATCTCCCCAGCCGAATACAAACTCCGGAAACGTCTTGACAACGCCTGCCGTCTCCTTCTCGAAACCGATCTGACTCCTGGCGAAATCGCGGAGCAATGCTGCTTTTCCAGCACGGTGTATTTTTATCAGGTCTTCCGGAAAAGATTCCTGAGCACACCCGGAAAATTCCGCCTCGGAAAACAAAGCCCGCTTGCCGTCGAGAGAGTGGAAGAGAAAGTAAGGGAAAAGAAGGGAAGAAAGGAAAAACAGCAGCAGAAGAAGACAACGACGCCTGAGGCCGGGGAAGGTGCTTCTTCTCCGGCTCGGGGAACACCCCTGTCCGCAAAATAATATTTTCTTCTTTACTTTATTTGCGTTTTTCCTTTTCCTCCCTCCTCCCGGCCGCCGCCCGGCAGCAACGGGGGGAGTGCCGGAATGGCGGCGGGAAGACGGAAGAAAAAGGAGGGGGAGGAAGTCAGGGGAAGGGGAAAAAGCTGCTGATTATTTCCCCTGAAGCCGTTCCGGGACTTTTCCGAAGATGGCGGCAAGTTTTGCCGGATCGACCTTTTCGGTTCTGTCGTAATTGTAGAGACCGTTCTGCTCCTGTTCGACATCCGTGAGCTGAGTGTAACAGTATCCGGAGAGTTCCGGCATCTCAAGCATGACGTCCACCTGTTCGGCGATTCTCAGGCAGAGTTCGTCCCCGTTCTTGATTTCGATTCCGTAATATCCCCATGTGTTTTCGGCGAATTTTTTGCGGTCCGGGGGGATGAACATGAATCCGCCGAATTCGTCGTTGAGGAAGGGCTGGCCCTGATAGGAGATGCCGAGTCCGGCATGATTTTCACGCGTTTTCTCGTTGGACTCTTTCTGTTCGAGAGCGGATTTCAGCTCTTCGGGGGATTTGCGGTAGATGTGGACGGTCCAGAGATCGGTTTTGACATGATAATATCCGCTGCAGTCGTTGACGGGCCGGGTGGGATCGAGCATCCTGGTGGTATCGCTGATTTCGGAAATCAAGCGGCGGTAGAGGGCCGTGTCCTGGGTGCAGGACCAGGTCTCGTTGGCGGGGGTCCATGCGATGATGGAGGGGTGATTCCGGTCGCGCAGCAGGATTTTCTTCCATTCGGAGAGGAAGTTCCAGGCGCTTTCCCAGAAGGCGGTTCTGTCCCGGAAGGACTGGCAGAAGCAGAGCAGGCCCCAGGAGGGGCTTTCACCCCAGGTCAGATAGCCGAGCCGGTCCGCCCAGTAGTGAAAACGCTCTTCAAAGACCTTCTGATGCAGACGTGCTCCGTTGAATCCGGCCGCCATGGAAAGTTCGATATCCCGTTTCAGAGCCTCATCGCTGGGGGCGGTCCAGATTCCGTCAGGATAGAAACCCTGGTCGAGCACCATGCGGAGGAAGAGTTCCCTGTTGTTCAGGAAGATGCGCTGGCCTTCAATATGGATTTTCCGGAGTCCGGCATAGGATTCGACTCGGTCGATGAGGGTTCCGTCCGCGGAGAAGACTTCAAAGACAATGTCGTAGAGGAAGGGATCTTCCGGACTCCAGGCGCGGGCGTTGTCGAGGACGGCGGTCATGGGAATTCCCGTATTCGCAGTGCCGCGGACGCTTCCGCAGAGCACATTGCCGTCGCGGAGAATCGTGATGGAAAAGCTCTTTCCGCCTCCGTCTTCAAAAAATTCTGGAATGAATTCAAAGGCGGAATTGTCCAGATCCGGCACGATCCTGCAGCTCTTCAGGCCTCCGCGTCCGACGCATTCCATCCAGACGGTTTGCCAGATGCCCGTCACGCGCGTATAGGAACACCCCCGGGAGCGGAAGGTCTGACTCTGTTTCCCGACCGCCTGAACGCCCGAACGCCCTTCATCTTTTACCGCCACGACCAGGTCATGTTCCTCCCCGTCATCCACAAAGCCGGTTACATCGAATTCAAAGGAAACGCTTCCACCGACATGGCTTCCCGCGAACTTCCCGTCAATGTACACCGAGCATTCATAATCCACCGCCCCGAAATGCAGCAGGATGAGTTTCCCCTTCCATTCCCGCGGCACCTGAATTTTCCGATGGTAGAACATCGCTTCGATGAAGTCGGTGTTCCCGATTCCCGAAAGTCTGCTTTCCGGACAGAACGGCACCTGAATTTTCCGGGAGAACCCTTTGCTCTGATTCAGTCCCCTTTCCATCCCGGATTTTCCCGGATCGAATTCACAGGTCCATTCTCCATTCAGATTGATCCATTCCTTCCGGAACATCTGCGGACGGGGATGTTCCGGACGGGGAACTCTTGCATTTGACATCATGAAAAAATCTCCTTTTCCTCATTGGGGTTTATTGGGAATTGAAACTCTGTCCGGACTGTATTATATTCTCACTCAGGAAGAAGAAAAATGGCTGAAATGATCACTTTGATGGATAATAAGATCATTATGAAGGAAGAGATTCAATATTTTGCCCGTCCCGCGTTTCCGCATCCTCTGCGTCTGCACATTGCCGGCATTTCGTGGTGTGACGGAACATACTGGATCAAGAGAAACCGCGACAATCCGGTTTTTGTCTTTGAATACGTGGAATCCGGCAGCGGGGTCCTGGAAGTGGACGGTTGTTTCTTTCATCCCCGTGCTTCGGACATCTATGTCGCGCCGGGCTGGAAGCATCATGAATACCGTTCCTCCGCCGCGGAGCCCTGGAAAAAACACTGGTTCAACATCAGCGGGCCTCTGGTGGAGGAGCTTTTTTCCCTCTACGGGCTCTCCGGCTTCTGGCATTTCCCACAATCGCCCGGAACGGGAGCTCTGATTGTCGATACCGTGGCGGGTCTGAAGGGAATGGATACGGAAAAAGCTCATGAATGGATGGCTCTGCGTCTGCACAGGATTCTGCAGGAGCTTTCCGGAAGGGCGGATGTCCTCAGAAAAAAGGAAGCGTCTTCCGCAGATTCCGCGGGTTTGGCATTTCCCGCCGTCTCCGTCTCTTCTGCGGCGCTCTCTCCGGAGATCAGGCGCATGGCGGCGCAGCTGCGTTCCTTTCTGCTGGAGCGGGTGATGGGAAGAAAAATGCCGTCCCTGGAGGAAATGGCG
>CAJMAW010000156.1 GCA_905211485.1 uncultured Lentisphaeria bacterium | reverse complement strand
TGATGCTGTAATATACTTTCTCTCGCATTCTTTTTCCTGTTACAAACTCAATTCCCCCTCAAATAAATAGAGGCGCCCAAAATTCGGTTCCAAGAGCCGTTTACATCAGTTTCCTTCCCTGTTTTCCGCTTGCTCTGCTGCTTTGCCGGGGAATTCCATTCTTTTTTTCTTCTCCCGTTTTTTCCCTTCTTCCCATGTCCTTCTCCTGCGCATCTCCGGAGAAGAGAAGAAAAAATCCGGAACGGAAGTGGAGAAAAGGAAGGAGAAGAGCTCAAGTGGGAAAGCAGCGCCCTTTTCGTGGAAAAGGGCCATGGGAGAATGTCACAGGCCCCCATCATACGCAATGTTTTCTTCCCGGGGTAAAAACGAAATGGGCAGACGGATCATGTCATGCTCTCATGTTTTTTTATTTCCTTCCCCTTCCCCTCTTTCAAAATTTCGGCTATCTGGCTGATATAGTATATCAGGAAGAGAAAAATTTCATCCCTGGAATCAGGAAAAACCGTTTTTTTTATTCTTCTCCTGAACATCGGGAAGGATTTGAAAATTTTCAAAGCACTGGCAAATACAAGGACAAAGTCTTCCATCCGATTCAGTGTATCAGAAGAGGGAGAAGAAAAAACATGCAAAAACTCGTCTGCCATGCGGCGTCGGACTCTTGATTTGAACGGAATCCTCTACTACAGTATCTGAAAATGGCTGCGCAATGCTCAAACGGGGTGCCGGATGCCCGTTTTCCTGTTCCCCGCCACGCACTTTACTGCAGACCCGTATTTTTTTCTCCGTTTTCATCGAGTGTGTCAGGCCTGGATGGGGAAAAACTACAAGCAGGTTGCGGACAAGGGAAAAAAGAGGGCGAAAGAAAGCCGGAGGAAAAAGCGGAATCATTCCAGGATCTTTCAAGATCATTTCAGAATCCCTTAAGAATCATATCAAGGAAAAACAAGGAGGGGAAACAGATGGCAAACCGGAATCTTTGGGTCTGGGGATATGTGGCGGATCAAATTCCCGGGAGAGTCCCGTTCGTTCCTTTTCAAACATTCTGCAGTCTGGAGACGGCCTGCACCTATTTCGGGGCGGAGAACGCCGTTTTCATGAACTCCACGCACTCGATGGAAAGTCTGAATGACAATCTGTTCGGGTATTTGAAAAATTGCCGGAAAGTCGTCTGCGGGCTCGAACACGGGCATTATCTGGAGGCGGCTGAAAGGGTCAGTGACTTTTCTCTGCGTCATCCCAATGTGGAAGGCGCGATTATAGACGATTTTCTGGACGAAGTCGGGGACTATTACAAAGGTCCCAGCGCCGGCATGCCTCCGGAAGAACTCAAAGCCGTTCAACAGGCGCTCAAAAAACACAATCCCGCGCTGAAACTCTACGTTGTCCGGTACACCAGACAGCCGAAAGAGGATCTTCTTCCCTATCTGGATTATTTCGACGTCCTCAATCTCTGGGTCTGGCATTCGACCCGCGACTTCTGGGAAGCCTCCTACCTGGACGAAATCGCCCGATTCCGGAAACTCTATTGCAAACCCATCATGCAGGGCCTCTTCATTCATCATTACGGTTTCTGCGACAACGAACAGCCCCCCATGGATCCCGAACTCATGAACATCCAGTGCGAACGCATCGGGGCGGAACTCAGGCAGGGGCACATCGACTCCTGGTGTCTTCTCCAGAACGGCTGGCTTTCCCTCCCCTCCCACCGCGCAACGGTGAAGGTTCTGAAGGACTATCTCGACTGGCATTACGGGACGACCACGTTCCGCTGAAAACAGAAGACGCCCCCCTTTCTTCCCCCCGGTCCAACTGACCTGCCCCCTTCTTTCCGCCGTTTTGTCTATCCACGGATGAGGAAGGGGGAAAGCCGTTTTTTACGCACGCGGAGACAGCCTGTCAGAGTTTGCGGTACACTCTGACATAATCAATTTCAAAATCCTTCGGATAGGCGAGATCCGGATCCACATTCCCGATCCAGCCGGAATACTGGAAGAGAGCGAGCAGAATGAACATTTTTTCCTGCGGGGTGGGCCCCTTCCAGATTTTCATGACTTCGCCGTCGAAAAACCATCGGATACAGCCTTCCTCCCATTCCATGGCCCAGACATGGAAGTCTCCGGAAACATCGGCGGGAAGGGGATGGAGGTAATGGGCGTCTTCGGTGAAATGGACATTCAGATCCACCCGGCTCCCGGTATCGGAAATGTAACGGCCCTGCTGCTCGAAAATGTCGATTTCGACAACGCCTTCACCGACGGTTTTCCTTCTGCCGTCAATGGTGTATTCCTGTTTGGCGGGATCAACCTGGTGAAGCCAGAAGGCGCTCAGGAGACCTTCTCCGCGCGGGATCCGGCAGCGGACCTCAAAAAGACCGTATTTCTGGGAAAATTTTTCCAGAATGCTGTACTGATCCGGGGTGGCGCCGATCCGGTGGTCCGAGGTCGTGACACAGCTGACGCACTGATGGCTCTTTTCCGGACGGAACGGAAGTGTCTCGGAAATACGCAGTTTCAGAAGGCTGTCTTCGATCACGTAATGAGCATTGTGATCCACCCAGCGCTGAGGAAGTCCGCAGCGCTTGAGGTATTCCACACGCCCGGAACGATAGGCGGGGTACCAGTAGATGTCGTTCAGCTGAGGACGGTCGAATTCGTCATGAAAGGTCAGTTCCCAGCCTGGTTTATCCCAGCTTGTCCTGTTTGTTCCCGATTTCAATGGATCTGCGCCGCTTTCTTCTTCCGCTGCTTTTCTGGACTCGTGAGCTCCTGTTTTCCTTCCGTATCATGACGGGATCCCAGATCCGTCCCCTGCGGATATTGATCCTGTTCCCCGCTTTCCCGGGAGGGAAGGACGGGGCGGCACCTCCTCCCTCCCCAGCCCCCGGGAAAAGGAAAAGCATCCAAGGCTTCAAGTTCAATTCCGGCGCGGAAGGCAGCGGACTTTCTCTATCCGGCAGGAACAGAACAGGAAGTGGAACAGGAAAAGAGAAAAAAGAATGGAAATTTTTCCATGTTTTCGCTCTTTCCGGATCCCGCTTTCTGAAAGTATAACTTCACAGAGGGAAAAATCAATGCCGTTTTGGGGAAATCGGGAAAGAGGGATAGCGGAATTTTTCTTTTCCTCTTTTTTCAGGAGGGATGGATCCCGTCTCACACACTCCGCGGCTCTTTTCCTCATTTTGCCTGAGATCACGGACGGATTTTGCCTGAAATTTTCCCGTTCCCAGCTCTCTCCGATTTTCTCTTTTTCCCACATTCAGCCCCCTTTCTCCGCCTCGGGAAAGCCTCAGAAAGAATTGCGGGGGAGGAAAAACAAATATTTTTTAAACACAACGGTTGACTTTACAACTGTTGTGTATTATAATTATTCTTAGAACAGCATGAGACGCATTCCAGTCAATCAGGAAGGAGACAGGGAAACATGATATTCAATTCAGTCAACCGTTTTGAAGACAAGGAACACGAAGCTCTGATGGGAATCTGGTGGTCCGGAGTTCTGCTGAAACGGGAATCGAGGAATTTTTTCAAAGGGCGCGCCGTTTCCGAATCGCAGTTCAACGTGCTCATGGCGCTGAAATACGCGGAACGGGCTCTGGCGCAGCAGGATCTGAGCGAACGGCTTCTGGTGGACAAGTCCAATCTGACAAGTCTGATCGACTCGCTGGAGGAACTCGACTTCGTCCGGCGCCGGAAGGAAGTGCAGGACCGCCGCTTTTATCGGCTGGAACTAACGGAAAAAGGGAAAAACTTCCTGGAGGAAATCGAACCCGCGTACTGGAAACTCGTCCACCGGATCATGTCCGTCTTCAGCGCGGATGAAATCAGCAGGATCACCGGATACATGGTCCGGTTTCAGAAAGGACTTGAAAAAGATGAATGAAGCGTTCGCCGTCTACCGGGGGGAGGAGAAGAAATCCGGATCAGGGCTCCGCGGCAGCTTTCCGCGCCGTCAGGCTGCAATTTTCTCCGGGAGAGAGAAAGGGATCCGGGGAAAGAACAGGCGGGAGGACAGAATGGAGCCAGAGCCGTCTTCGCCCCCGGGCACTGCTCTTCTCACGGGGAAGATCTTCGAGACGGGATATCCCCTTCCGGAGAACGCCAATGGCGGAAACGTTCTCCGGGAAATGACGCATTTTCTCTATTACTATCTCCGCTCGATGCGCCTTTACTACGCCTTTGTCACCGGATCGACCGTGCTGGCCGGAGTGTTTGCCGCATATGCGCTTCTTCCAGGGGAAACGGAGGAGAGACTTTTCTCCTTTTTCCCCGGGCCGCGGGGCCTCCTTGCGGCGGGGATCGGATTTCTCTCCTGGGGGGTGAATCAGATTTTCAACGATTTCGGGAACAGGGAGGAGGATGCGGTGAATGCGCCGAACCGTCCGATGGTGAACGGACGTCTGGCGGCGCTTCCGGCGCTGCTGCTTTCCTCGGTTCTGATGCTGTTTTGCGGGGTTGCTGTTTCCCTGGCGTCGCCCTGGGCTCTGCTGCCAGTGGCAGGAGGAGTGCTGCTGAATCTTCTGTACAATTCCATGAAGAGGATTCCAGTGGCGGGATGTGCGGTATACGGACTTTCAGTGTCCATGTGTTATCTTTTTGGATTTTCCGCAGTTCCGGGGAGATTTACAGGAGGAACGGCAGACGGTGCTGCAGCCGGCGCAGGGGTGGCGGATGCGTTCTTCTCCGGGAGGAGTCTTGCAGTCTGGCTTCTGTGCATTCTGCTTCACGGGATGATGTGCTTCTTCAGCGGGTTCAAGGACATGGAAGGAGACCGCGCGGCGGGGATCCGGTCCGTGCAGGTGATTTCCGGATACCGGAAGGCGCTTCTCTGGGGGATGATCCTGGAAGGGATGATCCTTTTGCTTTTCGGGATTTCTGCGGCGTCAGGCATCTTCTTCCCATGGGGAACGGGGAACGCGGGCGGGTACAGGATGGGAGTGGGGGAATGGGCAGTGACCGGCGCATTTCTCCTGACGGCATTCATGGGAATCCGACTCCTGATCTTGCTGAAACACAGAAAGATGCATGAGGCGACCTGTGCCAATTGCCAGAGCTGCGTCGCACAAATTCTGCTTCTGGGAGCTCTCGGTACGCAGACGGACGCGGAAAAGATTCCGCTTCTGGCGGCGATGCCGCTCTTTCTGCTGATGATTCAAGTTCTTTTCAGGTGGTACAGAGATGAAAAAGAGTAATTTTCTGACGGGAGCAGGGAAAGCGGCATTGTATTTCCGGATCTCGCTTGACTGTGCATGGCGTCTGAAGTCGCCGCGGACACTGTTCCGTGCGGCGGAATTCACGAAGGTGTTTTTCCGGCACAAGGTGCGCCGTCTGCCGGGGGGAAGGTACAAGCTGGACTTCTACATGCCGGCCTATCCTTCGGACGCGTTTTTCAGGGCCATGGAAGACAAAGTTCTCTGCTGTCCGCCGCGGCCGGTTTCGGTGGTGCTTTCGATCACGAAGGCGTGCGTCTGCGCCTGTCCGCACTGCTATCAGCGCTGCGATCCGGCGGAGGAACTCCCGCTGGACAGACTCCTTCAAAGCGTCCGCGAACTCCGGGATTTCGGGGTATGCGCCTGGGCCGTCGAAGGAGGAGAGCCGCTGCTGAAATTCGAGCGTCTGGAAGCGGTTCTCCGGGAACTTTCCGGACAGGAAGTCTGGGTGAATTCAAACGGGTTTTCCGCAACGGACGAAAAAATTTCCGCCTTGGCGGAACTGGGTGTGACGGGCGTCATGAGCTCCATCCACTCCTCCGACCCGGAAACACACGACGCCTTCACCGGAGTCCCGGGCTCCCATGAACAAGCCCTGCGCTTTCTGGAGAAATGCCGCCGGAAAGGCATGCTTACCGGATTCAATACCGTGCTCGGGGATGAAGCCATTCTTTCCGGAGGCATTGAAAAAATCATGGCTCTTGCCGGAGAACGGCAGGCGGATTATGTTCAGCTGATCCATCCCAAACCGAGCGGAGAGTGGCTCGGGAGAAATTTGGGAAGCGCTCTTTCCGCCGAAGCCGTCAAACGGGCCTGCGAAGCGCAGATCCGATACAATTCGGGAAAGGAAAAACACTCTCCGATCCTGACAGCGCAGGTTTTTGAGGAATCTCCGGAAATGTTCGGCTGCTGCGGAGGCGGAATCGACCGCTTTTACATCGGAGCGGCGGGAGACGTTCAGCCATGCGAATTCGTCAATCTCTCTTTCGGCAATCTGAAGGACGTCTCATTCAGGACCGCCTTTGAAAGAATGCGCGAGGCTTTCCCAGTCCCCTGCTGCGAATGGATCTGCCGGACGCGCGCCCCTGAAATCGCCGCGGCGGCGGAGAAACTGGCAGAGGAACGGAACAATACGCAAGCAACTTCTGAAAAAGGAGAAAAAACAGATGCCCGGAACCCGGGGACGGAAAGCGGCGGGACTGTTCTTCCGCTCCCATGGGAAAAGACACGCGAACTCGTCGCGGAATGGAAAAAGCAAAGCGGCACCCCGACTCCGCTCTATCAGAAAATGGGGATTTACCGATGAAACGATATCTGATTCTGGTCAATCCCTCCTCCGGCGGGGGCAGGTCTCTGAGTCTGTGGGCGCGTTTTGCCCGGAGGCTTCCGAATTCGGAAAGCGTGATTCTGCACAGCATTGAGGAAGCCTCCGAACGAGCGGAGGAGGCCGCGGAAAAGGGAACGGCGG
>CAJMAW010000155.1 GCA_905211485.1 uncultured Lentisphaeria bacterium | reverse complement strand
GCATTCTTTTTCCTGTTACAAACTCAATTCCCCCTCAAATAAATAGAGGCGCCCTGATGTTTTTCGGTTGGGAAAGGAACTATTATTTTGAATATCCCTCCCTCCTGATGCGGAAGGAAATTCGTCTGCGGGGAATCCGGCTTCTGACGCTCAGGTAGGAAACAAATCTTTCAACCTATTTGAAAGAAAACAGGATCAGGATAGAGGATCCGGGAACGGCTTCCTATCTGATTTCCGGACACCGGGTTTCTATTCCCTGGCTTGCGGAAGAGTGCGAAAGGGGCTCTGTGGGAGCCGATCTCTTGAAACTGAATACTGTGCTTACACGGAGGGGAAAGGAAATCGAACCGGGAGAGATCTCGGCAATCCTGAATCTGCTTCACCCCTCTGCTTCTCCGGAAAGTCCGGCGCAGCGGGAAGAACGGGAAAAAGAATTCATACGGAGAATCTGGAATCTCTATTATTTTCCGGAATGAGGAAACTGGACGGCATGGAAGAGGACAGGATGGAGGGGATAAGGATAAGGGGAAAGGGGAAGAAAAGGAAAAAGGAAAAAGGAAGGGGAGTTCTCTCTCCTCCCCCCGCTCCGGCAGAGGACGGAATCCGTTTTCCTGGGTCCGCAGGCTTGCGGAAAAAAATCTTCCATGCTATATTAAACGCTGAAACTTTTCTTTTTCTTGAAAAGGCCATGGCGTTTCCGGGTCCCGCGCACTCCGTCGGCTGAATTGTTCCGCAGCCTCCGGGGAAGGAGGGAAAAAGTTCTTTCAACTTCAGCAGAGGTTTTTTATGGGCGGTTTTTTTGGCGTTGTTTCAAATGGAAGCTGTGTCGCGGATCTGTTTTACGGGACAGATTACCATTCCCATCTCGGGACACGGCGCGGAGGTCTTGCCGTCACCAGCACGCGCGGAGTCATCACCCGCTTCATTCACGACATCACCAATTCCCAGTTCCGCTCGAAATTCGATTCGGATCTGGAGCATCTGGAAGGGAACTGCGGGATCGGCGTCATCAGTGATCTTGAGGATCAGCCGCTGGTCATCGGTTCCCATCTGGGAGTCTACGCCATCGTGACCGTCGGGAAACTCAACAATATCGAGGAACTCGCAAGGAAGGGGATCTGCGCTCACGGAGCTCATTTTTCAGAACTGAGCATGGGCGAATACAACCCCACCGAAGTGGTGGCTTCCCTGATCAATACCAGACATTCCTTGGAGGAGGGGATCGCCTATGCCATGGAAATGGTGAACGGCTCCTGCTCCATGCTGATCATGAAGGACGGGGAAATTTACGCGGCCAGAGACAAATACGGGCGGACGCCGCTCATTGTGGGAGCAAAGCCCGGATCCTTCGCACTCGCAATGGAAAGCACCTCTCTGCCGAATCTGGACTATGAATTCGTCAGGGGGCTTGGACCGGCGGAAATCATCCGAGTCGCGCCCGAACGGATCACTCAGCTGAAAGAACCCGAGGAATGTATGCAGATGTGTTCATTCTTCTGGGTTTATTTCGGTTATCCCTCCTCGGATTACGAAGGCCGGAACACGGAAACGGTCCGGTACAGGAACGGCGCGCTGATGGCGGAGAATGACAATGCAGACATTGATTCCGTCTGCGGGATTCCCGATTCCGGAGTCGCCCATGCCATCGGCTATGCCAACGCCGCGAAGAAACCCTATATGCGCGCCCTGGTGAAATATACGCCGACCTGGCCCAGAAGTTTCATGCCCCAGAATCAGACCATGCGCAGTCTGGTCGCAAAAATGAAACTCCTGCCCATTGACGAGCAGATCACCGGAAGAAAACTGCTTTTCTGCGATGATTCCATCGTGCGCGGGACTCAGTTCAAACACATTGCCTCGCGCCTGTACGAACGGGGAGCGGCGGAAGTGCATATGCGTTCCGCTTCGCCTCCGCTGGCATATCCATGTCTCTTTTTGAATTTTTCCAGATCCAAATCCATTCTTGACCTTGTTGCGCGGCGGGTCATCAATACACTGGAGGGAGAGGAGCCGAAGGAAGAAGTCCTGAAGGAATACACCACCGCGGGAACGGATAAGTACAACAGAATGGTTGAAGAAATCCGGAAGATTCTCGGACTGACCTCCCTGAAGTATCAGAGCATCGAAAAACTGGTCGAAGCCATCGGGCTGCCGAAGTCCAAAATCTGCACCTACTGTTTCGACGGATGCGACCCGACGCACTGTCTCGCCAGGCAGACCACTTTCGACGAAGACTTCTGACCCCGGAAAACCTTCCCTCCGCATCAGATCAGGTCCTGTTCAAAATTTCTCCTCCTCTTACTTTCGTGAAAAAAACTTCTGCCGGGACCGGGTGCTTCCGGCAGGGAGAGCAGACCAGCATAATTATGATGCACACGGGGAGGGCATGACGCTTTCCGGAAGATTCCAGGAAGACTTTTTCACCCCCTTTTTTCCCTTCCGTCTTCCCCACCCGGAGGGGCAGGATGAGGATTTCCCTGAAACGGGAAACCTCTTTTCCTTGCATTGGTGTTTTGAAGATGATAGATTATTCCGGCAGGACGGGAAGAAGAGTCTTCTCCTCCTCCGCTCCCCGTGCCTTGTTTTCCGGCGATTCCTGAAACGACAGCAGAAGGTGAAAACAGGAATACCGTTTATCATTACGCGGGGAACAATCCGTTTCGGGCAGGACAAGGCCGGAAGAAAGAATGAATGAAGAATGAAAAAACGCGCCCCCGAACGCAGGAGGGAAAAACTCCGGATCTGCGTGGAGGCTCGAGGGGGAAAAAGGATTTCCGGGAAAATGAACAGCAGGAAACTGAAAGTGGCAATCATCGGGCTGGGCGGACGTTCCGAAGCCCATCTTGCAGGCACAAAAGCGGCCGGAGGAACCGTTCTTTCCTCCATTTGCGACAAAAGTCAGGAGCGGATCAGCTGGGCACTTGAAATCTGTGCGAAGTACAAGATCCGCAAGCCGAAAGTTTTTACGGACCACCGGGAAATTCTTGCGGATCCATCCATTGACGCGGTGATTGTGTCGACGATGTGGAACGCTCATATTCCGGTTGCGCTGGATGCGATGAATGCGGGGAAATACGTGGGGATCGAAGTGGGCGGCGCGACCAGCATTGAACAGCTCTGGGAACTGGTCCGCACCTCCGAACGCACGGGGATCCCCTGCATGATGCTCGAGAACTGCTGTTACGACCGCAATGAAATGATGGTTCTGAACATGGTCCGGCAGGGAATTTTCGGAGAAATCGTGCATTGCGAATGCGGGTATGAGCACAACCTTTCCGGGATGGCAGGCTCCGTGGAGAGACGACGGGAACGCATTCTGCACAATCTCCGCCGGAACGGAGACCTCTACCCCACTCACGGAGTGGGCCCGATGGCAAAGATTCTGAACATCAACCGGGGGAACCGTTTCCTGGCACTGACTTCCACGGCATCGAAGGCCCGGGGCTTTGCCGCCTGGGAGGAGAAACACGGGAAGACGCCTCAGGGAAAAGGGAAACCGCGCTGCTATAATGCGGGCGATGTTGTCACGACGGTTATCAAATGCGCGAATGGGGAAACACTGCTTGTCCGTCACTGCGTCTCTCTCCCGCGCCCATATTCACGGAACGGCATGGTTCAGGGGACCCGCGGACTCTGGAGCGAAACTCACGGCGCCATCTTCATCGAGGATGAAACAAAGAAATCCGAGACCTGGTCCCCGGTCAAGGATTTTTATGAAAAATATGATCATCCCCTCTGGAAACAGTACATGGGCGATTCCTCCATCGGGCACGGCAACATGGATGTGATGGTCCTGCAGGCCTTCTTCGACGCGGTGCGGAACCGCTCCCAGACTCCGATCGACGTGTACGACACCGCAACCTGGATGGCGGTCACCTGTCTTTCGGAAGATTCCATCGCCATGGGCAGCGCCCCGGTCCCCTTCCCGGACTTCACAAACGGCATGTGGATTGACCGCGATCCGGAGCGCCCTTCCCTGTTCGCGCTGAGCGATGTTTATGAAGATTCCCAGTGCTGAAAAAATCATGACTCCGGGAAAGCCTTTCCCTGAGGGGCCAAGCCTTCTTCTCCTCCAGAAATGCCGGAGGAGAAATTCCGGGAGAATATGACTGAAAATAAAGAAAAAAGAGAAAAAAGAGAAAGGAAGGCACAGCATGCTGATTCCTGATACAGACAACTCCATTTTCTGCATTGTGGACATGCAGGAGAAATTTCTTCCCGCCATTTCCGAAATGCCCGCCGCACTGGGAAGGACGGAAATTCTGCTCCGGGCGATGAATGAATTGAAGGTGCCGCTGCTCGTGACGGAGCAGTATCCGCGTGGACTGGGTCCGACGCTTCCCAGTTTGAAAACGCTTCTCCCCGAGGGAACGCCCGTCATTGAAAAGACCTCGTTCTCCTGTTTTGCCGACAAGATCTTCCGGGCGGAACTGGAAAAATCATCCCGCAGGGTTCTGCTTCTCGCCGGAGTGGAGACCCATGTCTGCCTCTTCCAGACGGCTCTGGAGGCGTCGGCAGCGGGCTATGAAGTCTACCTGGCGGAAGATGCCGCCGCCTCCCGGAGGCCTTCGGACAAGGCATCGGCATTGAGGATGATGCGTCATGCCGGGATCAATGTCATTCCGAGCGAGAGCTGGATTTTCCTTCTGCTGAAGGATGCCGCGCACCCCTCCTTCAAAGCGGTTTCACGGCTGATCCGCTGAGAACAGCTCTTTCCGTCATATGGGTGTGTGTGTTGCCTCCTCCATCCTCCTCCTCCGGAGAGAGAGGGGAGAAACCGCCTTCTTCCGTGGAAGAAACCACGGCAGGGGGACACAGAAGGCACAGTCCGCAGTTTCCAGAGAAAACACAGCAACGATTCATTTCATTTGCAAAGGGATCATTTCTAATGAACGTCAAAGAACGGATGAAAAACGGAAAACTGTATTTCTGCACGGATGAGGGACTGTTTCAGGAGCAGCTCCAGTGTCTTGAAAAACTGTACGATTTCAATCAGACGCGTCCGTCGGAACTTCCCCGGCGCCGGGAAATTCTGGAAACTCTGCTGGGATCCATGGGAACGAACTGTTACATAGAGCCCCCGCTTCATGCCAACTGGGGCTGCCATACACATGTCGGGAACAATTTTTACGCAAACTTCAATCTGACTCTGGTCGACGATACGGATATCTACATCGGAGACAGCGTCATGATCGGGCCGAATGTTACAATCGCAACGGCCGGGCATCCCGTGGATCCCGAACTCCGTCGCAAGGTGGCGCAGTTCAATGTACCTGTCCGAATCGGGAACAACGTCTGGATCGGGGCAGGGAGCATTCTGCTCCCGGGAGTTTCCGTTGGCGACGATTCCGTCATCGGAGCGGGCAGTGTTGTGACAAAAGACATTCCGCCCGGCGTTGTGGCAGTGGGCAATCCCTGCCGCGTTCTCCGGCCCATCGGAGAAAGGGACAGGAAATATTACTTCAAGGACTGGGAAGTGGATCTCCCCTGAGCGCTTCCCCTTTCTTCTCCGCACCTTATGTGGTCCCTGATTTTTCTTCTCTTCCCCAGTGTTCCCCGCCTCTCTCTCCAGATTCTCCAGATTCTCCGGCGGGAAAAGGAAGCATGCAAGTCAGGATTCCAAGACAGAATAAAAAAGGGAAGAAGAAAAAGAAGAAAGAAGGAAAGAGCCAGAAAAGAAATCTTGAATTTTTCCTGGAAAACGGGTTGATTTTTCCTGAAAGACATATACAGTATAAGCTCCGGCCACTCAAGTCCCTATCGTCTAGAGGCCTAGGACACCAGGTTTTCATCCTGGTAACACGGGTTCGAATCCCGTTGGGGATGCCAGTTTTCCGCTTGGTCTTCATCCGGATTTCCCTTAATTAGGATCAATCAGGACCTGCCCTGATTCAACTGCAGTTCAGCTGTTGCCGGGCTGTCTCTTCTGTCTACCGTTTTTGACAGGAATCAAGCTCTTCCGCATAAGTATTTCTCCGGAGGGGATGCAGCAGCAAAAGGGGGGATCGCCGCGGATGGAGCATCTCCGCCAGTCGTCTGTCTGCCTGAGATCACATTCTTCTGGGAACGGCTTGAAAGGGGAAAGGAATCCGCCTATAGTAAGACAGGCGAAGCAGAAAAAGCAGAAAAAGCGGAAGAAGAAAACGAAGGAGAGGGCCTGTGGAAATGGAAAGGAGACTTCTGACTGCCGTATTTGTTTTTTTCGTACTATGCATGGGATCCACATTGTTGAGCGCAGACCGACAGACGTTTCGTGACCAGTCTGGGCGGATCGTCGGGACTTCGACTCAGAACGGGAATTCCACCACTTACCGGGACAGCGTTGGCAGAACGTTGGGAACATCGAGTCAAAACGGAAATTTCACGATCTACCGCGATGCCCGGGGCCGCATTCTTGGAACTGCCATTCAGAATGGCGGTACGACCATTTACCGCGATGCCCGGGGCCGGACCACAGCCACAGCTACGCAGACAGGGAAGAATTCCACTACATACCGGGATGCGCATGGACATACTGCCGGGACGGCAACTCATCAGGAGAACAGTGGCACGACTATTTACCGTGATGCCCAGGGCCGCACTCTTGGTTCAAAACGCTGATAAATGCGTCCTCTCTCCTATTTTTCAGCAAGTCAAAAAAAGAAAAAATACGGCAGGCGTGCCTGCCGGGTGCAGGGAATGCAGC
>CAJMAW010000154.1 GCA_905211485.1 uncultured Lentisphaeria bacterium | reverse complement strand
CCCGCCACGATTCCCGGCGCATCGACAGGCAGCTGCGCGGACGCAGCGCCCGGCAGGGAGATCCCGGGGCTTCGCGTTTTTATGTGTCGCTGGAAGACAATCTCATGCGTCTTTTCGGTTCGGACCGGATCGTCAAGATCATGGAGCGCTTCGGCCTGGAGGAGGGCGAGGAGCTTCAGCACCCCTGGCTGAACAAATCCATTGAGACGGCTCAGCGCCGCGTGGAACAGCATCATTTTTCCATCCGCAAACGCACGCTGGAATATGACGATGTCATGAACAAGCAGCGTGAAGTCATCTACGGCTTCCGGAAAGAGACCCTTTTCAATGAAAACTGCAGGGATGAAATCTTTGCGATTCTGGAAATCGCCGTGGAAAAACATGTGCAGGACGCCGTGGCGGCGACTCCTCCGGACGCATCCTGCCAGATCAACCGCGAGATGTTGATTTCATGGCTCAATTCCACCTTCCCGATAGGCTTTGACGAGAAGAAGGTGGTGGTGTTCAAGGAAGGAGAGTCCGGGATCGTCGATCAGGACCGGACGATTGACGCGATCGTCGCCCGAGTGAAGGAGGCCTACGCCGTCAAGGAGACTCTGGAGGATCCCGAGGCGCTGAAATGGCTTGAACGCCACATCATTCTGGACGCGATCGACCGTTTGTGGCAGGATCATCTCCGTGCCATGGACGACCTCCGGAACACGATCGGGCTCCGTGCCTATGCGCAGAAGGATCCGCTGGTGGAATACAAGCAGGAAGCGTTCAAGATGTTTGATGCGCTTCTGGATGAAATCGACCAGGAGATCCTGAACAATATTTTCCGTTCGGCGACGAGTCTTGCGGCGTTCGAGAGAATTTTTTCAAAAATTCCTCAGACTCTGATACATCAGTCTGTCGATGATCTTTCTCCCGCCGGTTCCCCCGCGGAAGCTGAAGGAGGGGAATCCGAGCCGGAAGTGCAGATTTCCTTCCGCCGGGAATTTCCGAAGGTCGGCCGGAATGACGACTGCCCCTGCGGCTCCGGGAAAAAATACAAAAAGTGCTGCGGCAAATAATCTTGTTTTGCCGGAAAAAGAAACGCGGGAGAAACAAAGCCCATGTCCAGTAAAAAAGCGGTTTTCCTGATTAAATGCAGCGATCGGAAGGGTCTGCTTGCGGAAATCACAACCTTCTTCTATTCCAGGACATTCAACATCCTGCACTGCCAGCAGTACACGGACATGCATGAAAGTCTCTATTTCATGCGGATCAAACTGGATATCTCGGATCTTCCCTGCACGCGCCGGGAATTTGAAGAAGATTTTTCCCGCTTCGCCGAACAGTTCCATCTGGAATGGCGGGTCTATTATCTGGACCGGATCCAGCGGATGGCGCTGATGGTTTCCAAAACCTCCCATTGCCTGTATGATCTTCTGGTTCATGCCCAGGACGGGGATTTCCAGTGCGAAATTCCGCTCATCATCAGCAATCATCCGGACCTGGAGCCTGTGGCGGATCAGTTCCGTGTGCCGTATTTCTACTGTCCGATCCGGAACGGTGACAAGGCCGCGCAGGAGAAGGAAATCCTGGATCTTCTTTCCAAATACGATGTGGATCTGGTGGTTCTGGCCCGCTACATGCAGATTCTCAGCAATGATTTCGTCACACGTTATCCGGAGCGGATCATCAACATCCACCATGCGTTTCTTCCGGCGTTTCAAGGAGGAAATCCTTACGAACGCGCCTGGGCGCGCGGCGTGAAGATGATCGGGGCCACGGCTCACTATGCGACTCCGGATCTTGACGAAGGGCCGATCATCGAGCAGGATGTGGAAAGAATCACTCATGAGGCCGAACCGGAAGATCTGAAGCGGATAGGAAAGGATATTGAAAGACGGGTGCTCTCACGCGCCGTACGGGCGCATCTGGATCACCGGATTATTTGTTCGGGAAGGCGGACAATTGTTTTTTCCAAGTAAAAAAATATGGAAAGACGGATTGACTGAAGAATCGAATCTCTCTCGACAAAGGAGACATGCAAACAATGAACTTGATTGAGAAGGAACGGCTCTATCCGCTTTTGTTTGAACCGGTTTACAAGCAGGTTTTCTGGGGGGGGACGAAACTGGCGTCAGTGCTGGGCCGTCCGATTCCTTCCGATGCAGGGCCGATCGGGGAGGCCTGGGAGATCTGTGACCGCCCGGAAGTGGAGACTGCGGTCCTGAACGGCTGTCTGGGAGGAGTTTCCATTCATCAGCTGGTTCAGGAATATGGGCGTGATTTTGTCGGATCGAGTTTCAGGGGGGGGCGTTTTCCCCTGCTGGTGAAACTGATTGATGCGGGACGGCGCCTGTCGCTTCAGGTTCATCCTTCGGAATCCGTCTGCGCACGTTTGCGGGACGGGTCCCAGCCCAAGTCTGAAATGTGGTACATCATGGATGCCGATCCGGGTGCGATGGTCTTTGCCGGGCTGAAATCTTCCGCGACGCGTCAGCAGTTCCTCAATCTGATAGATTCCGCGGACGTGGAAAATCTTCTCCAGTCCTTCGACTCGATTCCCGGGGACGCCTATTTCATCAATGCCGGGCGGATCCATACCATCGGGGGAGGGAATCTCCTGCTGGAGATTCAGCAGAACAGCGACATGACTTTCCGGATCAGCGACTGGCACCGCACCGATGAACACGGGAAAGTCCGCGAGCTGCATATTGAAAAAGCTCTGGCCAGCATAGACTTCATGGACCGCACCGTTTCACGGATTTCAGGCGCGAGCAATATCGCAGACCACAACCGGAAATATCCCCTGATCAACCGCTGCCCTTATTTCCGCACAGACGAACTGAAACTGGTGGAAGACTGGCGGGATTCCACATTCAGTACGCGCAGTTTTCATATCCTGACCGCAATCAATATGCCGGTGACGGTCGAAAACAGCCGCTGCCGGACGGAACTGCCTGTGGGAGCATCCTGCCTGATCCCGGCCTGTTTCGGAGCCTATTCCATTGCCGTGAATCCCGGAACGACTTCGACCGTGATTCGGACCACCCTTTGATGCACAGATGTATGTAAATGTAAAGCAGAAGTAAAAAAGGAAAAGATCCCCTCTTTCTTTATCCTTATATTTTGATAGAGCTTTTTTTGCAGCCAACAACTGGAGAACCGAGATTGACCAAGATGAATTTTCAATGTCTGGATTTTGTGAAAAAGGAACTTCTGTCTGCGCATCCTGCCGCAGCGCTTCCGTCCAACTGGATGATTACCGCGGAGCCGTGCCCGCCCGGAATGGAAGGGGATCTCACGGTGAATTGTTTCCGTTTTGCCAAACTGTTCGGGTCTTCTCCGGAGAAAGTCGCGGAGGAAGTGACGGAAATTCTTGAAAAGAATGAGGATGTACAGTCCGTTCGCCGTGTGAAGGCATTTGTCAACATGACTCTGAAAGCATCCGCCCTTTACCGCGACTCCATAGCGGACATGGGGAGACTCTTTGAATCCGTGGCTCTGCCACCGGAGGAGCGGAGACGGATCCTGGTGGAATATTCCGCGCCGAATACGAACAAGCCCCAGCATCTCGGTCATGTCCGCAACAATACGATCGGCATGGCGGTGTGTTCGCTTCTCAGCCGTGCGGGGCATGATCTTCTGCCGGTGAATCTGATCAACGACCGCGGGATCCACATTTGCAAATCCATGCTGGCGTACCAGAGATACGGGAACGGGGATACGCCCGAACGGTCCGGGATCAAAGGAGACCACTTTGTAGGCGACTATTATGTGAAGTTCAATTCCGTTCTCCAGGAACAGATTGCCGGACTCCGTGCGGCAAGGCCGGAACTGGCGGAGAAAAGTTCCGACGAGCTGTTCCCGGAAACAGAAATCGGAAGTGCCGCGCAGAAAATGCTCCGGGACTGGGAGAACGGCGATCCGGAAACGGTCGCGCTATGGAAGAAAATGAATTCCTGGGTGATCGACGGCTTTAACCGCACCTATGAACGAATGGGTGTGAAATTTGTGAAGACGTATCTTGAAAGTCAGACCTATCTTCTGGGAAAGGAAGAGATTGCGGAGAATCTGAAGAAAGGCGTTTTCAAGCGCCGCGCCGACGGGGCGGTGATTGTGGATCTCGGCAGACTCGGAGAAAAAGTTCTTCTCCGTTCAGACGGCACCAGCGTCTATATCACACAGGACATCGGCACCACGCTTTTGAAATACCGCGAACACCATCCCGATTCGATGATCTGGGTGGTGGGTGATGAACAGCTTCTTCATTTCCAGATGCTTTTTGCCATTCTGAAGAAAACGGGCTGCGAATGGGCGGACAAACTCCACCATCTGGCGTACGGGATGGTGAATCTTCCTTCCGGAAAGATGAAGAGCCGCGAAGGGACCGTGGTCGATGCCGACGATTTGTTTGACGAAATGCACGCACTTGCGAAGAACGCCACCCTGGAACGCGGCGGAGGCGAAGTGCCCCCGGATCTGGAGGAACGCGCGGAAATCATCGGGATGGGTGCCTTGAAGTTCATGCTTCTGAAATTCAATCCGAAGACGACGATGATGTTTGATCCTCAGGCCTCTTTGAAATTTGAAGGCGATACGGGCCCCTATGTTCAGTATGCCGGAGCACGGATCAATTCCATTGCGCGGAAGGCGGCGGAAAGGGGGTTCGACTGTGACCCCGCGCATGCGGACTGGTCGCTTCTGGATTCGCCTGAAGAAAAATCGCTTGCAGTCCAGATCTTCCGTTATCCCCAGACGATTCGTTCGGCAGCGGAGAAGATGGATTGTTCCGTGCTTGTGAACTACCTTCTGGAACTGGCGAAGGCATTCAACCGCTTTTACCGGGAAAAACAGGTGCTGAATGCGGAGGATCCCGCGATCCGTTCGGCGCGTCTTGCGCTCTGCTTTGCGGTGCGCGAAGTCCTGAAGGACGGTCTGGAGACTTTGACGATCCGGATTCCGGACGCGATGTAAGAAACGATCCGGAAAAGCGGAAAGAAAAATGCGTGCGTCGTTGCGTTCTTTCTTCCCGGGGAAGGGGATTGGAGAAAGCCGAATCACGCGGAAGGAAGGCTTTTTTGGACGGATTCTGTGGTTTTTTTCTTGAAAAAGCTTGAAAAAGAAGGAAATGACAGTATGGTATATGCTTTCCCGCGGCCGTATTTCCCGATGACGGGCGCAGGAAAGAGATCCGGGAACGATCTGGCAGTCGGGCCCCGGGAATGGGATCTGTTTGTTGAAAGTTACTTAGAAATCGGAGTTTGAAGAAAATGAAGACTTACTTGGCCAAAACCGGCGAGATCAAGCTCAGACATGTGCTGTTCGACGCCGCGGACGTTCCGCTGGGACGTCTTGCCGTAAAAGTTGCGAATTGTCTTCGCGGCAAAGATCTTCCCACCTACACCCCGCATGTGGACACCGGAGCGGTGGTGATTGTGATCAATGCGGATAAAGTTCTCCTGACGGGGAGCAAGGAAGTGACCAAGATTTATGAAAAATACACCGGATACCGCAGCGGGCACAAGTTTGCGACCGCGAAGGAAGTCCGAGCCCGGAATTCGGAACGTCTGATCCGCGAGGCCGTGTGGGGGATGCTTCCGAAAGGCCGTCTTGGCCGGTCTCAGTACCGCAAGCTGAAAGTGTATGCCACCGCCGAACATCCGCATGCTGCGCAGAAACCGGAAAAGGCTGAAATCTAAGGGAGAACACCAGAATGAACAAAACTTCTGAAATTTGTGCGACCGGACGCAGGAAAAGTGCGAGTGCTCGCGTGCGCATGAGCAGCGGCTCCGGGAAAATCAAGGTCAACGGCGAAGAATTCGAGAAATATTTTGACACGGAAGCTCTCCGCGGCTACATCATGCAGCCGTTGAAGGTGAGCGGGACAGTGGGGCTTTACGATGTTTCCGCCTCGATCGTGGGCGGAGGCAAGGCGGGGCAGGCGGGCGCGCTGCGTCATGCGATTTCCCGGGCGCTTGTGAAGACGGACGAGAATTACAAGCCCGTGCTGAAGGATTCCGGCATGCTGACCCGCGATTCCCGTGAAAAGGAACGGAAGAAACCCGGTCAGCCGGGAGCGAGAAAACGTTTCCAGTTCTCGAAACGCTAATTGTCCGGATTCAATATTTTGTATCTTTCATCAAGACTTCGTTTCGGCGAAGTCTTGTTATTTTAAGGGAGAGTTCTGTCATGTCAAAAGTTCGTGTGGGGATTGTGGGTGCGTCCGGTTATGCGGGAGAAGAGCTTCTGAGGCTTCTGACCCGTCATCCCGAGGTGGAGATCAAAGTCATTACCTCCCGTCAGAATGCGGGGAAGGATATTGCGGAGATTTTTCCGAGGCTTGCGGGGACGGGATTGTCCTTTTCCGCTCCCGATGTCGGAAAGATTGCGAAAGAGTGCGACACGGCGTTTCTTGCTTTGCCTCACGGGCTTGCGTCTGAATTTGCCATTCCCCTGACGGAAGCGGGGGTGGTCGCGATTGACATCAGTGCAGATTTCCGCCTGAAATCCACGGAGAAGTACAGAAAGTACTACGGCGCGGATCATCCCGCGCCGGAACTGCTGAAGACGGCTGTTTACGGACTGCCGGAACGGAATCGCGAACAGATCCGCACGGCGAATCTGATTGCCTGTCCGGGATGTTATCCGACGAGCATTATTCTCCCGGCGACTGCGCTGCTTCATGCAGGGCTTGTTTCTCCGGAGGGAATCGTTGTGGCG
>CAJMAW010000153.1 GCA_905211485.1 uncultured Lentisphaeria bacterium | reverse complement strand
CCCGGGTGCCCGCCGCCATAGCGGCAAGCGCGTCGGCAATGCGGCTGTCTACCAGCTGTCCTTCAAGCGTGACAAGCTCTGGCGGGGCGTATTCGGCAATGGAGTTATCCGCGTTGGCAAGGATGTATTCCCAGCTGTTGATGTCGGCATTTTCTCCGGTTCCTCCGCTCTGGCCGTCGGCGCCGTAGGAGGAGAGATCAAAATCGCCGTGCTCGCCCGGATTGACGTAGACGTATTCATTGCCCCAGGGATCCAGGGGGATTTTCGGGGGATCGAGATAGGGACCGTCCCATTTTTCGCTGGAGGAGGTGTTTTCGATCAGTCCTTCCAGGGAGTCCGGATAGCTCCCGACGTCGAGTTTATATCCGGTCAGGGCTTCCTTGAGCATTTTGACCTGGGTGGTCGCGGCGCCGATCTTGGCCTTTTTCGTATAGTTCATGTACATCGGGGTCGCGATGGATGCGAGCGTGACCAGGATGACGATGACCACCACAAGTTCGATCAGCGTGAATGGTCTTCTTTTGCCTCTTCCGTTCCTCCGCGGGATTCTTTTTGTGTTTCTCATAGCGTGCCGCCTCCTTGTTTTTTCATGTTGCTGCAAAGTTGTTTCCGAAACGAATCCATTTTCTTCTGTTCTGCCCCGGGCCCTGGCCCCGGTCTGAGGCTTCGTGCTCCGCGTTTCCGCCTGGAAGGAGCCGCGGACTTTCCTTTTTTCCCCTCCTCTCCTGTTCATCCGATGGTGTTCATTTCCATCATGGCCACGAAGATGGAGGCCACCACCACCAGGACCACCGCGGCGAGAAAGACGATGACCGCAGGTTCAAAAAGACTCAGAAGGCGTTTGATTTTCAAACGCGTGTCGCTTTCCAGATTGTCCGCGATCCGTTCGAGCATCGTCCCGACCGTTCCGGATTCCTCCCCGATCCGGAGCATGGGGACCATCTCCCTGGGGATGAAACGGTTCCCGGTCAGGGCGGAGGAGAGTTTCTGACCGCCTTTCAGACTGCTCCCGATGGATTCAAAATCGCGCGCGATGACCGGATTCCCGATGATGCGCCCCGCGATCCGGACCGTCCGGATGATTTCCACATGATTTGCGATCAGGATGGCCAGAGTACGGATGTACCTGCTCATTTCAAGGTCGATGATGATCCTTCCGAACAGGGGGACGGAGAGCAGAAAGGCGCAAAAACTTTCCCTCAGCCTTTCCTTCCCGAAAATCCTGAGCAGAAGGAGATAGACGAGCAACGCCCCCAGCGGGAGCATCCACCACGCCCAGGCGGCAAAATGGCTCAGCCCCATCAGAAAATTCATCGAAGGCGGCAGTTCGCGCCCGGTGTCGGTGAAGATCTTCGCGAATTTCGGGACGAACACCGTAAACAGCAGCACCGTCACAATCAGCGTCACCGAAAGAATCGCCAGCGGATAAATCGAACTCGAAACAATGAAGTTGCGCTGTTCGCGGCTTTCGCTCATGAATTTGAGAAGATGATTCATGACTTCGGGCAGACACCCGGTCTCCTCACCGCTTTCGATCAGGTTGGCGTAATATCCCGGGAACAGTTTCCCGTTTGAGCGGACCAGTTCGGAAAATTTTTTGCCCTCATGCAGTCCCTGCCGCATGCTGTTGACCAGGGCGCGCTGGGAGGGCTCCTCCGTGCTTTCTGCAATGATCCCGAGCGCGCGTTCCAGAGGAATGTAGGAGTTGAGAAGAGGCGTGAGCTGACGCGTGAATTCATAGGTGTCAATGCGGTTTCTCCGGCTCAGGGAAAGGCTGAACCCGCCGCCGGAAGCCATGGAGACTTCGCCGCAGAAACGTACGGGAGTCATCCGCCTGGAACGGAGTTTCCCGAGAGCTTCGTCTCTGCTGTCCGCCTCAATGAGTTCTTCGTGAGGGGGATCGCCTTTTGCGGCAGCGATGTATCGGTAAAGCGCCATGATCCGGTCTTTTTCTCCTTTTTCTCCTTCTTCACTTTCTTCATCTTCCGCGGAGGAGGGGGGATCAGAGTTCCGCCGTGGAACGTGAAAGTTCCTCAGCGGTGGTGATTCCGGCCCTGACCTTCGAGTCGCCGTCCTGCTTGAGCGTGGTCATGCCGTGCCGGATGGCGATTGCCTCCAGCTCCGAGCTTGAAGCGTTGCGGTTGACCGCTGCGCGGAGTTCGTCGTTCATGAAGAGCAGTTCAAAAATGCCGGAACGTCCCTTGAATCCGCTTCCTCCGCAGCGCCGGCATTTGACGGGACGCGCCTCCCCGCGGCATTCAGGACAGATCTTCCGCACAAGACGCTGCGACAGCACCCCGTAAAGTGCCGACGACACCAGAAACGGTTCCAGCCCCATATCCAGGAGACGCGTCACCGCTCCGACCGCATCGTTTGTGTGCAGTGTGCTCAGCACCAGATGTCCCGTGAGAGCGGCGTTGACGGCGATGTCCGCCGTCTCCCTGTCGCGGATTTCCCCGACCAGGATGATGTCCGGATCCTGACGCACAATATGACGCAGTCCCGAAGCGAAGGTGACCCCGATCTTCGGATTGACCTGCATCTGGCAGAGTCCCGCCATTTTGTATTCCACGGGGTCCTCGACCGTGATGATCTTCTTCTTCTGATCGTTCAGCTGGCTGATGACGCTGTAAAGCGTGGTCGTTTTTCCGCTTCCGGTGGGGCCCACCACCAGGATCATCCCGTGAGGAATGCGGATCAGACGCTGGAACTCCCGCAGATGAATGTCGGACATCCCGAGTGTTTTCAGGTCAAAGGCGATGCTCTCCTGATTGAGGAGCCTCAGCACAATGCTTTCTCCTGTGAGGATCGGAATTGTGCTGATGCGCATGTCCAGAGTCAGATGCCCGAGCTGGACATTGGTGCGCCCGTCCTGGGGCAGACGGCTTTCGGCGATGTTCAGCCCCCCGAGAAGTTTGATGCGCGAGGCGATTGCGGGGAACTGGTTCAGGGGACAGCTCAGGATTTCCGTCAGTACGCCGTCGATGCGGCAGCGGACGGAGACGAGATCCTCGCCAGGTTCGATATGAATGTCGCTGGCTCCCGATTCGATGGCCCGGCTGAAGATGTCGTTCACGAGCCGCACGATTCTTGCTTCGCCCGCCATGGAACGCAAGGCGTTTTCGTCTTCGGCGGCATCGGGCGTCTGCTGGGCGTCCTGCTCCAGATTCTGGAGCTTGCTGAGCATGCGCTCGAGAAAGGTCCTGCGAACGAAGCGGAAATCCATTCCCATGGACCAGGTCCTGTGTACAAGGAACTCCAGCTGTTCCAGTCCGTAGGGATCCGCCACCAGGAAGGTGATGCTTTCCCCGTTCCATTCGTAAGGAAGACAGAGATTCGCATTGGAGAACTCCAGGGGACAGTCCGGATAGGGTTCCGGCTGGCGGAGTTCATTTTCATCGACGGCGGGTTTCCCGTAGGCGCGGGCATAGAGATCGGCCAGCTGGAATTCGCTCAGAACGCCGGACTGGACCAGAGCGGCGTCCTGTGCGCGCGCCCTGATCCAGTCCGGGGAATCCTCATTGCCGCCGGAAGGGGCGGAGTTGGATTCTTCCGTCCTGAAGGAAGAGAGTTCCGCCTGAAGGCGGCGATGGCATTCTTCAAAGGAATGGCCCGCGGCAGGAGAGGGAAGCGCCGGAGAGGACGGAGGATGAGGCCCGTCATCCGTATCCGGAGTTTTCCGGCTGGCTGTCAGAGCTGTCAAAGAGGAGGAATCATCGGTCATGGCTGTATCATATCCCCGACTGGCTGATTTTTTCGTAAAGGGTGACTCGTTTCCCGGCGCCGGGACGGTCTCCCAGATTGTCATCGAAATCATTCAAGGCTTTCACGGCGTCGTTGTAGCGTTTGATCATCTCTTCGACCTTGCTCTGTTCATCGATGATGTATCCGGTGATCAGGACCAGGATTTCAGAACGTTCGACGGAAGCGTCCGTGCTGCCGAAGAGACGGCGGAGGAAGGGGATGCTGTTGATGATCGGGACACTGGAAAGGTTGTCGGTTTTCTTTTCCTGGATAAGCCCGCCGATAATCATGGTCCGTCCGTTCCGGATGGTCATGTTGGTGGTGATTTCGCGGGTGGGGAAGACGGGGGCGTCGACGGTGGTGTAGGAATTGGCCAGGACGCTGGAAAGGGTCTGGGTGATGTCCAGGGAAATCAGATCCGTGCTGGTGATCTGCGGCGTGATCGTGAGGATGACGCCCGCCTCCTGATAGTCGATCTGGCTGGTGAAGGCGGTGGAGGTGGAGGAGGTGGACGCCGTATCCGTCAGCGCCGAAGCCACATAAGGCACGTCTTCGACGACCTTCAGTTCCGCCTCCGTATGGCTGGAGACCAACACCTGGGGACAGGCCACGACTTTCACCAGACCGTTTCCGGCAAGAGCGCGGATGTAACCGAATTTATTCTGCGGATTGTCTCTGTCGCTGAGGAGGAAGGAAAGTCCGTCCTCCTTGGTGGCGCCCACGGGGTTTCCGGTCAGGTCGGGATTCAGGTTTGAATAATTGTTTCCGAAGACCAGGTTGTCGCCGCCGGCCTTGGCCGCTCCGGAGAGCTCCAGACCGAACTGGGTGGATTCGGTCAGAGTCACTTCCACGACGAGAACCTGGAGAAGGACCTGCGCCGGAACGATGTCAAGACGGTCCAGGAGCGCCTTGATGGAGGCGTAGGTCCGCGGATTCGTGCGGATGACCAGACGGTTCAGCACGCCGTCGGCGAAGATCCGGACCTCCTTTTCAAAAATGCTGGACGTTTGATCGGTTTCCGTGTTGGCGGCGCTGTTGACGGTATTGGTTCTTGTTGCCGCATTCGGGGAATTGGAAGCACTTGTGCTGCTTCTTCTGTTGGCGGAGGGGGTGTTCGAGATGGTTTCGGTGCGCTCGTTGCCCGTGCTTTCGTCGATGGTCAGGGAGGAGCCCTGCGTGTTGTAGATGACGGCCAGGGCGTTCAGAAGCTGATCGGCCTTACCGTGCATGACGCGGTAGACGAAGACCCGTTCTTGATCCAGGGAGTCGGAACTGTCCAGAATTTCCACCCAGTTGCGGATTTCCGTGACGGCTTCCTCCGTCGCAGCGGACGCCACAATCAGTTGGAGACGGTCGATGGCCGAAAGCTGGATCGATCCCGGCTGTTCCGTCTTGTCTGTGACCTGCAACACGTTGAACCCGAGAACGGGCATGACGTTTTTCAGTTCATCGGTGATCTTGCTCGGGAGAATGTTGTGGCAGCGGATGACTGCGCGCGGCCAGTTTCCCTTTCCGTTGCGGTCGATGATGTCGAGGAGCTGGCGGATTTTCGGAATGTTCGCCCGGTCGTCGCTGACGACCACCGCGTTCGGACGCGTCAGTTCCACACAGACGCTGTCCTTCCCGAGAAAGGGCTTGATCTGTGTCACGACATCCTTTGCCGTCGCATTCTTCAGCGGATAATAATACACCTCCGCCTCCTCCTCCCTCGAGACCGCCAGGTCCGGCTGCTGGGCGAGTTTGGAAAGCGGCACAATCCGGAGAAGCGATTCGTTCACCACCGCGCCCGCTCCAGAGAGGGACAGCACTTTGTCGAAGGTGTTCCAGAGTTCCCTGCGGCTCATCGTGGAATTCAGATTGATGGTAATGGTCCCCTTCAGTTCGGGATCTGCCACGAAATTGAATCCGAGGACATCCGCGAAAGCGGGGAGCACATCCAGAAGCGGAGCGCTGTTGAAAACGAGCGAGACGGGCAGTTTCTCATCCGCGTCCAGCAGGATGAATTCTTCATAGAACGGATCCGGGCGGCTTCGTCCGGCGGAGAGATCATCGCCCTTGCCGGATTGCCCGGGGGCTTTCTGGGCTTCCAGACGTTTCAGCCGTTCCGGTGTCAGTTCCCCGGGGGGAAGAGGCGTCTGAACGACCTCTTCCTGTTCCAGAACCTCCCGTTCGGTCCGCAGTTCCTTGGCCTCCTCGGGGCGGAGGAAGGCAAAGCGGTTCTGTTCTTTTTCAGACTCTTCCCCGGAAGAGGGGTCCTGTTCTTCTCCGGAATCCGTCAGGCAGCCGCCCGCGGCTGCAAGCAGCAGCCCGGCAATCAGCGCCCCGCAGAGCCGCGCCGCAGATTTCTTCTGTATGCTCATAGTTCCTCCGCCGTTCTCAAAACTGTTTTCAATTCTGTTCTCAAAGCTGTTTTCAAAGCCGGATGACTGATTTTCACGCCGTTTTCTCTTCTCATTTCCGATCTTTCCGCGAAAGCGTCACATTCATGCCTGTGTTCCCGTTTCAGCGGTTTCTGCCCGGTGATGCCTGAGGCTGGAATCTGTTCCGGCCGGAGGCATTCCACTGACCGTTGTTTCCGAAAGGCGCGCCGCCTCCCGGTGGGTTCATCATTCTGTTTCTGCGCTGCTGGAACATGCGCATCATTTCAGGCGTCATGTTGGGGAACATGCCGGGAGGAAGGACGGAAGAGGCATTTGTGTTTCCGGCATTCCCGGCCCCCGCGGCTTTGGAAGCTTCCAGAAGAGTCAGTTCCAGTTTCTCGCTTCCTTTCGTCAGGACCGCGCCCGTGCGGGAGACGCTGAGAAGCGTGTATCCATTTGCCAGAGTCTCCCCGCAGCGCACATACTGCTGATAGACGACCTCGGAGAAAGAGGAGGAATCTCCGTTTCCCGTTCCTGCCTGATTCCGTACGATACCGCCCTGGGAAGCCACTCTTCCAGAGAAACGCCTCTGCTGGGACGAGT
>CAJMAW010000152.1 GCA_905211485.1 uncultured Lentisphaeria bacterium | reverse complement strand
CCAGCGTCTCGCCGCTGGACCGCGACAAGGTCACGGACCTTGACCTCGAGAAAAAAAATGCTCAGCGCATTTTTCCGTAGTTTGTTGCTTTGCAATATTTTCCTGCTGCTTCGCAAGTTTTGATTTTTACTGTTCCCTGCCTGGGGACCTCATCGTCCCATCAGTCTGCGGAACTCCTGAAAGAGATAAAGCGGATCACACGGGCCCGGCGCAGCCTCCGGATGATACTGCACGGAAAACATCGGTTCCGTTCTGTGGCGGAATCCTTCCACCGTATTGTCATTGAGATTGATATGAGTCAATTCAAGTTCACCGGGAAGAGAATCCGCCTTCAAGGCGAAATTGTGATTCTGGGAAGTAATCTCCACCGATCCGCTCAGCAGATTCTTCACCGGATGATTGCATCCGTGATGTCCGAATTTCAGACGGTAACGCTCCCCCCCGCACGCAATCCCCAGGATCTGATGTCCCAGGCAAATTCCCATGAGAGGAACTTTCCCGATCAGATCGCGCGCCGCCTCCACGGCATACGTCACGGCCGCAGGATCGGCAGGACCGTTGGAAAGAAACACTCCGTCCGGCTTCATCTTCAGAACCTTCTCCGCCGCGGTCTTTGCCGGAACCACAGTCACTCTCATTCCGTGCCTTCTCAGACAGCGAAGAATGTTCCACTTGATTCCGAAATCATAAGCCACCACATGCAGATCCGCTTCAGGCAGTTCAGAAGATCCGTCCCAGGAACGGCTGAGAAGCGAGTCCGGATCCCATTCATACGTCTTCCGACAAGTGACCCTGGAGGCATAATCCTCATTGTCCAGCCCGTCCCATTCCATGGCCTGAGCAATGCCGTATTTCTCGGAAATTTTCCTGTCGGAACAATGCAGATAAGCCTTGAGAGTCCCGTTTTCCCGGATGAGCAACGTCAGGAGCCTGGTGTCGATCCCCGCAATGGCGGGGACTCCGTTCTTTTTAAGAACGGCGGAAAATTCCGAATCGGCGCGCCAGTTGCTTGCCGGATTCATATCCCGCACAATCAGACCGTTCAGGAAAAGCCGGCGCGATTCCACATCCTCCCGCACAAAACCGTAATTCCCGATTTCAGGACAGGTCATCGCCACAAACTGCCCCGCATAGGATGGATCCGTGACAATTTCCTCATATCCCGTCATTCCCGTATTGAACACCACTTCCCCCACCGCATCGACATCCGCCCCCACGGAATATCCCCGCAGCACAGTTCCGTTTTCAAGAGCAAGGAAGGCGTTTTTCTCTCTCTGAGCCTTCCAGTTGTACAAGTTTTTCATGATATTTCCGGCCATCCTTCCTGTGTTCTCATTCTGAATCGGCGCTTTGCTTTTTCTCGGCGCAGCGGCGGTGAAATTCCTGCAGACTGCAGATTTCCATGCGGCCCATATCGCGGAGAGCGCGGATGCCTTCAAGCGCGGCGCGGACGCCGCAGAGCGTTGTTGTGATCGGCACCCCGTGCGCGACGGCGGAAGTCCTCATGCGGATTTCATCCACCATCGCCGCCGCCCCGTTCTCCGGCGTGTTGATGACCCATTGCACATTGTGTTCGGCAATCATGTCCACAATATTCGGTCTGCCCTGTGAGACACGGAAAATCGCCTGGGAGCGGATTCCGTTGTTCCGAAGCATGGTGGACGTCCCGCACGTGGCGTAGATCTGGAAACCCAGTTCAACCAGTTCCCGGACCAGAGGAATGGATTCCTCCTTGTCCGCGTCGCGCAGAGACACGAACACATTTCCTTCCGCCGGGAGACTCGTTCCCGAAGCCGTCTGCGATTTCAGATACGCCATTCCCGGCGAGAGGTCGATTCCCATGACCTCCCCCGTCGACTTCATTTCCGGACTCAGGACAATATCCACTCCCGGAAATTTCACAAAGGGAAACACCGCTTCCTTCACCGTCGTGTACGGGGGAAGGACCTCTTTCACAAAACCAAGCTCCCGGAGCGTTTTCCCGGCCATGCAGAGCGCGGCGATCTTCGCAAGCGGCACTCCGATCGACTTGCTCACAAACGGCACCGTACGCGACGCCCGGGGATTCACTTCCAGAATATACACCTCCCCGTCTTTCACCGCGAACTGGATGTTCATCAAGCCGCGGATATGCAGCTCCTTTGCCAGGGCGAAGGTCTGCTCATGAATTTCCCGGATGGTCTCAGGGGAAAGGCTGGATGCGGGAATCTTGCAGGCGGAATCGCCCGAATGGATTCCCGCAAGCTCCACATGTTCCATGATCGCGCCGATGACGTGGGTTTCTCCGTCGGAAAGGCAGTCCACGTCCAGTTCGATTGCCTCTTCCAGGAAGCGGTCGATCAGCACCGGGCGTTCTTCGGAAACCTGTACCGCCTCCTCCATGTATTTGCGGAGGTATTTTTCCTTGTACACAATGACCATCGCCCTCCCCCCGAGGACAAAGGAGGGACGCATCAGAACCGGATACCCGATCCGTTCAGCAACTTCCAGAGCCTGTTCCACATTGGCGGCCATGCCGTTCGGGGGCTGGCGGAGTCCGAGTTTGTCGGCAAGGCGTTTGAAGTAGTCGCGGTCCTCAGCGGCCTCGATGTCCCGCGTTCCGGTGCCCAGGATCCGGACTCCGGCATCTTCCAGACGCCGCGCCAGGTTCAGAGGGGTCTGGCCGCCGAACTGGACAATCGCACCCAGGCAGTTTTCCCGTTCGTAAATATGAATCACATCCTCGAAGGTGAGCGGTTCAAAGTAGAGTTTGTCGCTCGTATCGTAATCGGTGCTCACGGTTTCGGGGTTGCTGTTGACCATCAAGGTTTCGTAGCCCGCTTCCCGGAGCGCGAAGGAGGCGTGGACGCAGCAGTAGTCGAATTCGATTCCCTGACCGATCCGGTTGGGACCGCCGCCGAGGATCATGATCGTTTTGCGGGAGGGATCGGGTTTGACTTCATCCCTTGTCGCCCCATAGGTCGAATAATAATAGGGTGTGACTGCGCGGAACTCGCCTGCGCAGGTATCCACCAGCGAATACACAGGCAGGATCCCTGCGGCGCGCCGGGCATGAAAAACATCTTCTTCAGGGCATTTCAGCAGATATGCGATCTGGCGGTCGGAATAACCGAATTCCTTTGCCTGGCGGAAAAGGGCTTTGTCGGCGGAAAATTTCTTCAGAGTTTTCGCCGCGGAGATTTCGTCTTCAAAAGAAGCCAGTTCGTGCAGATGGCGCAGGAAGTAGCGGTCGATCCGGCAGAGGGAATGGACCTGTTCCACATCCCAGCCCCGGCGGAACGCCTCGTGGATCACATAGATCCGTTCGGGATTCGGACGGGTGATTTCGGCGGAGAGGAGACTGTCATCCATCATCCGGAATTTCTCTTCCTTCCCGGAGGCGCCGAATCCTGCGTATCCGGTCTCCAGGGAGCGGAGCGCCTTCTGGAACGACTCCTTGAACGTCTTCCCGATGCTCATGGCTTCCCCGACGGATTTCATCTGCGTGCCGAGCGTGCTGTCCGCCGCGGGGAACTTCTCAAAGGTGAAACGCGGGACTTTGGTGACGACATAATCGATCGCGGGTTCAAAACAGGCGGGGGTCTCACGCGTGATGTCGTTCCGGAGTTCGTCAAGCGTGTAACCGACGGCCAGTTTGGCGGCGATTCTCGCAATCGGGAATCCCGTCGCCTTCGACGCCAGCGCCGAAGAACGCGACACACGCGGATTCATCTCTATGATGATCATGCGTCCGTCCTCCGGATTCAGCGCCCACTGCACGTTGGATCCGCCGGTCTCGACGCCGATCTTGCGCATGACCGCCAGCGATGCGTCTCTCATCCTCTGATATTCCCTGTCGCTGAGAGTCTGTGCCGGCGCCACCGTGATGCTGTCCCCGGTATGCACGCCCATCGGATCCAGATTCTCAATCGAGCAGACAATGACTGCATTATCCTTCCGGTCACGCATGACTTCCAGTTCAAATTCCTTCCATCCCAGCAGAGATTCCTCGATCAGCACCTCGGAAGTCATGCTCGCTTCCAGGCCTCTGGCGACGATGCGTTCAAACTCCTCCGGGTCGTGTGCAATGCCTCCGCCCGTCCCCCCGAGCGTGAATCCCGGACGGATCACCAGCGGCCAGCGCCCGATCATTTTCGCAATCATCTTCGCTTCCTGCATGGAATGCGCCGAACCGGAAAGCGGCAGTTCGAGCCCCAGTTCCATCATGGCGTGTTTGAACTGGTCGCGGTCCTCCGCGCGGCGGATCACCTCCGCGTCCGCGCCGATCATCTCCACCTGATAGCGTTTCAGAATGCCGGATTCGTGAAGACGCATTGCAAGATTGAGTGCGGTCTGGCCGCCGAGAGTCGGAAGAAGCGCGTCGGGGCGTTCCCGGCGGATGATTTCATGGAGAATATCCCGGGTCAGCGGTTCGATGTAGGTCCGGTCCGCAAAATCCGGATCCGTCATGACCGTCGCCGGGTTGCTGTTCACGAGGACGACTTCATAACCGTCCTCCTTGAGGGCTTTGCACGCCTGCACGCCTGAGTAGTCAAACTCGCAGGCCTGTCCGATCACGATGGGGCCGGAGCCGATCAGCATGATCTTTCTGATGTCTTTGCGCCTGGGCATTGTATGGATGATCCTTCGCTTTGATTGGGTTTCAGTTCAGAGTCAGCAGTTCAGAGTCAGCAGTTTCAGACCGACCCCGGGTCCGGATGCGCCTTCCCGAGCGGGAGGGGAGGAAGCGGGGCAGACAGACTCAGGACACGGGGAGAGGAAAAAGACTTCCGCCGCCGCGGCGACGGGAAATGGGAAAACATGGTTCCGCAGAAAAAGTCCCCCGTTTCCTTCCCCGTCTCTCTGCCGAACGTGTTTCATTTCCGGTCACTCTTTGTTGTTCCGGTACCAGTCTGGAGTAATGTTGAGTTTCTGGATCTTGTAATGGATGATCCGGTTGGAGATGCCGAGAGCACGGGCCGAGGCGGAGACATTCCCGCGGTTCGCCTTCAGGGACTCCACGATCAATTCGCGTTCAAAGGAATTGACGAGCGTTTCAAAATCGGCCGTTCCGTCCGGTGCGGTTCTGTTGGTGGAAGAGGCTTCTCCGGTCTGGAGAGAAGGCGGCAGGTTATACCCGGAAATGACGTCGTCGGTAGTCGTCAGGACGGCGCGTTCGATGCAGTTTTCCAGCTCCCGGACGTTCCCGGGCCAGTGATAGCTCATCATCATATTAATCGCCGGAGTCGATATGCGCTTGATCTTCTTCCCGTACATGCGGCTGAATTTTTCAAGGAAATGTTCCGCCAGAAGCATAATGTCGCTTCTGCGGTTTCTCAGTTCGGGAAGATGGATCGGGAAGACGTTCAGACGGTAGTAGAGATCCTCCCGGAACTTTCCTTCTGCCATGAGTTTTTCCAGATCCCGGCTCGTGGCAGCAAGAATCCGGACGTCCATCTTCAGCTCCTCGTTCCCTCCCACGCGGAAAAAGGTGCGCTCCTGAAGAAAACGCAGAAGTTTCACCTGGACGGGCAATGTCAGATCCCCGATCTCATCCAGGAAAAGAGTCCCTCCGTCCGCCGCTTCCGCCCTTCCGATGCGTCTGGCGAAGGCTCCGGTAAAGGAACCTTTTTCGTGTCCGAAAAGCTCGCTTTCGATCAAAGTCTCGGGCATGGCGGCGCAGTTCACGATGATGAAGGGCTTGTCTTTCCGGGAGCTTTTTTCCTGAATCGCGCGGGCGATCAGTTCCTTTCCGGTGCCGGAGGCGCCGCGGATCAGAACCGTCGCATTGGTGTCGGCAACCTGTTCGATCATGCTGTAAACTCTGCGCATACTGCTGCAGTTGCCGATAATGCTTGCCGGAAAGCTTTTCTTGTCCAGTTCATCCCGCAGTCTGCGGTTTTCCTCCAGGAGTTTTTCCCGCTCCTCATGTTCCTCCAGACGAGCACAGACCACTTCCGCCGTTATATTCGCCACCGTCTCCAGCAGTTTGAGATCCTCTTTCAGGGACGCTTCCGCTTCCGGCCCCGGGGGGGAAGTCCGGTCGATCGAGAGCGTCCCGATGACCTTTTCCAGATGCAGCACGGGCACACAGAGGAAGGCGATGTTTTCCGGAGAATTGCGCGTCTTCGTCCGGTTCAGAAAATTCGGGTCTCTGGAAATGTCCGGGATAATGACAGGCATACCGGTTTCTGCAACACGCCCCGTGATCCCCTCGCCCAGATGATATTTTCCCCTCCGGATTTCATCTTCGCTGAGTCCCTGGGAGGCTTCGATGACGAGCATGTCGTCCCGTCTCAAAGTGAACGTCCCCCGCAGAAAACCCATTTCCCGGTAGAGAATATCAAGAACGTTTTTCAGAAGCAGCGACACGTTCCGCTCATGCAGGACCGCGCGGCTGATCTGATGCAGAATGGCGATCTCGATATTCTTTCCTTCGTTCATTCCTTCGGCGTCTCTTTCGTTTTGATTTTTGAAATATACCACATTTTTCGGAAAGGACAAACCGAGGTATTCACGCAAGAGAAAGTTTTTTTTCACTTCCCGCAGAGCCCGGCTCCGTGCGGAGAGAGAAACCGCGCCTCTCCTCCAGGCTCCGGAGCTCAGGGCTCAGCTCCTCGGTCTCCATGCGAACCCGGCTGGCGGCTTCATCCATGAGGTCGATGGCCTTGTCCGGCAGGAAACGGTCGGTGATATAGCGGTCGGAAAGCGTCGCGGCGGCGACGAGCGCATTGTCGTGGATGCGCACGCCGTGATAGATCTCATAGCGCTCCTTCAGG
>CAJMAW010000151.1 GCA_905211485.1 uncultured Lentisphaeria bacterium | reverse complement strand
GTCGTTCCGAGTTTCAGGAAAAGCCCCGCCTGATATACAAGCAGCGTCACCAGATAGGCAACGGCCGTCAAAGCAATACACTGGAAAATTGTGTACTTCCAGGAATTCGTCTCTCTCCTGACAATGGCGACCGTGGCGATGCACGGCATCGAAAGCAGTGAAAATATCATCACGGCAAATCCCTGAAGCGGAGTATAATTTTCTCTGAGCTGATCCCTGAGCTGGTCCGATTCCTCATCGGCTTCCCCAATCGAATAAAGAATTCCCAGCTGCGAAACAAAAAGCTCCTTCGCCGGAAGAGCACCCACGAGAGCCGAACTGATTCTCCAGTCAAAACCCAGCGGACGGAAAAACAGTTCAAGCACATGCCCGATTTTTCCGGCAATGGAATATTCCAGGAGTTCCGCTTTTCTTTCCGTTTCCAGATGGAGCATTTCCTTCGGTTTCTCCTCGGCACTGATCGTGCTGCTGTTTTCAACAGCCTCGATTTCAGCAGCATAGTCTCTGGAAAACTCTTTCTTGACCGGGAATGTGTTCAGCAGGAAAAGAAGGATGGAAAAGAAGAGAATGATGGTTCCGGCCTTTTTGAGATACAGCATCCCGCGTTCGAGCACGGTGAGACCAATGCTTTTGAGCGAAGGCATCCGGTACGGGGGGAGCTCCATGACAAAAGTGTCGTTTTCCCCGCTGAAAAGAGTGGACTTCAGCAGCCGCGCGCAGATCAGCGCCATCACAATTCCCGTGACATAAATAATAAACATCATGAGCGGCCGTATGCTCTCCTGAAAAAACGCAGCCACAATGATCGTGTAAATCGGCAGTCTGGCACTGCAGCTCATCATCGGAAGAATCATGATGGTTGTGAGGCGGTCTTTTTCCGATTCGATTGTTCTTGTCGCCATCACAGCCGGCACAGTGCATCCGAATCCCAGGAGCATCGGGATGAAACTTTTCCCGTGCAGTCCGAAAAGATGCATGAAGCCGTCCATGACAAACGCCGCTCTGGACATGTATCCGCTGGCCTCCAGAACCGCAATGGCCAGAAACAGGAGAAGAATGTTCGGCAGGAACACCAGCACCCCGCCGACTCCGCCGATGATCCCTTCCGTGAGAACCGCCCGCAGAAATTCCATCTTCCCTTCCGGCCATGCGCTGTCGACCGCGCCCGATAAATACGCGAATCCGCTTTCCATCCACTCCATGATCGGGTCCGCACAGGTGAAGGTGAAGGTGAATACCAGATACATCATGAACAGAAAGATCGGAAGCCCGAGAAAACGGTTCATGACAATCCTGTCAATCTGTTCCGTGACTTGAATCCGGTTGTCCCTCACCACCCTGACGGTTTCCCGGTACGCCCCGAAAATGATTCCGTAACGGCAGTCGGCGATGATGGTCTCACTGTTTTCTCCGAGCCGTTCGGCAAGTTTTTCCCGGAGCTGTTTTGCCGTCTCCAGCAGAGGGGCAAATGCGTTCATGCCGACGATGTCGCCGTCGTTTTCCAGCAGTTTGATTGCAAAATACCGTTCCGGAATCCTGCGGCATTCCGGGAGATTGCGCTTTCTGATCTCTTCCGTCAGGATTTTCAGGGCGGATTCGCAGTCGGGGCCGTAGTTCATCTGCATGGGGGAGAAATGCAGTTCCCCCTTGAGGATCTTGAATATCAGAGTCTTGAGTTCTTCCACCCCGCGTCCGCGGGAGCCGATCGTTTCGACAATTTTTGTCCCGAAAAAATGCTCCAGCTTCAGGCGGTTGAAACACATTCCCTTGCTTTTCGCCTCGTCCATCATATTGAAGACAAGCACCATGGGGATCTTCAGTTCCGCCAGCTGCGTGGTGAGGTAAAGATTCCTCTGCAGGTTCCCGGCGTCCACGACGTTCAGAATCAGGTCGAAATCCCCATTGACGATTTCCCGGAAAGCTATCGTCTCGTCAATCGAAGAAGAGGACAGACTGTAAGTCCCGGGAAGATCAATCACCTCAATCGTGATCCCCCCGATCCTGCAGTGCCCGCTTTTCCGCTCCACGGTGACGCCCGGGTAATTGCCCACATGCTGCCTTGCTCCCGTCAGCATGTTGAAAATCGTGGTTTTACCGCAGTTCGGGTTGCCCGCCAATGCGATTTTGAACGTATCTTTCATTTTTTTCTGAAAAACCTTAAAATTAGTTTTTACTAAGTTTATTATTAAAGATCCTCCTCAGCCCGGGGGAGGGGGGATCTGTTTCTTGTCCGTCTTGCTCAGGGCAGCTGCGTGACCCAGATGTTTTTTGCATCCGAGGCCCTGAGGGAGAGGCTGCTCCCGAGAATTCTGATCCGGAGAAGATTTCCCAGAAGAGTCCGCCCCTCCATTTCGATTTCCGCTCCGTTGACGAGTCCCAGACTCGCAAATTTCTTGACTCCCTTCACATTCTCTCCGATGCGGGAAATCAATGCTTTTTTTCCCGGCGGAAGTTCCGGAAGAGAGATCAGGTCATCGGAAACCGCGGCGCGGACTTGAGGCATGGTTTCCTCCAGATATTTCCGGAGTCCTTCACAGTCGGGCCTGTTCTGGATGGCTTCGGAGAAAACAACGAATCTGTCCACCACTTCTCCGGAAACAAGATGCTCTATTTTGCAGGCGGTTTTCCCCGCTTCTTCCGGAGCGATTTTCAAAATGTCCCGGAAGAATTTTTCCAAAACCTTATGCCGGCGGATGATTTCCGCACCGAGGCGTTTCCCCGTCGGAGTCAGTTCTACCGGATAATGCGGCTGATAGCTTACTAGCCCCTGGCTCGAAAGCGCCTGAAGGGCGTTCGTGACGGACGGCATTTTGACCTTGAGTTTCTCGGCAATGTCTTTTGCATGTGCGTGTCCGTTGGCTTCAATGATTTCGGCGATTGCCTCAATATAATCTTCCAGACTGTTTGAAATTTTTAAGGTTCCCATCCTGTCCGTCAATGTCCTGTATCGTGAGTTTTTTCCATGGCCATGCTCTTCTACAATACCGTTTCAACAGAGAATTTCAAGTGAAAATATTAGAAAAGACTAAGTTTTTTGCTGTTTTGAAGGGAAAAAGCGCTCCGGATAGGCCTTCCCGCTTCCGTTTTGCTTCACTTCAGGGAAGATGCCTGGGAGGACTGTTTACAGAGTTTCTCTTTGGGAAGAGGGGAAAAAGACTGTCTGCCTCAGATCCGGATTCGCCTGCCGGAAACCGCGTGGAGAAAAACCTGTGCAGCGCCGGAAAAAGTTTGAAAAATAGTATTCGCTGCTGAACTGGAGACGCTCTGAAATTTCCCGCACCGAACACGTGGATCCCAGCAGATAACGTGATGCCTGCGCCGCCAGTTCCTTCTGCAGAAACGATTTCAGCGGGATGGCGAAATCGCGGGAAAAATTGCGGGAAAGTCTGCCGCGGGAAAGACCCGCGACCCCGGCAAGCTCATCGATCCCCAGACGGGCGGAGAGGTTTTCCCGGATGAATTCGAGCAGTTTCCCGTATCGTCCTGCAAGCCGGGCCAGTTCTGCCGGACGCGAAACGCATCGAAGCGGCAGACGGCCAAGATTCTCCCAGAGAAAGGATTCCACCCTGCAAACGCCCCTCCACTCCGGCTCCCCTGAAATCATTTCGATGATCCGGTCCACTTCAGGGATCTCAAGAGAAAACTCCCTGCACTGTTTCTCCTGTCCAAACAGATCGACTCCGGGAAGAACCGAAAGCGTGAAGTGACAGCTGAAAAACTGCAGCCCTGTCCGGAATTCAAACTCCAGATCCAGTCCTCCCGGCATGAAAAGCCCGGTCCCCGGACGCAGAATGAAGTGTTCAGACGCGGAATGATTCCACACTTCCCCCTCTCCCGAACGCACCAGAAACATCCTGTTGAAGAAATGGCTGTTCCTCCCGTGCCAGGAAAAGTCGGCAAAGGCAAGCTGCTGCAGCTCCAGACGAATCATATGATGCAGGGAGCGCCACTGCGGAATTTCGATCAACGGCATAAAATCATATCTCAAGAGTTTGTTTTTTCTATTCCATATTTCACTTTCTGCGTGTAAAATAATATTCATGCGGGGAAAAATCAAACGTTGCTCTGACAGCGGGAAAGGAAAAAAACGTTTTCATGAAACTCAGGAAAGAATCTCTGCGGGAAGTTTCGTTTCCCGTCGGCGGAATCGGGGCGGGCTGTATTGGCCTCTCTGGAAACGGCAGGCTGATTGACTGGGAAATTTTCAACCACGCGGGGAAAGGACTGTTGAACGGATGCTCCCACTTTGCCGTGCGCGCAGAACGAAACGGGCGTGTGGAAACGGCGCGCATTCTCAACGGAGATCTTCTTTCCGGGTTCTCCGGAGAGCATGAGGGGCGCGAGGCTCTCGATCACGGATTCGGCTGGGGGCCTGAGATCGGATCCTTGTGCGGACTGCCCCATTTCAGAGAAGTGGAATTCAACGGAGAGTTTCCCATGGCGGAAATCCGCTTTTCCGATCCGTTTTTCCCGGGGGAAGTTGTTCTGACGGCCTGGAGTCCTTTCGTCCCCGGGGAATCCGATCTGGCCTCTTTGCCTCTTGCCCTTTTTGAAATTACATTGGAGAATACGGCGGAGGCGGCTTACGATTTTACGGCTGTCGCCGTGCTCGGGAATCCCTGGAAGAATCAAGGGGCGGGGAACAGGGTTCTCAGAAAAGACGGGCTGACTTCTCTTCTCCTTTGCAATCACCTTTCCCCGGATTCCTTTGATTACGGAGAGCTTGCGCTTTCCACTGACAGCGCCGAAGTTTCCTTTCAGGAATACTGGTACCGCGGCGCATGGCGCGATTCTCTGGAAGTCTACTGGAACGATCTGAACACGCCCGGAGCCTTCCGCAAACGGACTTTTCCCGAGCGGACGGGGAACGAATCCGCTTCCGACAGCGGCCTGCTTGCCGCCCATTTCACTCTGGAGCAGGGGAAACGGCATACAGTCCGCTTCCTAATCAGCTGGTATATCCCGAACCGACGCAACACCTGGGCTCCGCCCGCGGAAGAGGATCTCCGGTATTCCGGATTGAAGGAAAACCGCTGGAAGAACTATTATACGCGTCTTTGTTCCGGTGCGGCGGATGCGGCGGGGCGTTTTTTCCCTGTCTGGGCGGAGACACGGAAAAAAGTCTTTCTCTTCCGGCGAGCCCTGCATGAAAGCACGATTCCAGAGGCTTCGCTTGAAGGTGCGGCCGCCAATCTGGCTGTGCTGATTTCGCCGACATGTCTGCGGGTGGAGGACGGTACTTTCTGGGGATGGGAAGGCGTCGGCCCTGAGCAGGGCTCCTGTCCGGGGACCTGCCAGCATGTCTGGAACTATGCGCAGGCTCTGCCGCTGCTTTTTCCCGATCTGGAACGGTCGATCCGCGAATCCCATGCGAAATACGGATTTGATGAAAAAGGCGCCTGGCAGTTCCGGCTCCGGCTTCCTCTGGGCATCAGGGCCCGTTCCAGCTGGATGCGTCCCTGTGTGGACGGCAGTTTCGGAGAAGTGATGAAGATCTACCGCGAATGGAAAATTTCCGGCGATACCGAATGGCTGAAGGGCATCTGGTTTGCGGTAAGACGCGCCATTGAATATGCCTGGAGTCCGGCGAACCCGGACCGCTGGGATCCGGAGCGGTCCGGAGTCCTTTCCGGACGTCAGCACCATACCCTTGACATGGAACAGTTCGGTCCCTCCGGATGGCTCAACGGGCATTATCTCGGCGCGCTCAAGGCGGCTTCTGAGATGGCGCCCTGCTGCGGGGATGACGAATTCGGACTTCTCTGTGCAGAACTCTTTGAAAAAGGGCTCCGATGGTCGGAGCAACATCTCTTCAACGGGGAATATTATCAGCAGGAACTGGACATTCATAATCCGTCGCTGCTTTCTCCCTTTCTTCAGGGAGAGGAAACTCCGGAGAACAATCCCTACTGGGATCCTGAACACCGTCAGATCAAGTATCAGACTGCCACCGGATGCCACATAGACGCCCATCTCGGACAATGGTACGCTTCTCTTTACGGGATCGGTCTGATTTTTCAGCCTGAAAGGATCCGTTCCACACTTCTTTCGATTTACCGTTACAACTTTCATTCTTCCATGCGTGAAGTTGCCAATACCTGGCGCAACTTTTCGTTCAATGACGAGGCCGGATGTATGATTTGCGTGTGGCCGGAAGGGAGGGAGCGTCCTGTCATTCCGCTGCCTTACAACTCTGAGACGATGACTGGCTTTGAATGGGCCGCAGCCTCTCATCTGGTCATGATCGGTGAAACGGAGAAGGGGGAAACTCTTGCCCGGGCCGTTCGTGGCCGTTATGATGGCATACATCGGAATCCCTGGAATGAAATTGAATGCGGCAGCAACTATGCACGCAGCATGGCTTCTTATGCAATGCTTCAGGCTTACAGCGGTTTTTGTTATGACATGGTGCGCGGCATGATTGGATTTCACCCGGTTCTTCCCGGTCCTTTCTGCTGTTTCTGGTCTCTTGGCGTTGTCTGGGGGACTTATGAACGGGCGGGGGTGGAACAGAAGATCCGTATTCTGCATGGAGAGGCTGATTTCGGAGTGTTTAGCCTTTCTGCGGATTCTGCTTTCTGCAATGGGGAAGTCCTTCCGGGGAGAAGGGAGGGGAACGAGTGGAAGCTGGAAGATAAAATTCATGTATATGAAGGAGATCTGCTCAGCTTTTTATCCATAAAATAATATTGCAGAAGCAACAAAAAAGAGATTTTGCGAAGCAAAAGATACGGAAAAATGCGTTGAGCATTTTTCTCGAGGTCAAGGTCCGTGACCTTGTCGC
>CAJMAW010000150.1 GCA_905211485.1 uncultured Lentisphaeria bacterium | reverse complement strand
ATGAGCGGGAAAGAAAAACCCTGCTCCTCCCCCCTTGATTTGCTCCGGAGCCGGAGTACTGTATTCACGTATTCTCTCTCCCCTGCAGGGGAATTCCAGGAACTTGCTGCCGATGCGACAGAGAAAAAAAAGGATGTCTGAATATGGAAGTGAAAATAGGTCTGTTTGACCGGATGGTGTTTCAGCGGGATTTGGAAAAGAATGTTTCCCGGCAGAAGATCGAAGGGCTTGCCGGGATCCCGGGTACGGTGTGGGTCCGCGTGACGGATGAAAAGGGGAAAACGGTTCTGGAGCGCGGACTCGGGGAGACGGAAGGGAAGGAACATGTTTTTTCCGTCTGCTTGGAAGGTCTTCCCTGCGGAGGGCCGTATGAGATTTTTCTTTCGGTGCGGACTTCCGATGGAGAACCCGCGGGAGAGGAATACACGGCTTCGGGCATTCTGGTGGGAGACGTCTGGATGCTGGGGGGACAGTCCAATATGGAAGGGATCGGGAATCTTTCCGGAGCTCCTGAACCCGATCCCCTGGTGCGTGCCTGCTACATGGATGACCGCTGGGATGTGGCGGAAGACCCCATTCACAATCTGGACAAGGCCGCCGCGGAAATCCACTGGATTCTGCGCGGCGGGCACGGTGCGGCTCCGAGGAATCCGCTGAAGGGCGTAGGGCCCGCCGTTTCCTTTGCAAAGGAGATGCGGAAGAGGACCGGTGTGCCGCAGGGGCTGATTGCATCGGCACACGGGGGGACTTCTATGGAGCAGTGGTCGCCCGCGCTGAAAGACAGGGGCGATGAGAGTTTGTACGGAGCGATGCTGCGGCGTTTCCGGCGCAACGGCGGCTCCGTGCGCGGGATGCTCTGGTATCAGGGGTGTTCGGACGCCAATGCCGCAGGGGTGAACTCCTATGCGGAAAAAACCCGGGAACTGATTGAATCGGTCCGTTCGGATTTTCATGACAGCAACATGCCGTTTGTGATGGTCCAGATTTCCCGTCTTGTCCCTGGATCGGAGAACTTTGAAGCGGACGCGCAATGGTCCCGGATCCGGGAGGAGGAGCGGCGTCTGGGCACTCTTGCGAATGTGGCGGTGGTGCCCGCGATTGACCTGGAGCTGGACGATCCGATCCACTTGAGCGGGGAATCGCAGCAGCGTCTGGGGCGGCGTCTAGCCGGGGCGGCGCTGACCTTGCTCCAATATCCGGGAGCTCTTCCGCCCCCGATCGAATTCGAACGCATGGAAACGCAGTGGAACGACAAATTGAATGAATGTGTCCTGACGGTGTTTTTTCGGAATGTGGTGGGCGATCTTTCCAGCGGCGGAGCGCGTCCGTTCGGCTTTACCTGCGTGGCGGGGGAGCGACCGCGTCTGCACATTTTCCGGACGGAGCTTTGTGGAGACTGCGTCAAACTGCATCTGATGGTCCCCATGCCGATTCTGGCCATGATGAGTCTGGCCTACGGATACGGGAGGGATCCGTATGTGAACATCACGGATTCGGCGGACCGCTCGCTCCCGGCGTTTGGTCCGCTGGAGATCCGCAAGGAGGAATTCCCGGTCACGCCGTTCGCTTCGAAAGTGCAGGTGTCGGATCCTGTTTTCGGGGAAGACTCCTTTGAAGCGCTGGTGTATCCGGAGAAGATGGAAAATCTGCATTTTTCGCCCGTCGTTTTCGACGTCTTCTATGTTCGTCCCGAAGATGTCTCCCGGTACTCCGGGAAGGCACATATCCGCTATTACCGCAGCGTGTACGAATTCCCGGAAGATCTGGATGCTCAGATCCGTTTCGGCTATGACGGGCCCGTCCGGCTTTTTCTGGACGGCAGGGAAATCTTTTCCGATCCCCACGGCACCAACCCCATTGACCCCGATGCCCAGCTCATTAATCAGCATATCCCCAGAGGCACCCATGAATTCCTGACCGCCTTTTCCCCGAGAAAAGGCGCCTCCTGGGGAATCAGCTTCCGGATCGCGGACAGAAAGAGGATCCCGGAAGAGGAGAGGGGAAAGGAAGACTTGTCCTTCCGGGCAAATCTTCCTCTGGAAAAGGATTCATGAGTCGCAGTATGGAGGGAGGGTAAGCACTCCGCCGCATCTTCTCCGTGCTGCAGGACAGAAGCCCGAGCCCCGGGCGGCTTTTCTTCCGCCCTTTTCCTCCCATTATTCATACTCCGTCTTGTGTTTCCGATTCAGAGTCCGGGGCGGATGGAAAAGCCGGGCCCCCCGCTGCAGGGGAGGAGCGGCAAAAATGAGGATGCCGGATGAGGATGCCGGATGAGGATGCCGTGACCGTTTTTTCTGCCTGCCTAGCTTACTCCCAGCGATAGTCGCTGAATTTTCCCGTGAGACGTCTTTCAAAGAAGCGGGAGAGAGGATAGAAGAGGCGTGGGAAGGTTTCAAAGGGGAGCATGGATTTCAGCGGTTCCGCACGGAAGCGCAGATCGAATTCATTGATCTGGAAATTATATTCGCCTTCGGCGCTGAGGGCGATGATTTCGCCGTTGCTGTAAAGCTGTCTGGTGACGAGTTTGTCTTTTTCGAGGGAAAAGAGGCAGTGGATGTCCGTAATGCTGCCGAAGTTGTCCATGGCCCAGACGCTGCCGAGATATTTGAGCGCTTCCCCGAAGAGCGGGATGCTCCAGAGATCGTCGCCGGTGATTCTCATTTCGCCTTGTCCGGAGAGTTCCAGCTTCCGGTTGTATCCGGTGGAGAGAGTTGCATTGAGGCGTCCGGAGAGGGAGCCTCTGCGTTGTTTTTCCGGTTCCTCCCTGCCGTCGTTCTTCCCAGGATCCTCTCCTCCGACGGAGGCGGATGCTGTTTCTGCGGCGGGGGGGGAGGAGGAAACTGAGGAGGAAGTTCTTTTTTTGCATCCGAGTTCTTCCAGAGCGCTCTGGAGATCGCAGTCGGAAAGTTCCGCGGCGATATGCCCCTGATTTTTCCCGAAGTCGAAGAGATAGTCCATGGAGATCTGCCCTCCGGCGACTTCCGCATTGCCCCGGGTGAAGGAAAGACGCTGTTTTCCGTAGTCAAGATTCACATCCATGTCATTGACCTGGATTCCGTTCCAGAGAAAAGCGGAGTTTTCGATTCCTGCGCGGAAGGAGCTGTTCTCCGGATGTCTGTAATCGATTGTTCCCCGGGAGTAGACATGGATGCTTTCCGGGAAGTCGAGAACAGCATTTTCCCATTCGGGATAAAGGCAGCGGAGAATGTCGTTTCCGGAGAGACTGCTCCGCAGGGAGAAGTCCAGGATTCCGGTCGGGGCCGTCTCCGCAGCTGTTCTCCCGTTCCTCTTCTCCATTCCGGCAGGAGAAGAAGAGGGCGGCTCCGCCGCCGCCGCTGCTGCCGTTGCGTCTTCTTCTTCCCTTGCGGACGACCTTGTTTTCCCTGAAGCGTCATAGCAGACGGAAATGACGGCTCTGCCGTTTTCTGTTTCCAGAGACGCTCCCGGCAGAATCATGATTTTGTCGGAATCGATGAGGAAGCGTGTGGCTCCGTAGCGGAATGGAATGCCGCGGTATCGGAAGTTGGTCATGACGATCGAACCGCTCAGAGAGTAAACGGGGACGGGATCAAGTGTCAGGAAGAGATCGGTATGAAGTTCGATCAGATTTTTTCCTGCGGGCCATTCGATGTCCTTTGTAAGGCTTTCCAGGAAACTGCTGTGTTCCGGATCCAGCATGCGGATGGCTTCCGCGGGAGAGCCGTTGGAGATCAGGGAAGCGGAGAGGGCATTGTCCTTCAGGAAGCAGGAAACCTCTCCCGAGACGCGGACTCCGGAACTCAGCTCGGCTCTCAGTTCTTCCGCCTTGAGAAAACGGGGCGAGAAATCCAGGCGGAGAGCACTGCGTTTCACCTTCATCCCGCGGCAGAACAGCATTTCCGGGAGAAGAAGATTCATGACTCCGCTGAATGCGGAATCATCCCAGTCGTCGCAGCGGAGCGATCCTTCAAAGGCGATTTCCGGATCAGGGGAGGGAAAAGCGGTGTATTTCCGGAGCAGCGCTTCCGCACGGGGGGGAAGAAAAAGCCCCAGGCGTTCCGGTGAGCCGCGGCCGGAGACGCTGCATTCAAAGTGGTCTCCGTAAAAGGCATAGGTTCCTTCCAGATGATCCTTCCCGGGAAGGGAGACCGAAAGAATTCCCCCGCCGAAGCGGCCGGACTGTATCCGGAGCAGAGTCTTGAGATTCTTCATTTTCATAGACTTAATCGTCAGTTCCGGGATCTGCAGTTCGAGTTCTCCCCTCTGTTCTCCGTCCCGGAGGGAAAGGTGTTCGATGGAGCCGGAAAAAGCGATTTTCAAATCTTTGCCGAACTCCATTCTTTCCGTGATGCTTTCCCGGGTTCGGGCGTCTGTGAAGAGGAGCAGTTTTTCCGGAGAGCAGATGCCCGAAACAGTCGCACTGAGCGTATTTCCTGCCGGATCGTAGACTCCGCTTCCGGAGACCTGTTCATCTTCGCCGAGATCCAGATGGAGCCGGTCGAAACGGACTTTGCCGTTTTCCAGCGTAAGCTGCTCGTCCAGAGCTCCGATCCGGAGATGCCCGTACTGGAACGCAGGCAGGTGAAGGCGGGCTTCCAGTCTGTTTTTCACAAAATGATTCAGGTCGATGGAAAAGTCGATATCCGCCGAGGGGGGAAGATCGAAGGGCTCGTGTTTCAGGCGGTCGAGGAAGAAAATAAGCTGTCTCCGGATTTTCAGCGGGATCCGTGTCAGCGGGCGGAGAATCCGTGGGACCGGGTTCATGGCGCGGGGAAGAAGCATTGTTTCCTCTTCTTCCTCCTTTACATCCGCTGCTGCGGAGATGGCGGGGGGGGCCGGGAAAGAGGGATTTTCCCCGGGGGGGGACTTCTTGTCGTCCGTCGGAAAAGAAGAATGGTCTTCTGCGGAACCCGGTGGTTGCGCATTGATCCTTTTTCCGGCGGCGGCGGGGGACCCGCCGGAAAGCGCCTTCTGGATGACGCCGCCGCCTCTGGCGCCGACGGCATGGAGCAGATTGTCAAATGTGCCTTGTCCCCGGAAACGGAAGTCGAAGATCCGCCCTTCAAAGTGATTGACTTTCAGAAGACCCGGTTCGCCGCTGATGTCGGCATGGAGATGGGAAAGGGTGAGAATGTCTGCGGCGCCTTCCCGTCCGCTTTCCGGAAAAACGGGAATGTCCAGTCTTCCGTTCGAGAGGAGAAGACGGAAGGGAAGAAGAGTTTTCTGAGTCAGTTTCCCCGGGAGGAAGCGGATCTGCAGCTGTTCCGCCGAAAGAACCGGACAGCTGAACGTGTTCTCCCCTTCCACACGGATGTTTTCCAGACGGATCCCCCCGAAAATGCCCGCCTTCATCCCTCCCGCATGAAAGTGAATGCCGCAGGAAGACGCCAGCTTCTGGGACACCAGATCCAGAAGTGCCTGGGGGAGGCCGCAGTATTCCAGATACAGGTCTGCCGAAAAGAAAAGGAGCGCTATGACGGCAGGGACAAGGATCAGGCGCCGGAAACGGAAGCGTTTCCTCCTGCGCGGCGGCGGGGAGGAGGCCTGAGGCGGCAGGGAAGAAGAAGAGCCTGGAGTGGCAGAGAACGTTTCCATGGAAGGAGAAAATCCATCATGAGACGCGGCGCCGTTGAAATGCGCGGAGCCGTTGAGATGCGCGGAGCCGTTAAGATGCGCGGCGGTTCCGGGCGGGATATTTCCGCCGCCGACATGACGGCTCTGCCGGGGAAGGGGTGTCACAGGGAGAGATCCACCGTGCTTCGGAAGAGTCTGACGCCGTTTCTGAGAATGATTTTTTCCGCCGTTTCACAGTCGTCACACTCCAGGACGATGGCAGCTGTCTTGTCCGGGAGGAGGAATCCGTAGGAGTCGGAGACGTTCACTCCGCTGGAGGACAGCAGATTCAGCAGGCGGTAAAGCTCCCCCGGGGAATCCTTCACCGACACCACGAGAATGGGTCTTTTTGCCACCGCCAGTCCTTTGGAAAAGAGCAGCTGAGCGGCCTCCTGAGGATTGTCCACGAGGATTTTCAGCACGCCGAAGGCGCCTGCTCCGGCAATCGAGTATGCGCGGATGTTGATCCCGGCCCCGCCCAGAATTTCCACGATGCGGTTGAGTTTCCCGGGTTTGTTTTCAATGAAGATAGAGAGATGTTCCAGCATAATGTCGGCGTTCTCCTTCCTGTCTCTGCAAGTTGTTCTGTCGTTTTGCCGTATGCGGGAAGTTACATCCGGAAACGTGAAAATACAACCCCTCCTCCTGCCCGGGGATCTGAAAAATATTCCCGCAGAATCAGAAGGGAAGACTGGAAAAAATTGTTTCCCGGTATACATTGCTCGAAGGAAGGAAGAAGGAATGAAGTCCAGCAGAAGATGCGGGGCAGAAAATGCGGGTCCCGGCCGGTTCCTCCCCCCCTCCCGTGAGAAATATCTCTTGAGAAATAAATACAAGACAAGACGGCCGCGCCCCCTGTGATTTTTTCAGCCGGAGAGGTTCAAGTGAAACAGTGGAATATTTGGAATATTTTGTGTTCAGTTTTTTGCATTCCTGCACTGGCTTTGCTGCTGTTCTGCAGTGCCGGCTGCGGTTCCCCGAAGGAGGAGAATGCGGTTCTTCTGGCCCGGGCGCTTGAACGGGCGAAAGAGGCCGACTGGAAGGATGCGCTGAAACTGACGGAAGCCGCAGTGGATCAGGATCCCTCCGATGCGGCGGCATTGATTTTTCACGCGCTGGCTCTGGAAAAGACGTTGGATCAGGATCAGGCTCTCGATCAGGCCGCCGCGGCCGTGCGGATCGCGCCGGATGATTTTATTGCGCAGTATACGCTGGGGAGAATGCTTTATGAAAAGGGGAAGTATGACAGGGCGCTGGCTCCGCTGATGAAGGCGAGGCGTCTCCGGCCCTCGGATGCGAATACGGTGG
>CAJMAW010000149.1 GCA_905211485.1 uncultured Lentisphaeria bacterium | reverse complement strand
GGGGGCCCCGACGGCGACTTCCTCCCCCGCCGGCACCAGTATCTTCAGAAGCACCCCTTCGTGTTTCGAGAGTTCCTCAAAACTTGATTTCCCTGTTTCCAGAGAAAAGAGCGCCTGTTCCTTTTGAATCGTATCTCCTTCCGAAACGAGCCACGCCGCAAGAAGCGCACTTTCTTCGGAGACTCCCATCTGAGGCATGAGAACCAGTTCAGCCATCTTGTCTTCCTTTTTATTTTTCCTTTATGTTTATATTCAAAAAAGCTTGTTCCTGCTTCCACTTTTGCTTCCGGAAGGCGCAACAGCAGTCCGGACCGGATTCTTCTTTCCTGTATCTCTTGATGACTCTATTGCCGATTTCTTCCCAGAAAAAATTTTTTTTCCTCCCCCAGCCCCGCCTTTTTTCCCCCCTCTTTCTCCTCCCCTTCTCCCTCTCCCCCTCCACTCTTTGAAAACGGGGAAAAACTGCAGGGGGGTGAATTTACAAAACCGTGAAGGAATTGCCCAGTTCGCGTTTGACATTTTCCGGCATCTCATCATCAGTGATCAGGATATCGACATCCTGGGGCCGGGCGAAAGTGAAGGGGAGCATGGCTCCGACCTTGGAGGAATCCATCATCATCACCACTCTGCGGGCCCTGGCGATGACGGAGCGTTTCAAAAGCGCATCCGATTGATTCCCGACGGAAAAACCGGCTTTGCCGTCAAAGCCGGAAGTCGCGACAAACGCCGTATCGATATTCAGATTTGCCAGCTGTCCCCCGATGTCCGGATCCATTACGGCCATGCTGTGACGGGAAATCGCCCCCCCGAGCAGGATCACCGACGGTCTGGATTTCTTCAGTGCAATTTCCAGCGCAATGTTCGGTCCCGAAGCCACCACCACCATCTGATAATCCGGCAGAGCTCTTGCCAGCGCCATTCCCGTTGTTCCCGAATCGATGAAAATGCCGGTTCCGGGCTCCACGAGTCCGGCGGCTTTTTCCGCGATCCGCTGTTTCGCTTCGGAATGGCGTTTTTCCCGTTCGCTGTAAATGTCTTCGCTGACTCCGTAACTGGAAGGCATGAGCCGCGCTCCGCCCCGGGTCAGGATCACGATGCGGGATTTTGCAAGATAATCCAGGTCCCGGCGGATCGTCATTTCAGACCAGTTCGCAAATTTTCCGGTGAGCTGGCCGATGGTGACTTCTCCATTGGCTTCTATAAACTTCCGAATCGCTTCCCTGCGTTCCTTCACCGGCTGCGAACCTCCGTTTTTCCTTGATTTCTGATAAAATCCAACTATAGTATAGTCAAAAACCTGATGATTTCAACCATATTTCTGTGATATTTTATCAAAAAATATGTTATTTCATGTCAACGAGAGTACGGACCCCGCCTTCAATCTGGCGCTGGAAGAGCTTCTGTTTTCCGTTTCGGAGGACGAACACTTCCTGCTCTGGCGGAATGCGCCTTCGATCATAGTGGGCAGGCACCAGAATACGGCCGCGGAAATTCATGCTCCCGGCGTGGCAAAACGGAAACTGCCTGTTGTCCGGCGGATCACCGGCGGAGGAGCGGTCTATCACGATCTGGGAAACATCAATTTCAGTTTCATTCTCCGCAGTGCGGAATGGACAACAGGGCAAAGCGCTGAAAATCTTCTTGCCCCGATCCTTTCCTTTCTGCGGGACCAGGGCCTGAAATCAGTGCGTTTCACCGGACGCAACGACATCGTTGCCGACGGATTGAAAATTTCCGGATGCGCCAGAAGCATTCTGCGCGGAAGAACTCTTTTCCACGGAACACTTCTTTTCCATACGGATCTGGGCGTGCTTGCGGAAGTTTTGAATCCGGACCGGGAGAAAATCCGTTCCAAGGGCATCCGCTCGGTCCGTGCCAGAGTGGGGAACATCCGCGAGCTCATGGATTCCCCCTGCAGCACGGATGAATTCCTCGAAAGGATCACGTCCGGACTCCTCCGCCGTTTCGGAAAGAGCGGGCAGAAAGATCCTCTTCCTCCGCATCTCTCTCTGGAAGAAAAGGCGGAAGTTCTGGCGGAAACGAAGTATCGCTCCTGGGAATGGAATTACGGGACGCCTCTCGCATACGATTTTGAAAATTCGGGCCGTTTCCCCGGCGGAAGCGTCAAGGTTTCCATGAACATCGCGGAAAACAGAATCCGGGATCTCCGTTTTTCCGGCGACTTCTTCACAACCCTGCCGCTGGACGGACTCTGCAAGGCTTTGGAAGGACTTCCCCCCAGAAAAGAGGTACTTCTGGAAGTGCTGAAAACAATCCCGCTGGAATCCTACATTGCAGGCGTCGGAGCTGAAGACCTGGCGTCTCTTCTTTCCCTTTCCTCCTGAAGTCTAGTCTTCCCCCTCTTTTTTTCCCCCCTTTTCCCTTTCTTCTTTGCACTCCCCGTTTTTCCCGCTTCTCTTTTGTTTTTTTTAACGATCTTCATTGAAAATGCTGCGGACGGAGCAAATGAAAAGAGAGGGGGAAAAAAAAGAGATTGACTGAACTTTCCCTTCTTCCCGCTCACGCAGAAGCATCTTCAAGGATCTTGAATTGAAGGAGCGCCACATCCTCCGGATTCAGGGACAGGGTGATTTCAGACGAGTTCTTCACAGGGAAAACCGATCCGGAAAGGAGATCGCGTACGGAGGAAACGTGCCTTGCGAAACGGACGGAACACTTCCGGACTTCCGCGGAATCGTTCAAGAGAGTCAGATATTCCTTTCCGAAACGCTCCGCGAGGAACGCGCTGTCCTCTGTCTCCGCCTCTGTGAGGGGTTCCCAGCCGGCCTCCGCCACGAGACGGATGAACGGAAGATAACGCTTGAAACAGGCACGGTCCCGTTCATACAGAGCGGGATTTTTGAAATAATGCCCCGTCGCCGCGTCGGCGCTGAAGAAACTCGGGAAAAAGCCGAAGGCGAGACAGCGTTTCATATATTTTTCCACCATTTCCGCTGAAAAGCGCGTGAAATCCGTATTCATGAGAAGACAATAGGGTTTGGCGGAGCAGGCGCTTCTGCGGTAACGGAAATCCTCTGCTGTCATGGGAGTCCAGACGCCTCCGGGATTCCAGTCCGTCTCCGTTCCCGCGACGTCCAGGAGAGGCGGCAGGAACCACATCACTCCCGGTGTTCCGTTGGCCATCAGATATTTTCCTTCAGGCAGAAGAATCTCCCGCAATGCCCGGGCATACTCGAAGGCAATGCTTCCCTTCCAGATCCCCGGAAGACGCGAATCGGAGGCAAAGGAAAGGGGAAGACGCGTTTTTGAAAAATGATCTCTTCTGTGGGAAATATCGGCCGTCACATATCCTTCGGCGGAATCAATGTATTCGTTGTATTCGCCGGGATTCTTTCCGAGCTTGGCTTCAAAGTCGCCGAGTCCGGGCATGGAATTGATGCTCCAGACCGCACCGTGACACCAGTGACGGTTGATTCCGATGAGGATGTCTTGGCCGTTTTCATCCCTCATGGCGGCACGATCCCAGATTTCCCTCGACTCCGGAGGCGCGTGACGCTCTCTCCAGGCACGGATCCCCTCTTTGGAATGATCCGCTTCGGCGGGCATGCGCATCCATCCGGTCATGGGCTCGGTGTAACGGAAGGTCAAAATATCGTGTGCGGCATCCCAGTCCGTTTCCTTTTTTTCCGGATGGGTTTCCTTGAAGCGGAAATGAAAATCCTCCGGATCCGGGAGTGCGCTGATCGGAGCAAAGGCCATCCAGTTTCCCTGCTTGCGGATCCGGGTGCGGTAATAGTCCGGGTAAAGAGCGTAATAGGCAGAGAGGGCGCCGCGGAACCCCAGGCCGGGATCAAAATGAAAATCGGCAAAGGCGAACTCTGCTTCCGGACGTTCTTCCGTCAGTGCCAGATCGAATGCGATGAAGAGTTTCCTGAAGCAGGAATTGAAGCCGACTCGACCGAAAAGGGGATGTTCCGGATCAAATCCCAGCGCGTGACCGTCCCCGACGGCTGTGAAGGGAACCCGGGAAGCCAGTCCGTTGGCGCCGACATGCCAGGGGGCGGTCAGAAAGTAATCGCGTTTCACGGCGGAGGTGGGAAGAGCCTGATCCATGGAGGGAAACCAGTCGCCGTCGGCATCCGTCACATAATATACGGTAAAGGCGTGATCGCGGCGGCGATCACCTTCGCGCAGACGCAGTTTCACCTGTCTGCGGAGGGCGGGGAACAAGGCGGTTTCCAGTTCGGAAAAAGAGGTTTCGATTTGGATTTCAGGATCGGTCACGGAAAACCCGTCGGGAGGAGGAGCCGTCACTGGGAAGGTGTCGAAGAGAAGTGTTTCTCCGGAGACATAGTCTTCTATTTTCAGATTCCTGAATTCGGCAAGGCCGGAATGCTGTGTAAAAAGAAGTTCGATTTCCATCGCCCGGATGGGGCGTTCGCAGGCAAGAAGCATACTGCGGAGCTGGAAATCATGAGTGCCTTCCGGAAAGGGGGCGTAGTCGGGATAGAAAAGGGAGCCGTCGTTGAAAGGGAACCAGTCGACTCTGCTGCTGGAACCGTCGGCAAACTCCAGTTTTGCAAGGACGGAATACTCCCAGGCATTGTTCCCGGAAACCTCCCGGGAACGGCTCTCACAGGAAATCCGGACCGGCATGGCCGCCTTCTGGGAAAGGATCACATGCGAAGTTGCGCTGCCGTCCCCGTCCATTCGGATGATTCCGCCGTTTTCCAGTACAACGGCACTTCCCTGTGTCTCCCATTTCAACTCAGTCTGTTTCCTGTTCATGACGGATGAAGAGTCCTTTCTTTCGGGATCGTCTGTGTTTTTCCCTGATCTCTGTGAGAAGGGATTTTCTGAAGGAAGTTTTTCATTGCCGGAGCAAATTCATTTCCACGTCTTGTTTTTTTAGACCGCTGGACGGAATACGGCAGTCCCGCGGACAAGATCCACGGAATCGAGAATCAGATAAATAAAATCCCCCACCTTGAATCTGGCATGGCCTCCGGCGGCGCGGACGCGGTGGCGGTCTTCACGCCTTCCGCTCCGGAGCACCCCGCCCCCGCGGATCTTCGACGCCGGGACAAATCCGTACAAGCCGAGATCCGCAATGTCGCAGAGCAGCCCGGACGAGGAAACTTTGCTGATGACAGCTTCATACATCACAGAATTTTCCAGTGCGCCGTTCCGGACGAGATAATGAATCTTGAGGCGGTCATTGGCCGCGAAATAGGCATTGTCGCTGTTCTCCTCCTTTGCGGAACATTCTGATGCGAATGCGGAGAGGGTTTTGAGCGCACGCAGTCTCATTCCCGCATCCGCAGCAAAGAGCTGCTGATGCAGAAGCAGGTCCGGATACCTGCGGATCGGGCTCGTGAAATGGGAATAACGGTATTTTCCGAGTCCGTAATGCAGCGAGGGCTCCGTACTGTAAACGGCCCGCGGGAGAGAACGGAGAAAATGGGAAAGAATCACAGGTTTCCGGTGATCCTCCGGCAGGGATTCCAGAAAATGCGTGCAGGCGGCTCTGGAAGTGAGCAGATCCCCGGTGCTCATGTGGAAGACTGAATCCACAAAACAGGAGAACTCATCCATTTTTTCCGGCGAAGGCTCGTCATGAACCCGGAAAAGGCCTGGGATGCCGCGTTCGATGATTTCCGCGGCGACGGCGCTGTTCGCGGCGAGCATACATTCTTCAACGATGAGGTCGGCCTCGCCCTGAATTTTCCGTTCGATTCCGGTCACCTGCTTGCTTTCCTCATCGCAAAGGACGCGCACTTCGGCGGTATCAATATTCAAAAAGGCCTCCTCCTTCTTTCTGCGCGCGCGCATTTTCCGGACGAGTGCAAGAAGGAGGGCAAGTTTTTCCTTCAGTTCTCCGGACCAGTCCGGGGGAGCCGACGCGGGATCGTCGATGAACTTCTGCACGGAGGCAAAATCCAGGCGCTTGTCCACGCGGATCCGGGAATGGACTCTCCGGCAGGAAGTCAGCTTTCCATCCGATTTCCGTACCGTGAACAGAACGGAATGAGCGAGTGAATCCGCCCCCTCGCGCAGACTGAGTTTCCCGGTCAGGGATTTCGGAAGCATCGGAGAGAACCTTCCGGGAATATAGGAGGAAAAAGAACGTTTCGCGGCCTCGCGGTCAAACACGGATCCGGGGCGGACCCAGGCGGCGACATCCGCAATATGGATGCCGAGCCGGAGTTCCGTCTTTTTTTCCGCTGGCATGATGGAGATGGCATCGTCGAAATCCTTTGCGTCGACAGGGTCAATGGTTACGGTGAAAAGGCCCGTGCAATCCTCCCGGGCGACTCTTTCAGCCGGAGTCAGACGGGATGCCGCACGTTCCTGTTCCGGAGTGTAGGGATCCGGGAGATCATATTCTTCGGCAATGGCCTGCAGATCGCCTTCGACCGTTCCCGCAGGACCGATCGTTTCTTCAAAAGTCCCGCGGAGGGATTCCGTATGTCTGGAACCTCCGTTCAGGAGGCGCAGGCGGACCCACTGGCCTCTGCGCATGCCGCGGGGAAGAGAGTTGACTTTGATTTCCTCCGGCAGTTTTCTGTCCAACGGCCTCGCGCTGTGAGAGGAATTCAGTTCTGCCACCACGAAATTCCGCCGCCGTTCCAGAATCGAAAGGATTTTCCCCACGGGGCCGCGTTCGGGTTCTTCGATGATCCGAGCCTCGACCAGATCCCCGTCGAGCGCTCCGGAAGTATATTTCGGCGGAATGAACAAATCGGCCTCACCCGGAGTCTCCCGCTTCACAAAACCGAATCCTGCGGGATTCGCGGAAAAAATTCCCTTCACTGGAGGAAGGGAGAGGGAGGAGCGGCTGCGGCGGCTTCCTTTCCGTTTTTTCCCAGACCGTTCTCCGCGATGATCTCCTTTTTCTTTTTTTCTCATGGCGTCAGCGCTCCCTTTCTCTTGTTTTGCGGCCCGCAGAGTTTTT
>CAJMAW010000148.1 GCA_905211485.1 uncultured Lentisphaeria bacterium | reverse complement strand
AGTTCGTCAGACTGGAGCGGGAGACACCCAGATATTTCGCAGCTTCATTGGTTTTCAGAAGTTTATTTTTATCCATAGGGTTCCGATTCTTCCTTCCTGCTCTGCGCTTGCGCTTTTCGGGTAAGATACTCTCTTTTCCCTTCCGTTTCCAGTCATTTTCCAGAAAAAACAGGGCTTTTCGCTGAGTCGCATCTCCCGGCGAAGTCCCGCGGGAAGGAATCAGTCCGAATGCGGCACGGGGGCAATTACAGCACTTTGAAATACAGAAGTGCCAGAATCACCGTCCCAAGAAGAATCCGGTAGTAGCCGAAGGGCTTGAAATCATGCGTCCGGATATACATCATAAACGCCGCTATCACTCCCCATGCCACAAAAAACGCCGCAAGAAAACCGATCCCAAGCGCAATCCATTCTTCCCGCGACATCAATGCACCATGTTTCAGGAGACTGTATCCCGATGCCGCAACCATCGTCGGCACCGCAAGAAAAAAAGAGTATTCCGCCGCCAGCGGCCGGGAACACCCCAGGCACATCCCCCCAATGATCGTGGACGCGGAGCGCGACGTCCCCGGAATCATCGCCAGACACTGAATCACTCCAATCCCGAATGCCTTGCGGTAACTCAGCGAAGAGATCTCCTTCACACGGCCAAGGCTTTCTTTCTCTCCTCTCCTCAGCGCCTGCGCTTCAATCATTTTTTCCTCTCCGCTCGTCTTTTCCTCTCCGCTCGTCGTCTCCTCTTCTCCGGTCTCCTTCCTCTCAGCAACTACTGCCCCTTCGGTCGAGTCCACTGCAATGAGGATCACACCCCCTATGATCAGCGCCAGGGCAACCGTCAGCGGAGTGTAGAGAAAATCCTGAATACGGCTCCCGAAAAGTGCTCCGACCAGAATCGCAGGAAGAACGCCGGCAAGGGTTTTCAGCCAGATGGAAAACGTGCCGCGGAATGCTTCCCTGTCATAAAACGCCGCCGCGGGAATCAGCTTCCGGTGAAAATACAGCACAACGGCAACAATCGAGCCCAGCTGAACAACCACGTCGAACATTTTCTTGAATCCACCGCCCGCACGGTATGCAGAACACAACTCCATCAGGCGGTCCGCTATAATCAGATGTCCCGTACTGCTGACCGGAAGAAACTCGGTCAGCCCCTGAACAATTCCCTGAATCAATGATTGCCAATACAATACATCCAAATTCGTTCCATCCCTGCCTTCGTCAATTTACATCTGTTCAAAGCGGACTCCCGTTTCCGGGGATTCTTCTCCCCCCAAAAAATATTCCCGCAAACAGAGGGGATCCGGACTTAGATCCCCGCTTAGATCCCTGCCCATGCGCTCCTCCCCTCTGGCATCTCACGACATTCCGGCTGAGTGCTGAGTGAGAGAAAGAATAAAGAGACACCGCCTTCGGCTCTCCATCTCTGCAGTCATCTTTTTTTTCCCCCCCGACTCCATATCCTCCCGCCCCCGGAGGCTCCTCTCTCTCCTCCGCAGGGGAATCTCCTTCCGGAAGGGAAAACTTATTTTTTCCCCCTTTCTTTTCCTTTCAGAGTTCCTTCAGTGGAAAATGAGGAGCATCCGGAAACCGGATATCAGGGGAAAAGGGAAAAAGCCGGAAAATGAAAAAAGGCAGATAGGAAGATGAACCTTCTCAGCGGGGAGAAGCACTTTTTTTCCCCCTTCCCCTCGCTGTGCACTGCCCTTTTTCAAATTTTCCAATTTTTCCGCCCGATCCCCCCGATCCCCCATTTTTCTGAGGCGTTCCGGAAGCGGATTTCCCAAATGCCAGGCTTCAGCACAACATTCCGTTACGGCTGCTGCGGAGTGACGGCCTCATGGGTTTCCAGACTTTTCGGGAGATCGAGATTCAGGTAATGACGGTCCTTCGGGATCACGGTAAGCCAGGCGGGCTCGCCTTCAATGGGATCCAGATCCACGACATAATAGCGTTTTGCATCTTCTTCACGATCATAACCGATGATGGTGCCGCGGGGGATCATATTGTGCTTGTCGATGATGGCGTTGCGGATGCGGCAGTGTTCTCCGATATCCACGTCGTTCAGAAGGATGCTGTTGTGCACTGTTGCATAACTGTGGACGAAGACGGAGTTGAAGAGAATGGAATTGGTCACAGTGCTGCCGGATACAATGCAGCCGTCGCAGACAATGGAGTTGATGGCCTTTCCAATGCGGGGCAGTCCATGACGGTCCACCTCTTCATTATGCACAAATTTTGCGGGAGGAAGACTGAAATGGTAATTGTAGATCGGCCATTTCGGGTTGTAAAGATCAAGCTGGGGATTGGTTGCACGCAGGTCCATATTGGCTTCAAAGTAAGCCTTCAGGGTCCCGACATCGCGCCAATAGGGCTTGACCGTCACGTCCTGCCCGGGGATCTTGTTGGTATAGAAGTTGTAAGCGTAAAGACGGCGGGTCTCTACAAGAGAGGGAATGATATCCTTCCCGAAATCATGGCTGCTGGTCTTGGCGGCATAGTCGCTTTTCAGAAGCTGGAGGATGTCACCGGCTCCGAAAATGTAATTGCCCATCGAAGCAAGGCACATGTTTTTGTCGTTGGGCAGGGGTGTGGGATCCTCCGGCTTTTCCTGGAAACCGACAATCCGCCAGTCCTCATCCACCTGAATTATTCCGAACTGTCTGGCATCCTCAGTCGGGACGGGAATGGCGGCAACCGTCGCAATCGCATTCTTCGACACATGGAAATCAACCATCTGGCTGACATCCATCCTGTAGATGTGATCCCCTCCGAACACCGCCACAAGATCAGGGTTGAAATCCTCAATCAGGTGGGCGTTCTGGTAAATGGCGTCCGCCGTCCCGCGGTACCAGGTGCGGTCAGTGGTCTGCATCTGGGCAGGCACGGGAATGATGAAGCGGCCCCGGACCTGTGTGCTGGAGATATTCCAGCCGTTGATGATGTGTTCCATCAGACTCTGGGATTTAAACTGTGTCAGAACAAAGATACTGTCAATTCCGCTGTTCACGAAGTTGCTCAGAACAAAGTCGATAATCCGGTATTTCCCCCCAAACGGGACAGACGGCTTCGCCCGCTGATTCGTCAACGGCGCAAGTCTGGTCCCCTCCCCTCCGGCAAGAATCATTGCTAGGACTGAAGCTCTCATGAAATGTGCCCTCCTTTGTTATCCGGTACGTTGACGGAAGCCTCTTTTTTCCTGTCCGGATACAATATCACTGAAAAGGAATGATTCAATAGGTGAAATGCACCGTTTTGCAAAATAATAACCAATTCATCACAAAAATCGAACATCAGAAAAAAAAAACACAGCAGTGCCGGATTTTTCCCCCCCTGAAAAGAGCTGTTTGCAGAAAAGGACTCCTGAAAAGAGCCCATGACAAAGGTTCAGATCAGGGGAAAAACGCTTTAGAAAGAGAAGAGTCCGGGAAGAGAAGTCCGGAGCTCTGCGGAAGGGGAACGGGGAGATGGAATGGCAGCGAATGGACCGACCGGGGCTCCCGGTTCTTCTCCAGGGACTTGCGGCTGATTCCGTTATTTTCCGTCTTTTCTCTCCCAGCGCGATTTTCCACCGGAGAGGAGGGAAGACCGCCTGTCCGGCGCAATCCGGAATGAATGAGAAAGGAATGAAAAAGGAGGAGACGATTTTTCCTCCGTCTCTCTCCAAGCGTTTCCAGTTTTTTTGTTTTTGTTTAATTCCCGCTTTTTTCGGCAGAGGCGGAACTGCCTTTCTTCTCTTCAGGCGGATTCACAAGCCATTTGGCAGGAAGGCCGATCTGCTGAACCGGGACAAACGTTTTCGGCATCCGGTTTGAAGAATCAATGAAAAACCGAAGTTCCTTGCTGCTTTCCGAGCCATCATAACCGATCAGAGCTGAAGCGGATTTCACCAGGTTGCGCTGGAAAGAGATACTGCCTTTGAGTCCGTCGGTATCCTGCGGGCGCAGATCATAGATGTCGACCACTGGAGCGGACCCGGTCTCGAAAAGATTCCGGGTGAACTGGAAATTGTCCACGGAATAAGCGGGAGTGCGAAGGAAGGATTTGTCCGGATTTTTCACGATGCAGTTTTCCAGGAGGAAACGGCCGGGCTTTGTCCAGTAGGCATAGGAGAACTGGACATCCGTCAGCTTGGAATTCCGGATTTCGATCAGGCCGGGCTGGAAGCAGCTGGAAGAAAGGTTTTTCACTTCGCAGTTCAGGATCTTCACATCCCCGTTGGAATGCCCCTGCACATTCTTCAGCTTTGAACGGAGGAAGCTGGAGCCACCGAGATTGACTTCCACATTTTCCAGATTGCAGTTCAAGGTATTTATTGTCAGGAATTTCTGGTCTTTGATATCGGCATCCGCGAGCACGCCTCCGCTTCGGCAGGTGACGGAAGAGGCCTCCCAGTTCCGCATGACAATGGTCCAGTCATCCGTCTTGTTGTCGTCCCCGAGACGCACGTTCCCGCTGAAGGTGTTGTTTTCAATCCGGCAGAGCAGCGAGCGATTCCGGTGCGAGGAACCGAAGACGCCGTTGATGAAACGGTTGTTGCGGATGACATACCCCTTGGTTCTGTCCCAGAGATAAATGTTGCCTTCATTTTCCTCGACAACGAAATTATGGCCGGCGCAGGTGAGGAAGTCATTCCGGAAATTGTCATAGAACTTGTTTTTCCGGAAAGTCAGGTCCTGCATCATGTCCCATCCGTCTTCCGCGTCATAGGCGCAGAAGGCTCCGGATTCGCCGCTGCGGGTGATTTCGCAGCCTTCCACCAGGAAGTTCCTCATCGCGGACTGGGCCATCCCGACACAGCGTGCAAGAATGATTTTCAGATTCCGGAATGTGCAGTTCCAAGGCAGACGGAAGCAGTTGACAGTCAGATTCTTCAACTTTTCAGGATCGGAGGAGACCATGCTCACTTTCATAAATGCGGCCTTTTCCGGGATCCTTACAATCCGGTACTGAAAAGCCTCCACGGCATCCAGAAATTTTTTGTTCTTGTCATAAAAATATGCCGTGTAGTTCCAGGAGTCCGCCGCCATCCCCTGATACCCGAGATAGAGCGAAACCGCCAGATATTTATGCGGGATGAAACGGGTGATGTCAAGAAATCCGCTGCTGCTGCAGAGTTTTTCGTTGCTGACGGGCGCGCCGGTCCGGCGGTCGATTCCGCCGGAAACAAAGGCGCCTGCGGAAAGCGGCTGGGCGAAACTGTCCTTGAATCCGTTCATCACGGCATAACCTGTGATATATCGGATTTCCATGTTTTCAAAACTGGAATATTTGCTGCTGCCGCAGATGTCAATCCCGCAGACCCATTCGGAATTCTTTTCGGAATTTTCATAATCATGTTCAAAGTAATCGCCTTCCACGGTCCCGTTCATCACATGGGAATCGAAACAGTCCCGGATCTGAATCATCACGGCGCTGCAACCGGTGAACTCATGAAGTTTGACGACCGCTCCGTTCAGATCCAGTGTGAAGCGGTCCGGGATCCGGATCGGGCCCGTATGCGATATCCGGTAAGTCCCGGGAAGCATGACGAGTTTGCGGAATCCTTTCTTCGCACAGTCTTCCAGCATCCGGTTGATTCCCTCCAGAGTGGCGGCCGCTTCCTGTTCGATTTTTCCCCGGTCATATCCCTTCCCGTAGAGAATCTGGCGGTTCTTCCAGTTCCCGTTGAGGGGAATCCCGTTCTCGGCAATGGCAAAAACAGTGTACTTCCCGGGGGGAACCTTCGCCCCCTGGGATTTCTCAGACAGAATATCCCGGATGGAAATTCCCGGAGACGCCGCCAGTTCCGAGGCCGATATGCCCGCTTCCTGCTTCAGATCCACCAGTTCAATCTTCCCGTAATCACCTTGATTTGAAATATTGTATTGCTTGAGGTCCGCCTCGGTCATCCGATAGGTCTCACGCGGGGAAATGGCCGTTTTTGCAGCATCACGCACAAGAAACTCGTTATACAGCACATTCGAAGCTCTGCCGAATGAATCGACGGCCTGAAGCGATACGGTATATTCTCCAGGCCTCAGTTTGCCGAGAGAAATGCTGTGATCGCCGGCCTTCAGATTCTTCTTCACTATGCGCCGGGTATTTTTCGGAGAAAGTCCGTATTCCAGTGTCACCTCAAAACGGAAGGAATCGTCTCCGAGACGGTATTCGCTCTGATTCCAGTCTGAAACGTAAAAACGGATTACAGCCTCGTCGCGCGGAGTCAGAAGAGATTCGATGTAATATGTCGAAACATACGGCACCTCCAGCGGATTCACCTCTGGCATCTTCTGCGTCTTCTGAGCCTCCGCGGGAAAAGGAATCAGTAGACTCAGGGCGGCAACAATACTCAGCAGCGGAGAAAAATGCGATGAGTTCCATTTCAACATCATAAAGAAAAACTTCTTTCTGCCGGAGACAACCGGCATTCGGGATTGATTGGATCCTGGCGTTTCAGATCTGATTTCAGAGCAGTAATGAAAAATCAGAGCTGCAAAAAAAACAAAGGCAGAGAGAGAGTCCCGGCGAAAACAAAGTCATAAGAAAAACCGGATCTCATTCATTCGCTGATGGAATATGTATCACGGGAAGGAATGGATGTCAAGTCCAGGGGCGGCTTTTTTCAGCATAAATTCCGGAATGATTCTGAAAATCCTGTGTAAAGAGAGAAAAAACTGTAATTTCCAGAGAGAGATCTGAAATTTTTATTTTTTCATTCCCTCCTCAGATTCATTTATCCTTCTTTTATCCTTCTCATCCATCTATCTGATTTTTCTCATCCCTCTGATTTTTCCTCCCCGGACGGCCTTTTCATCCGGCAACTCCGTCGCCCATCCCCCCCCTTCCCTGCGGGTCCGCGGACGTTTTCCGTCATCAGAATCCAATCACGGGACAAAAAATAAAGGGAACCTCTATCAATGCTTTTTTTGACAGAAATCTCGTTTGTTTCTA
>CAJMAW010000147.1 GCA_905211485.1 uncultured Lentisphaeria bacterium | reverse complement strand
GTTTTCGGCGTATTGCTGCACGGCGTCCATCGCCAGGTCGTCCGTCAGGATCACGCCGTCAAAGCCGAGCGTGAACGCATCAGTGCGATTCAGGCGATCTGCGACGGTGAATTCCCGGAAATTGAACGGGAGGCGATTGCCGGAGGCTGGACGCCGGAAGTGGTGACGAAGAAGGTGCTCGAAACGATCCGTGCCGAACGTCCCGCCGCCAATGTCAATATCAGCGTGAAGACCGCCCCGGAAGGCGGAGAGTTGCGCAAGACCATCGAAGCGGCAATGTGTCTCCGGGTCGGAGTGAGCGCCGACCAGCTGGAGAAATCCTATGGGGCCCGAACGGTGGAAGCGGGGATGGCCGAAATGGACATGCCGCTGAAGCAGCTCCTGATCGAATGTATGAAACTCGACGGCATTCCTTACAGCCGCGGCTTCGACAATGAAACGATCCGTGCGGCGTTCTCGAGTGTTTCGCTTCCGGGGATCCTGAGCAACGTGGCGAACAAGAAACTCCTGCAGAGCTACGAGGCCCAGCCGATCATCGCCATGAAGCTGTGTTCCACGGGCGACCTCAACGACTTCAAGGAGAACGACCGTTTCCGCCTGACGGATGTGGGCGATCTGCTTCCGATTGCCGCCGACGGCGAGATCAAGGACGGCGGACTGATCGAAGAGAGCGCGAAAAACCAGCTTGACACCTACGGGAAAAAGTTCTGCCTGACGCGCAAAATGATCATCAACGATGATTTGAGCTCGTTTATGAAAGTGCCGACGGCAATGGGCAACCGGGCGGCGCGACTGATCGATCAGCTGTTTTTCAGCCGGCTTCTCTCGAATCCGGCGCAGGCGGACGGCAAGGCGCTGTTCAGCACGAATCACAAAAACCTGCTCTCCGGCGCAAGTTCGGCGCTGAGTTCCGATTCGCTCAAGAAGGCGATCCAGCTCTTCCTGGATCAGGTGGATGCCGACGGTCAGCCGATCTCGGTGGAACCGAAATATCTGCTGGTTCCGACTGCGCTCAAGCATCTCGCGATCGAACTGACGCAGGGGGCGACCCTCATCATGAGCGGCACGGACAACGCGGTTCGTCCGGCGCTGAATGTGCTTTCCGATGAAAATCTTCAGGTGATCAGTTCGCCGTATCTCGGCAACAGCGCCTACGAGGGATCCAGCCAGACCGGGTGGTATCTCTTCGGCGACCCGAAAACGGTCGATACCTGGGAGATCGGCTTCCTGAAAGGGAAGCGCACGCCGACCGTCGAGCGCGGCGAAACGGACTTCAACACCCTCGGTCTCTGGTTCCGTGTGTATTTCGATCTTGGCGTTCGCGAGCAGGATCACCGCGGCATGGTCAAAGCCAACGGGGCCGCGTAAGCAGTCAAAGCACAAGCGGGGCGGATTTTGTATCCGCCTCTCACTTTCAAACTCAATTCAAGGAGATTTTTTACAATGCTTGCACGCTATGTTCAGAAGGGTGACGCCATTGATTACCGTCCGGCGGAGGCGGTTGCCGCAGGAGATGTGGTCATCATCGCGGATCTGATCGGGATCGCCCGGCTCGATATCGAAGCCAATACCCTCGGCAGTCTTGCAGTGGTCGGGGTGTTCGATGTTGTGAAAGCGGAGGGCGCGATTCCTTCCGGCTCAACGGTCTACTGGGACGCGGGAGCGAAGAAGGCGACCACGGTCAGCGGATCGAACCACTACCTCGGCAAGGCCATTGCGGCTGCGGAGGCGGCCGACGATACGGTTCGAGTGCTTCTCAACGCCCCGTACAGCCTTGCGACGACCTTTGCCGCGGGCGATCCGATCACGGATCTGACCGACAATTCGGGCGGAACTCCGTCCGACACGATTCCCGTTCTCGCCTGTGAAAGCGGGTGTGACTGCAAACACGCGATTGCCTCGCTGACGAAAAAGACCAACACGATTCTTGCCGCACTCCGCGCGGTCGGCATCATCGCCAGTGAATAATGGGACTGCTGGAGAACGCAGCCGAATGGCTGGAATCCCAGCGGATCCGGGAGCTCTCCGTTCCGATTGTCTACCAGCGCCGGGATGGCGAAACGTTGAACATCCCGGCGACGCTGGGACGGACGCTGTTCCGTGCGGAAAATGAATACGGCGTGACCATCCGGACGGAGACGCGCGATTTTCTGATCGCGGCGGAGGATCTGCCGGATGATCCGGAGCGCGGAGATGTGATTCTCCATGCCGGACTCCGCTATGAAGTTCTTGCGCCGAACGGCGAGGCAGTCTGGCGCTGGTCCGGAACCGGGCGGATCCTGCGGAGAATTCACACAAAGGAAATCGGAGGTGCATGATGCCTGATACCCCGGATCATCGCGACTTGTGGCATGAACTCAATCAGGCGCGGCTGGATATCGCGGAACTGCGGGGAATGCTGAGTATGCATTTCTCCGAAGGACAGCATCACTATCCGCCGTGCAAACCTGCGGCGGATCTGCAGAAAACGATGCTCTCATCGCTGGCGGCGGCGCTGATCGCGCTTCTCGCGGCGGTTGGCAATATCATCATGGAATTCATACGGAGGTGAAGAGTGAGCGACATTCTGACCCTGGCGCGCGCGGTCGCGGAGGAACTCAGGGAATATAAAGCCGAGCTGCTTTATTTCCCGGAGTTTGAATTGCGTGATCTGGATGATCTGCGGATCGTTGTCGTTCCGGCCGGAACACAGTATAAGACACTTTCCCGCGCGGCACATGAAGAACTGCCGAAAGTGCAGATCGGCATATTGAAAAGATGCACGGAAGATGAGCTTGATGGAATGCTGCGCTTTGCGGAAAAACTCGGACTCGGCTTCCTGAACCGGAAACTTGCCGGAGGGACCTGTGTTTCGGTCATCTACAACCCCATCTACAGCCCGGAGCATTTGCGTGAGCGGGGGCAGTTCACCAGCGTCATTGAACTCGTATTCAAAGTGTTGAAATCGTGAAATGCCGAATTGAATTTGACGACAGGCGGATCCTGCTTGCCGTTCAAGGCGGCAATATAACAGCACTGCGGCGCGCGGGAGCTTACATCCGGAAATCCGCCCGCAACCGGGTCTCACAGAGTCAGAAGGCCTCCATGCCCGGCACACCGCCGAACACCCGGCGCGGACTACTGAAACATTCTCTGCTGTTCGGTGTGGAAAAACAGCGCCAGTCCGTTGTAATCGGACCGGCGGAGTCCTTCATCGGAACAGCGATGACTGCGCATGAATTCGGCGGAATTTACCGCAAACGGCGCTATCCCAGACGGCCGCTCATGGGTCCGACTCTGGAAAAGACGCTTCCGAAACTCCCGGCACTCTGGGAAAATTCTGTCAAAAAATAACAAGGAGATTTTTTATGGCTATTGTACTGGGCCTTGATGCAATTCTGATGCGCGGCCCCGCCGGTTCGACCGGCTCGACCGAGGTCAAAAACGTCAAGGATTTGACTTTGAATCTTGAGTCAGGCGAGGCTGATGTCACGACGCGGGCCACGAAGGGGTGGCGGGCGTCGGTCGCGACTTTGAAAGAGGCGTCGCTTGAGTTCAACATTCTCTATGACACGGAGGATGAGGACTACAACGCCTTTGCCGACGCCTACTTCAACAACACGCCGATGGCGTTGTTTGTCACGGACGGCAACGGAACCGGTCTTGACGCGGACTTCTCCATCACCGGTTTTTCGATTGAACAGCCTCTGGAGGAGGCGCTTTCTGTGAGCGTCACCGCCAAACCCACGGCCTCGGAACGTGCGCCGCAGTGGACGAGCGGTGGCGGTGTCGGCGGATAAGAGCATCCGTTTCCCCGTATGCAGGCAATCAATCATCCAAGGAGCAACTGACACATGAAAACTTTCACGGACAATACCGGCCGAACCTGGACGCTCTCGGTCACGGTCGGCACGATCAAACGGGTACGCGCCCTCTGCGGTGTGGATCTGGCAAATATCATCACCATGGAGAGCGGGAAAACGCCGAACGTCGGACTGCTGGAGCGTCTTGCGGCCGATCCCGTTCTTCTGGTCGATGTGCTTTTTGCGGTCTGCAAGCCCGAGGCGGACACCAAGGGAATTACCGACGAGGAATTCGGCCGCGCCATGGCAGGCGACGCCATTGAGCTGGCCGCGACGGCACTGCTGGACGAGATCATTGATTTTTTCCCCGAGGCGAAGCGAAAGGTGTTGCGGAAGATCCTCGACGCGAGCCGCCGCTTCGAGGCGCGAAGCAAGCAGGCGCTGACGGAACTTCTCGAGGATCCGGCATTCGACGAAAAAATCGATCAGGCCCTCAATCAATTGACGATCTCATCCTCCGTCTCGCCGGAATCGCCGGAGTCAATCCCGACCCCCTGACGCTTCGGGAACTCGCCGCCCTCGCGGATGCGCGGGGGCGCTTTGAATGGGAGCAGACTGCAAGCCTGATGGCGCTCATCGTCAACCTGATGCGCGATCCGAAGAAGAACAAGGCGGTAAAAGCGGAAGATTTCAACCCGTATACCGTGAAAGAAAAGGCCTTCCTGAAAGCGCCGCTTTCCGTTCTGCGGGACGTCTTTGTCAAAAAGTGATTACAAAATGAGTTAGGGAAAGAACTTTTCCGGAGCCTCATTCAATGCGGCGGCAAATTTCAATGCGGCCTTTTGAGAAAGTTTTCTTTTCCCCGTTTCATAATCACTGATCATTACCTGCGAAACACCGGATTTTTCCGCCAGCTCGTTTTGAGTCAAACCATGCTTCAGACGAAATCCCGTAAGAAGAGTTCCCGGAGTAACCTCTGTTTTCCAATATTCACTGTCACGGATATTAACAAGCGTCTCATCATCGTCCGCAGCGAGGACTTCAATCTGGAACTGTTGCTTGAGATACTCCAAAATTCTGGCGCTTCCATCTCCGTGAATGGAAATTTCAGTATGGGGCGTTTTCACGACTGCCAACATAGTACACCTCGATGGTTAAAGTTCCATTGTTGTTGATCCAGCATGCGACGTAACTGTAGTTCAGATGGCAATGATATTTATTGCCGCCGAGCTTGGAATAGTTCCGCCATGTGGGCTGTTCCGGTCCAGTTGTTTCAAGATCTTTTACCAGAGCTTGAAACAGTGCTTGAACTTCACGGGGAAGTTTTTGCAAACTTCGTTCCTGTTTTCGCTTATAAGTAACAATCCACGGCATATGGACTCCTGCGTTTATAATTAAATATAACTTTTTATCACTTTTTTTTCAAGTGGTAAAACCAAAAAAGGCTGAAAAAATGTCCCTATCGAGCAATATCCGAGCAGGCCGGGCATATGTCGAGGTAACCGCCGAGACCAGCAAACTTCAGCGGAATCTGACGAGCGCCCAGGCTCAGCTGCAAAACTTTGGAAGAACCTGTACGAATGTCGGGAAAGATCTCCTGATGCTCTCGGGCGCAATGGCCGCACCGTTGGTGATGGCGGCCCGGTCATTCGCCGGATTCGATGACAGCATGCGTCTTGTGCAGGCGGTTACCCAGGCGACCGACGCCGATTTCAAGGCATTGACCAAGACCGCGCAGCGTCTCGGACGTGACACCTCCTATACCGCGCAGCAGGCCGCGGATGCGATGGTTTCGCTGGGACGAATGGGTTTCTCCCCGACGGAAATCCAGGCATCCATCGATGCGGTGCTGAATCTTGCCCGGTCAACGGGAACGGAACTTGCGGAAGCGGGCGACATCGCCGCGAACAGCATGCGGATCTTCGGCATTGAAGCGTCACAGATGAGTGACGTCGCCGATGTTCTCACGGTCACTGCGAACAGTTCGGCACAGACACTGATTGACCTCTTTGAGGCGTTGAAAATGGGCGGACCGCAGGCGGCGGCCGCCGGAGAGTCGATTCGGGAAACCAGTGCGGCGATCGCGGTTCTTGCGAACATGGGCATCAAAGGATCTCTCGCCGGAACGGCTCTGCGCAAGAGTTTCTCGCAGTTTGCCAAGGTGAAAGTTCAGGATCAGCTCCGTTCCGTGGGCGTGGAAACAGTCGACGCAAACGGGAATCTCCGCAAAATGGCGGAGATCATGCGGGACATCGCCAAGGCAATGAGCACCATGCCCACTGCTGAAAAGCTGGCGTTTGCGGAAGATATCTTTGATATTCGCGGATCACTTGCCGGACTGACGCTGACGACGAATACCGATGAACTGGATGCGATGCTGGCCAAGCTCCAGGATGTGGAAGGAGTTGCGGCGGACACCGCCAAAAAGATGGATGCCGGACTCGGCGGAGCATTCCGCCTTCTGCTTTCCGCAGTGGAAGGAGCGATGAATGCGATTGCCGATGCGATGAATTCGACTCTCCAGCCACTGATAGTCAAAGTGACGGCGGTCATCAACGCCTTCACCCAATGGATTGAGGCGAATCAGGGGCTGGTGACAGCCTTTGCCGTGACGGTGGCGGGGGCTGCCGGCCTTGCCGTGGTTCTGATTGCCATCGGAGTTGCCGCCAAGGGGGCGGCGGCCGGAATCGCCGTAGTTCAGACGGCGATCAAGGGATTCACCTTTCTTCAGGGGGTGGCCATTGCACAGGGGACAGCACTCAAGACCTCCTTTACGCTGTTGACGCAGTCGTTCGCGGACTACCGCAATACGGCGATTCCGGCGATGGTCGGTACGGAAAAATTCTGTGCGGCTTTGGGGCTTGCATCGACATCCGCGAACCGGGCGCGGGCAAGCATCATTCTGATGAGCAATGCCGAAGCCGCCGCGGCAGCGAAGTCGGCACTGGCAGCCAAATGGCGAGTCATGACAAATGCGCTGAAAAACTTCAGTTTAGCCGCCATCGCGGCAACCGCCGCAACGAAAGCACAGGCTGCGGCCGAAGCGGCGGCAGCGGTGAAAACGGCGCTGGTCTCCGGCTGGACGGCCATGGCGAACGCCCTGAAAGGATTGACACTCTCTTCCATCGCGGCAGCGGCGGCACTCAAGGCGCAGGCTGTCGCAGAAGGGACCA
>CAJMAW010000146.1 GCA_905211485.1 uncultured Lentisphaeria bacterium | reverse complement strand
AACCGGGAACGGACCTGCATTCGGAAGAAGTCTATGCAAAGGCGGCAGCGAATTTCAAGCGCCTCTGCAAAGAAGCGCCGCTGGAGCTGGATCCGGAAAAGAATCTGTACGTGTATTCCCTGAAGATGGGGGATCATACCCAGGTGGGCATTGCGGGAGTCGCCTCCACGGAGGAGTACGACAGAGGCATCGTGAAAAAACATGAGAAGACCCGGCGAGACAAGGAGGACGACAGAGCCCGCCATGTCATGGAACTCCGCTCCCAGACAGGACCGGTGTTCCTGACCTACCGCGATTCCGATTCACTCAATGCCCTGGTCGGGGAAATCATCCGGAACGAAAACCCGTGTTTTGCCTTCACTGCTCCGGACGGAATCGAACACAAACTCTGGAAGGCGGGAGACAAAAGCGAAAAACTCAGCGCTCTCTTCCGGGATGAAGTACCGTGTTTTTACATAGCGGACGGGCATCACCGGGCGGCTTCCGCCTCCCGTGCGGCGGCGGCCTGCAGGGCGGCGAATCCGGCGCATACGGGGAAAGAGGAATACAATTATTTTCTGGCGGTCGCATTTCCCGCGTCCCAGCTCCGGATTCTGGCCTACAACCGTGCGGTCCGGGATCTGAACGGGCATACGGCGGAATCGCTTCTGCGGAAGATCTCAGAAAAATTCCATGTCACGGAAACGACGGAGAAGACGCCGCCAGAGAGCGGGACGTTCTGCATGTATCTGAACTCGAAATGGTATCTGCTCCGCCCGAAATTCGACATTTCCGGACTCGGAGTGACCGGACAGCTGGATGTCAGCATCCTTCAGGACAACATTCTCGCCCCGCTGCTTGGAATCGATGATCCGAGGACCAACAGCCGGATCGACTTCATCGGCGGCATCCGCGGGACCGGGGAACTGGAACGTCTGGTCTCAGAAGGACAGGCCCGCGTGGCGTTTTCGATGTATCCGACCACACTGGAACAGCTGATGTCGATTGCCGACGCGGGGGAAATCATGCCCCCGAAATCCACCTGGTTCGAACCAAAGCTGCGCGACGGACTCGTATGTCACAATTTCTGAAAATCAAAGATACGGATCGAATTTTCATTCCCAGTTCCGAGGAGGGTTCCCATTCATGAAAACGGCAGCCATCATTCCCGCCCGCTACGGCAGTACGCGTTTCCCCGGCAAAGTTCTTGCGGAACTGGACGGGAAGCCCATTGTGCGCTGGGTCTGGGAAAATGCCAGACGCAGCCGCGCGGACCGCGTGATCATCGCCACCGACGATGAACGGGTGAGGACCGCGGCCCGGACCTTCGGCGCGGAATGCGTCATGACTTCCCCGAACCATGCCACCGGATCCGACCGGATCTGGGAGGCGGCGTCCGGAATTGACGCAGAAATCCTCATCAATGTCCAGGGAGACGAACCCCTGATCGAACCGGAAGTCATCAACGGACTCATCGATGCGCTGGAGGAACCCTCGGGCCCGGATATTGCGACCGTGGCGGTGATCCATCCCCGGAAGGAGTTTGAAAACAATCCGAACTGCGTCAAAGTGGTGTTTGACGAAAAGGGCTATGCTCTGTATTTCAGCCGTTCCATGATTCCGTATCTCAGAGAAGGGGGGACGGATACACCGACGTACCGTCACTGGGGTCTCTATGCCTATCGGCGCGCAGCGCTGGAGCGTTTTGTCTCCCTGCCGAAAGGAAGGCTCGAACAGTGCGAATCCCTCGAGCAGCTCCGCGCACTGGAAAACGGAATGAAAATCAAGGTGATCACAACGGAATTCCAAAGCATCGGAATTGATACGCCGGAAGATTTGAAAAATGCCGAATTATGGATTTCCAGGCTGAAGAAGGAAAAACAGCCGGAATAAGGCGGGAAAAATGGCCGCCGGGGCGCGGGAAAAGCAAAAAACGGCATCCGCCCGCGGGAAGCAGAGAAGCCCCTTACCGCTTCTGAAGCCGAATCGCCTGGCGGGGAGGAAGATAAAGCGGGGCAGGCAAAAAAACACTTCCCCGGTGCATGGATGACGGAAAACAACAGGCGCAGAAGAGAGAAAAAACAACGTTTTTTTCATTCGGCGGAAAAGACACCGAATCAGGATACGGGGAATATACGGCGGGAAAAACGAAGAACGGAGCATGAAGGGCTGAAGAAAATCATGAATACAGTAAAAGTCGGCAATATGGAGATCGGGAAGGGACCGCTGTGTGTGATTGCGGGGCCCTGTGTGGCGGAAAGTCTGGAGCTCTGTCTGCTTGTGGCGGAGCGCATGCGCGATCTCTGCGCCGCGAGGGGGATTCCGTATATTTTCAAGGCCTCCTATGACAAGGCAAACCGTTCGTCGTGCGACTCCTTCCGCGGACTCGGGATCAACCACGGGCTGGACGTGCTGGGGACAGTGAAGGAAACTTTTCATGTGCCCGTACTGACGGATGTGCACGAATCGGAACAGGCGGAACGCGTGGCGCAGGTGGCGGACGTGCTCCAGGTGCCGGCATTTCTGTGCCGCCAGACAGATCTCCTGACTGCGTGCGGAGAGACGGGGAAACCGGTCAATGTCAAGAAAGGACAGTTTCTGGCGCCCGAAGACATGAAAGGCGTTCTCGGGAAACTCCGCATGGCCGGCTGCAATCAGATTCTTCTGACAGAACGCGGGTCCAGCTTCGGCTATCACAATCTGGTGGTGGATATGCGCGGGCTTCAGATCATGCGCGACTTTCAGGTGCCTGTGGTGTTCGACGCGACCCATTCCGTGCAGCTTCCCGGCGGACTCGGGCACGCGTCTGGCGGCCAGCGTCAGTTTGTGGCTCCACTGGCCCGCGCGGCCGCGGCGGTGGGAATCGACGCGCTTTTCATGGAAGTGCACCCCGATCCGGACAAGGCTCTTTCGGACGGGCCGAATTCCCTGAATTTCCATGATGCTGAAAAAATTCTCGACGAGGTTCTGGCGCTCCATGAACTTGCAGGAAAAATCTCTTAAAATCAAAGCCCTGGTCCTGGATGTGGACGGGGTCCTGACCGACGGACGGATCGGCTATTCCGGCGATTCCGGCTGCGAGATCAAGTTTTTCGATGTCCGGGACGGGCACGGGATCAAACTTGCCCTCCGAGCCGGGCTGAAAGTCGGGATTCTTTCCGGCCGCCGCTCCCAGGCCAACGAAGTCCGTGCCTCGGAGCTCGGGCTGAGTTTTCTGTATCAGGGGGTCAAGGACAAGAAAAGCGGTCTGGAACGTCTTCTTGAAGAACAGGGTCTGCTTGCGGAGGAGTGTCTTTACATCGGAGATGATGTGGTGGACATTCCGCCGATGCGTCTCAGCGGAATCGCCGTTGCAGTCGGGAACGGAGTGCGTGAACTGGATGCGGTCTGCGATTTCCGGACCGCGGCGAAGGGCGGCCGGGGCGCCGTCCGCGAAACCATCGAATGGCTGTTGAAGGAGCGGAATCAATGGAACGGGCTGATGCAAAGATATTTTTCCTGATCCTCTTATGTGCGTTTGCGTTTTTCCTGCTCTCTCCCGCGGAGACAAAGGGAGCAAACGAGGGACTTGCCGCGCTGTCCCAGAGTTATCAGCTGGCGCAGTATGACAAGAAAACCAACCGTCTCCAGTTCATCGTCTACGGAGACGCCGCCCATGTCATCGGGGCCATGACGGAACTTACCGAACCGATCCTTGCAATCGTCAAGGACATGGACTACGATATCAATTCCTTCAAGCCCCTGAACGGACTCAAACCCTATCCGCTCGGCGCCGACCAGAAAACCATCGACGAATACTGGAAGGACAAAACCCAGCTCCGCGCCATCATCTCCGGACCGAGCGGAATCTTCGACATCACCACGCACACCCTCAGAGGAGACGGGAAGGCTTATTTCCGTTCCCCTGAAATCGATATCGACGGAGTCGGATTCGACGCTTACCAGAAACGGAAATTCATTCATATACGCAATCAGGTCAAAGTCGTCATTCGTCCCGCACTGAGACGGAGCGTGACTCCGGACCAGCAGAAAAGCGCCGTCCGTGCCGTCTCCGGCGGCAGCGGCGGAATGCCAGAACAAAATCAAACACAAGGAAATAAAAAATGAAAATCCTCTCCGCTTTCCTCCGCAAGACTTTCATCGCTGCGTTTCTCTTTCTCTCCTTCGGATATTTCTGTCCGGAAGTTTCGGCACAGCTCTCCTTCTTTTCCGCCGGGAAATCCAGAGAGCGCACGGATGCGCCCACATACATCTCCTCGGACACGATGGATATCGATATTGAAAACAACATTGCCACCCTTCTCGGCAATGTCGAAGTGGATGACCAGGACCTGAACATCAAATGCAACAAAATGGTCATCTATCTCGAAGAGAAGAATCAGAAGAAGTCCGATTCCGGGGCCGCGGCCTCTGATTCTGCCGGGAAAGGACTGTCCGGGGAGAAGAAGGAGGAATCAGGTCCGGACGTGGGAGATCCCGGAGACAATAAACAGCTTTCCAGAATCGAATGTATCGGAGACGTGGTCATCACACGTAAAATCCCGGCTGGATCCATCGAGGAGGAACAGAAAGCCATTGCCGGAAAGGCCGTGTACGATCTGATACAAGACACGATCACTTTGTATGAGAAACCCGTCCTGATCAAAGGGCGCGATCGGCTCGTTGGAGACCGGGTCATTCTCCATCCGAAATCCGGGAAAGTCGAAATCATCAAAGGCAAGATCACCACACTCGGCGGACTCGACAAAGCCGCGAAAGACAGCGGAATTTCCGCCCCCGGGCAGGAAGAAAAAGCTTCATCCGGATCTCTCCCCGGCGGAGAAGGAGCAGCAGCCCAATAACCCAAGCCCAGAACTGAGACAGAACGAAAAAGGAATTCCCCTATGATGAGCGAGGATGAAGAACTGCTTCTCGATGCGCAAGGACTCATGAAATCCTATCACGGGCGGCGCGTTGTCTCCAATGTGAACATCCATGTCAAACGCGGCGAAGTCGTGGGTCTGCTCGGCCCCAACGGCGCCGGGAAAACCACCAGCTTCTACATGATCATGGGCCTGATCAAACCCGATGCGGGAACCATCATCTTCAAAGGAATGGATGTCTCGCGCCTGCCCATGTACATCCGCGCCAGAATGGGAATGGGCTATCTGGCCCAGGAACCCTCCATCTTCCGGAAACTGACCGTGGAGGAAAATATCATGGCCATCCTGGAAACTCTGGCCATCTCCAGAAAAGAACGCAAACAGCGTCTGGAACAGCTCCTCGGAGAACTCGAACTGGCCCACCTGGCAAAACAGAAGGCCATGACACTTTCCGGAGGAGAACGCAGAAGACTGGAAATCACACGCGCTCTCGTCACAAACCCGTCCTTCATTCTCCTGGACGAACCCTTCAGCGGGGTCGATCCCCTCGCCGTCTACGATGTCCAGCAGATCATTCTCCAGCTCAAGGACCGGAACCTCGGCATCCTCATCACCGACCATAACGTCAGGGAAACCCTCTCCTGCGTCGACCGCGCCTACCTCATGGCCAGCGGAACCATCCTTTGCGAGGGCGACAAGGATTATCTGGTCAATGATGAAAAAGCCCGGGAACTGTATCTGGGGCCTCAGTTCACCATGTAAATCTCTCCTCCCCCTCCGTCGTACGGAAGGGGCAGGAGGAGGACATCGGGGGCAGATCGGCCTCTCATCTCATCTATGCGAGAGGGGGGCATGCTCAGAATCGGAATTCCGTCTCCACTTGTTCCCGTCCGCAAAGAGAAAGGAACTCCCCCCTTTTCACGGAAAAACAGACTCTCCTTCCACAGAAACCGAAGCAGCATCCCGTATCCGGACCGACCGCATTCAGAGCGGAATGCCGATGGGGCGTTTCGCCCTTCCCAGGCTCCGGAAGACGTTCTTTTTTCCCCGGAAGAGAAAGAGACCGATACACTTCCCCTTCCCCGCTCTTCTCTTCATCAGAGCGGAATCTGCTCCATGCCATACAAAATGTGAAAAGAGGAGAGAAAAGAAAAGAGAGGGGGGGTATCAGGAGCGGACATCCTTCAGATACGCGTCGACATAGCGTCTGATCACACGGAGTCTTTCCCCGGGCTGTTTTTCCAGACAGGTGCCGCCGACATGGAAACAGGCGGCTCCTCCGGCGGCCGCAGCCCACGCCGCGGCTTGAAGCGGATCCGCTTCTCCGGGAGCGACGCCTTCGACGGCAAGCTGGGAAACCAGGGAAGCCACGAGGGCGCCTGCGAAATTGTCACCGCAGCCGGTGGTGTCGCCGCGCTTTTCAGGATGTCTGGCCAGGTCTTCATCCACAAGGGCGGAAACGGGGAAGGCTCTGAGGGGGGTCTTCCGGAAAAGGCGACCGTCAGACCATCCGTAAAACTGTTTGGCTCCGTGCGTGATGAAGAAGGATGAAACGCCGGAGCGGATCAGGAAATCCGTCGCGGCATCCAGGTTTTTCGCCCCGCTCATGCGCAGAGCCTCCTCCCAGTCGACGATCAGGAGATCGGTGTTCCGGTAGGCTTCTGCGGAATCCTTCCCGAGAGGCCATGGGCCGACGGGATCTTTCTTTTCATTCCGGAAATCAAAAACGGTGCTGACGATCGTGATGCGGCCGTCTTTGCGGCCTCTGGCAAGGAGTCTGTCCAGATCATCGTGCAGTTTCGGGACGAGCGCCGTCGCGGCGAACCAGAGGAAATCGCTCTCGAAAAAGGAGTCCGGGAGCTGTTCCGGGCCGAATTCCTGCGAAATGCCGACCCGGTTCACAAAGGAGCGTTCTCCTTTCCCCTCATGATAGCGGGGATCGGAAAGCACATCCGTCACGGGAGTCGGGCCGGGAATGCTCAGGTAATGTTCCGTGTTCAGGGGAGTCTGCTCCAGAATGGAAGCGATGAACTCACCGCTTTCATCGTCTCCGCGGTAGCCGTGGAAAAGAAATTCGACCCCCTTCCCCTGCAGCAGCTGCGAAGCGCCGACAGCTCCCACCACGGCGGGGCCCCCC
>CAJMAW010000145.1 GCA_905211485.1 uncultured Lentisphaeria bacterium | reverse complement strand
GTCGGAGTCTGACGCTCTATCCAAATGAGCTACGGGTGCAGATCTGGTGTGTTTGGTATTATACTTCCGGAAGAGCGTTTATTCAATCCCGGGAAGGAAAAAGATCCTGCAATTTTTCTGATTTTATACGGGATGTTCATTCTCTCCCGAAAAGGGAATGTGTTTTTTCTTCTTCCGCTTTTTCAGGAAAAGAGGCAGCAGGCAGCAAAGCACGATCGGAGAAATGGAGGGGGAAGAGGCCTCGGGAGATGTCAGGAAAAGGAATGCCCGGGAAGGATATTCATTTCTGCTTTCCTCCTCCTCTTCTCCTTCGGGAAGCGTTTTCATGGATAGCATCCAGGCACGGAAAGCGGGGGAATCAATCTGCCCGGATTCAAAGGAAAGCAGATTTTCTGCCAAATCCGCCTTTTCCTCATCCGGCAAGAGAGTACAGCAGAATTCGGAAAACATCTGGATGGCGTTGAGCGGATCTTTCCTGTGGAGTTTGATGAATTTATAGAAGTCGTCACCGTATCCGGAAAGTTCGGCCGCGGCGCAGAGGATTTCACTGAGTGTCTGATCGACAAGTCCGGGAGTAAGAGTTTTCCGGAGGAGCAGGGAAAAGGAATCGGGGCCTCCGATTTCGACCAGAGCGGCGGCTCCGTGCATGATCAGGCGCGGATTGTCTGTTTCTTCAAAGATGCGCCGGATTTCTGGATAGGAATCCTGGTCATGGAGTTGGGTCAGAGCAAGCATGGCTTTGGATTTCAGGTAATAGTCGCTTGTGGAGGAGAGATAGGCGCGGAGCATGGGAATGGCTTCGGTCATGCCGTGAGTTCCGCAGATCTGAGCGGCGATGTTCGCGGTGGTGTGTTCACCTGTTTCAAGTTCATGGAGCACGGCTTTTTCAGCATCGCGGGAAAGAGGAAGTTCGCCGATGGCCAGGAGCGCCCGGCCGCGCAATGCCAGTTTCGGGGAGTCCAGACTCGAAAGAAGCGCCCTTTCCGAAAGTTCCGAATGAGATTCCTGAAAGAGATCAATATTGTGTTCCTCCTCCCTGGCATCTGCGAGCAGATTGAAGCGGTGCAGATTGTAAAGGGTCAGCAGGTCCCGCGGGGCGAAAGCCAGTCCCAGGTCATCCCCCACTCTCCAGCGGGAATAGGGCTTCAGGCGGAGCAGCGGCAGAAAACCGCACAGCAGAATCAGGGAAACCGCAAGAAAATAAATCCGGTAGACATTCAAATGCCCCGCCGTTCCCTCCCAGGAGGAAAATTTCGACAGCGGAAGCACACCTCCCGCTCCATGAGAATCCAGCCAGGAGGCGAGAACGCCGAAATCCCATGTCCCGATCCAGCTCAGCAAAGAGCCCCCGAGAATCATTGCGACAAGTCCGGCAAAAATTCCCGACACCACGTAAATCGTCAGCGACGCCACCATCCGTTCCTTCGACGGAATTGCCAGTAGAAAATACTGTACCAGCGCAATACTCGTCCCGTTTGCCGCCACACCACCCAGAAAGAACGGAAACGCCATGAACTGCCAGTGAAAGTGAGGTGGCGAAAAAATCCAGAATCCGCATAGAATCAGCATGGCCGCATAGGAAAGAAGCAGAATGGGCCGCGGACCCGATTCCCCGCAGAGAATGCCGATCACATAGGAAATGGCCACCGCGCCGCAGAATTGAATCACGGCGAAAATCAGTGCGTTCGTATCACTGATCCCGTATCCTCGCTTGATCGCAAGCATGGAAATGGGAATGGTCATCGCGGTAAGAGCGGAAACAATGAAGTTGGCCGTCAGGAGACGTCTCCTGGATTTGTCCTTCAGCGTTTTCCACGCGCCCTGGAGCATCGGCTGGCGCGCGGAATTGCGCAGTGCGCCGGATTCCACAATCCGGGCAAGAAAAACCGCGGAAGTGAAACCGAATACCGACCCCGTGAAAATAATGAGACTCAAGGTCCAGAGATCCTGATAAAATTTCAGTATGCAGGTGATCACCGCCAGACAGATCAGACACGAAAAATAAAACAACTGATTGGATTTTGAAATAAAACTTCCCCGGTTCTCCTTCGTGGTAATCTCTCCAACCAGCGGCTGTGTGACCACCGTCCCGGCAGAACGGCAGGAGTAGAACAGAAACGCCCCGATCATCACAAGCGCTATCGCGGGAAGCTCTCCGAAAAAGTGGTAGACGAGCGAAGCGGATGCCACCACCATTGCTGCAATGTTCCGGAAAACCCAGAACATCGAAATGCTGGAAGACGCCCCCGTCCGCGCCGCCACCATCTTCCCGAAAGGCATCGCGAAATTCCCCAGAAAGAGAAAGGCTCCAAGCGCGGAAACCACAAAATCAGGACAGTTCATTCTCATGGCGAAAAGAATGATCACCGTCTCGCCGAGACACATGTAGGACAAACCGTTGATCAGATTGAAACGGTTGTAGTTTTTTCTGTCCCGTTCCTTTTTGGAAAGAGAAAGAGTTCCTTCGATAATCATGGAAAGGTCACTTCAACGCTCAAGACTCAACGCTCAAAACTCGACGCAAAAAAAACTCTGAACTCCGCATTCTCAGCTTTTTGTTTCCTGTTCATCATTTTCTTTATTTCTTTATTTTGCCAAAGAAGAGAGCGCCTCTTCCACTCTGCGGAGTTTGTCCCGGAGTTCTTCCAGATGCTCTGCCGCACTCTTGACCACGTCAGGCGGAGCCTTTTCCAGGAAACCGCGGTTGGAGAGTTTCGCTTCCGAGCCGCGGATCCAGCCGAGAAGGTCTTTTTTCTGCTTCTCAAGTTTCGCGCGTTCGGCGGCGGGGTCGAAAAGGCCTTTGAGAGGAAGGAAGATGGCTCCGGCGTTGTCTAGAATGGAGGGGGCCGGAGACCCGTCCTCAGCCTTGTATTCCTCCAGAGAAACCGTGACGGAAGAGGCATTCAGAAGAGATCGGAGACTCGACTGTTCGCTCGAAAGGAATTCCGCAATTTCCGGCGTGGCCGCGCGTATGTGGAATTCCACCTTCTTCCCGGGAGCAATGTTGTTGCTGATTCTCAGATTGCGCCCGGCGCTGACCAGACGGAATTTATCCCAGACCAGCTCAATGAGTTTCTCCGGATCCGTAACGGAAGCCACCCCCGGAAAACGCGTCTTTTCCTCTTCCGGATACGGCGCATACATGATGGATTCCCCTTCTCCGAGGAAATCCATCTGATGCGCCAGCTCTTCCGTGACAAAAGGCATGAAGGGATGCAGAAGGCGCAGAATTTTCCAGAGCGCATAGTCCAGCACGGCCAGGGCCTGGGTCCTCGCCTCTCCGCCCTCGGCGAGACGGGGTTTGCACGCTTCGATGAACCAGTCGCAGAAATCGCTCCAGACCAGTTCATAAATGTCGTGGGCGGCCTGATGGAAACGGTATTCCTTCAAGGCGCTGCCCACGGAGCCGACGGCGCGGTTGAGAAGCGTGAGCATCCACTGTTCGTCGGCCGTCAGCTTCCTTAGATCCATGCCGGAGAGCGACTGGAATCCTTCTGAAACCGCTCCCTGCATCCGGCGGAAACGGCAGGCATTCCAGAGCTTGTTGGCAAAAGTCCTGCCGATTTCGCATTTTTCGTTGGAGTAACGGATGTCCATGCCGACGGGCGCAATGTAAATGATCGAAAAACGCAGCGCATCGGCCCCGTAACGCTCAATCACTTCCAGAGGATCGGGGGAATTGCCGAGGGACTTGCTCAGCTTCCGCCCCAGATCGTCCCGGATAATGCTTGTGAAATAGACGTGCCGGAAGGGTTCAGCGCCTTTGAATTCATAGCCTGCCATAATCATCCGGGCGACCCAGAAGAAAATGATGTCAGGACCGGTCACCAGGTCATGAGTCGGATAGAAGTAGTCCTGTTCCGGGGTTTTGCGCGGCCAGCCCATGATGGAAAAAGGCCAGAGCCAGGAACTGAACCAGGTGTCGAGGACGTCCTCTTCCTGACGCCAGTTTTCGCCTTCCGGCGGAGTCGTGCCCACATAGATTTCCCCGGTGTCGTCCCGGTACCAGGCGGGAATGCGGTGTCCCCACCAGATCTGACGGCTGATGCACCAGTCCTGAATGTTTTCCATCCAGTGAAAATATGTTTTGGTCCAGCGTTCGGGATAAAATTTGATCGTGCCGTTGCGCACGGCTTCGATTGCCGGTTTGGCGAGTTCATCCATCTTGACGAACCACTGGTCGCTGAGCAGCGTTTCGATTTCCACGCCGCCGCGTTCAGAAAACCCGACATTGTGGACAATGTCTTCCACTTTTTCCAGCAGACCGAGCTGATCCATTGCCTCGACACACTGTTTGCGGCATTCGTAACGGTCCAGTCCGGCAAATTTGCCGCAGACGGAATTCATGGAGCCGTCACGGTTCATCACGTTGATGAATTTAAGGTTATGCCGTTTGCCGACCTGATAGTCGTTGGGGTCGTGAGCCGGCGTGATTTTCACACAGCCGGTTCCTTTTTCCGGGTCGGCATGTTCATCTTCGATGATCGGAATCTGGCGATCCGTCAGAGGCAGGTTGACCGTCTTGCCGACCAGATGTTTGTACCGGGGATCATTGATCGGCACAGCAACAGCAGTATCGCCGAACATGGTTTCCGGACGGGTGGTTGCGACAACCAGATAGCCGGAGCCGTCAGACAGCGGGTAGCGGAAATGCCAGAACTTGCCTTTGACTTCCTTGTAGACGACTTCTTCGTCGGAAAGTGCGCTCTGCGCGGCGGGGCACCAGTTGACCATGCGTTTGCCGCGGTAGATATATCCTTTATTATAGAGCTGAACGAAAACCTGTTTGACTGCATCGGAAAGACCTTCATCCATGGTGAAGCGTTCGCGTTCCCAGTCGCAGGAAGTGCCGAGTTTGCGAAGCTGCTTGATGATGGTGCCGCCGTATTGTTTTTTCCAGTCCCAGACGCGTTCAATGAATTTTTCGCGTCCGAGGGTGCGGCGGTCGATTCCTCCTTTTTCGCGGAGAACTTTGTCCACTTTGCTTTCCGTGGCAATACCGGCATGGTCGGTGCCGGGGAACCAGCAGACTTCATCGCCGAGCATACGGTGCCAGCGGATCAGGATATCCTGCAGGGTATTGTTCAGAACATGTCCCATGGTGAGAATACCCGTCACGTTGGGCGGGGGAATCACGATGGAGTACGGTTTTTTCCCCGGTTTGGGTTCTCCGTGGAACAAACGGTTGGTCTCCCAGTAGGAATACCATTTCGCTTCAATGGAAGCTGGCTCATAGGCTTTGGGCATTTCTTCTTCAGACATAAAGATCGCTCCGGATAAGGTTTTCAGTCAAACCGATAATATACTGCAATTCGTGCTGATTACAAATTTTTTATCAAAAATATTGCCGGTTCGTCAAAAATACGGCAAAAATTTTCAAAAAAAAAGCGGAATGATTTTTATATTACAGTTGATTTTTCCGCGTTCTGTGGCATATTACGGAATATTATGCCAGCTTAGCTCAGTGGTAGAGCTACGGTTTTGTAAACCGCCGGTCGTCGGTTCGAATCCGACAGCTGGCTCCATTTTACCTTATTCATTTTCATTTTAAGGAATCAACGGGAAGGATTTTTGTTATGCTTTCTTCATTGACCGCTTTTCTTGCGGGATTCGTCGCCGGCGGAATCGCCAGGGTTTCCGGACTTAGCCTCACCTGGAGCTGCATCATCGGTCTGCTGGTGCTGCTGGCTGTAACCATCTCCATTTCTTTCATCGTCCGCAGAAAAGTCAAACTGGTCAACGCACACATCCAGCAGGTCATGGAGGAAGTACAGCACAGAATCATGATGCGCCAGAACCAGTTCATGCGCCGTCCGATCGGGACTCCGCAGAGAATGATGCAGGAACTCGAAAAGGATCCGGCCGCCGGAATCCGCCGTGCCATTGACACCTGCAATGAATTCACGCCCCTCTTCCGCTGGAGTCCTCTCCTCGCCAAGCAGGTCAACACCATGAAAATGGCGTTCTACTTTCAGATCAAAGATTTCAAGATGGTCGACGAACTCATGCCGAAATGCATCTTCTTCGATCCGCAGTCCGTCTGCATAAAAATGGCGCGCATGTATATGCGCAAAGAGGAAGGCATCGACAAACTGTTCAAGAAAAAATGCCGCAATCTGAAAGACCCCGCCTGCATTCTGCCCTATTCGCTCTACGCTTGGATTCTGGTCAAACAGGAACGCTATGACGATGCCCTGAAACTGCTGGTGGAATGCAAAAGAAAAACCGACAACGAAGTCATTGTCCGCAACTGGGAACACTTGGTCAATAAGAAATACAAGAATTTCTCCAACTCCGGACTGGGAGAAACCTGGTATGCGCTGGGACTGGAAACCCCGAAAATGCCGCGCGTTCAGCAGAATTTCCGTTACCGCTGAAACAGCCCCGCTGAATTGATTTCCGATCCCGGAAGCAGAGTCTGCCCGCCGGGATTTTTTCTGTCCGGAATCAGGGATCCAGCACCCGGTCCAGCCGCTGACAGCCGAACCGTTTTTCCAGCACCGTACTGCGGAATCCGAACCGTTCCTTCGTGCGTTCCAAATCCGCTTCACTGCCACTGATAATATACTTCGGACCGGGCTGATCCTGCAAACGCACGGTCTTTGGACGGTTCAAGGTATCCGCCAGCAGAACGCCTTCCGGGAAATCCACCAGTCCTCCGGCAAAAACCAGCGACGGCGCATCTGCATCAAACGTGGCAAACACATGGAATCTTTCTCCATCCTCATATTTGTTTTTCAGATATGTCAGCAGACGGTTTGGGACAAAAGAAGACCGGGCATAATAAGGCGCAATAAAATCGTCCTGCCGCCCTTCCATATCATATAAAGCACTGCTGACGGCAGCCGCGCGTTCCTGAAAGAACAGCAGGCTGACTGAACCTTGAAGCAGAAACACCATGAAAATCCAGAGCTGGCGATGTTTCATCATTTTCAGGAACCCGTTCAGACTCTGCGCCAGCAGAAACAGCCATACCGCCAGCAGCGGAAAAAATACCCGCGGAAACGGCGGCACTTTCA
>CAJMAW010000144.1 GCA_905211485.1 uncultured Lentisphaeria bacterium | reverse complement strand
AGCATCAAGGCGAACGCGTTTGCGCGCCACCGAGATTTTCTGCTCGACCTGCGCCGGAGTCGCAATTCCGGCCCTGCGTTTCAGATGAATCGTCGCGGCGGAATCGCCTGAAACGGCGCGGAGACGCGTGATCAGCGTATTCAATTCCTTTTCCACCATCAGACGCTGCATTTCACCGTATTCAATGTCATAGGCAACGCTCAGAACGGAATCCCGGAAACTTTCCGGGTGCCCGTCTTCCATGAAAGAGGCAAGAGTCGTTTTCTTCAGATTGTCCGAAATGTCCAAAATCAATTCCCCCCACAGCAGTTCCGGAGTCACGGTGCTTTCTTTTTCCGCTCTTCCCGTGTGATGATTTCCCGGAATCCGGTTCCCGTCCGCATCGTCCGGCGTATCGTCAAGTGCATCGTCCGGTGTATCGTCGTCCGCATCGTCATCCGCATCCGGTTGCGCCTTGTCTTCCGGGTCATTGCCCGGTATGTTCAGAGGCGCGTTCGGAGGAGGAGGTGGTTCCGCATCCGGTTGCGCCTTGTTTTCCGCTTTCTCTTCTTTCTCCCTTTCCGCCTTGTCTCCCGCTGGCGTTTCTCTGTTTCCCTCCGTGGAGACCGCCGCTTCTGGAGAAGAGGCGCTTCCTGCGGCTGTGATGATGGGGGGAGTGGTGGAAGGTGAAGAGGCGGAGCCGGAAGCAGACGGCGTCTCCTGTAATATTTCCTGAGATGCGGAAAAGACAGAAGTTGCTTCTGCGCGGCGGACGAGGGGTTCCCCTCTGGAGCTTTCCTGTTTCAGTTCCTGCAAGAGGGCGTCAGGAGTTTTTTTTTCAGCTTCTGCCTGGATGGGGTGTACGTTCCCCTGAGCTGGAGACTGCGGCGTTTCAGAACCATAATCCGAGCCGCCATTGCGGACGGCGGCGATTCCATGACCGCTCCGGACCACTTTTTCCCCGGGCGGGAGTTCATACAGCGGCACCACCGAGTTCAGCGCGTCAAGCTCTCCGTTCTTCCGGATCTGATTGAGCCTGGCAATGAGGTCCTCAATCTGGACGGAATGGGCCAGGCGCATCGCCTTGAACAGGATGGATTCCAGAAACACCTGCTTGTTGATGGCTTCGCGGAGCAGATATCCAGAGGCCGAAAGACTTTCCAGAAGCCTCTGCACGACGCCCGGATTCGCTTCCGCCGCAAGTTCATTGTACACTCTGATCTTCTCCGGCGATTCCTCCAGTACAGCCTGGGGCGTGCGGAGAATCCGGCAGAGCAGAATGCCTCTCAGCCAGGCGGTCATTTCCTCATGCAGAGTTTCCAGATTTTTGCCCTGCGCGGCAAGATTGTGAATGGATACGACCGCCGATTCCCTGTCGTTGGAAATGACGGCTTTCATAAGCGTTTTCATTTCCGCCGGCGCGGTGAGCCCGAAGAGGGAGAGCGCCTGGGCTTCGGAAATGCCGGTGGAACTGTCCGTGCCGAAAAAGGAAATGAGCTGATCCATGAGGGACTGGGCATCACGCATTCCGCCGTCCGCCGCATAGGCGATCACGTTGATGGCGGAGTCTGAAATATTGACCTTTTCCGCATCCGCGATATAGCGGAGACGGCCTGCAATGGCGGCGGAGGGAATCCGCCTGAGATCAAAGCGCTGGCAGCGGGAAATCACAGTCGGAAGCACTTTATTCACTTCCGTCGTGGCAAAAATGAATTTCGCGTGCGCGGGAGGCTCCTCAATCGTTTTCAGAAGAGCGTTCCATGCGCTTTTGGAGAGCATGTGCACTTCGTCAATGATATAAATCTTGTATTTGGAAGCAATGGGAAGGTGAAGCACGTCTTCACAGATTTCGCGCGCTTTGTCGACCTGTGTATGGGTGGCGGCGTCGATTTCGATCACATCCACGCTGCTTTCCTCGGCAATGGCTTTGCAGGAACTGCACTGACAGCAGGGCTCCCCGTCGATGGGGTGGACGCAGTTGATGGCTTTTGCGAAAATGCGCGCGCTGGTGGTCTTCCCGATTCCCCGCGGACCGACAAAAAGATAGGCATGTGCGATGCGTCCGGAAACGACGGCGTTTTTCAGGGTCCTTGCGATATGTTCCTGCCCGACCATGTCGGAAAAACGCTGCGGACGCCATTTCCTGGCGATGACCTGATATGTCATGACTCTGCCCTGCGGCCTTTTCTGAAATCCGTATTGACCCTGAATTCTTGAACTTCCGAACAACACTCGATACAATAGCGCGGAATCCGGATTTTGCCACAGGGCGGATGAAAAAAAAGGGCGGGAAAATCCGTCCCTCCGAAAGATGCGGGAGACAGCTTCGTGAAAGACGGGGCCCGTTTCCATGCTGTTTCCATGCGGGAAGGGGAAAGCGCCCCTCCGCGCGGAGCACGGTGTTTCCCCGCGCGTTCTCCGGAGCAAGGAGGGACCTCCCCCTCCCTCCCGCTCCAAAAAGACGGTGAAAGAAAAAAACGGGGCGCAGAAAACACTCAAATGAAAAACATTTAAGGACGGAGTTTTCCTGAAAGAATTTCCGTTTCCCGGAGAAGACGTTTCAAACGCTCCGCATTTGCTTCGGAAGCGTCGGAATATTTCAAGCTGAGAATTTCCTTCTTTGCTGCGCGGCTCAATGCCAGAGCGAGTGAGATGTCCCCCCATTCCAGGATTCCCGGGATCAGGACGGCCATGGTCAGGAAACGGGGCGCGGAACGTTTTTCCTGATATTGGAGGGAGGGAAGCATGTCTTCCAGAATGAGCGTTTCCGGAAGAGCCGAGAGATCGGAGGCGAAAAGGGCCGCGCATGCGGCATCCGCGCGTCCCCCGAATGCGAGATGTTTTCCCCCGAGTTTTTCCGAAGCGAAAGTCCCCGCGAGAAGATAGTCCCGCACCCATTCCCCCATCAGTCTCTGCCCGAGCCACTGCATTCCGCGCGCCACGCTGTGATAGGCGGGGAGAAATTCCGTGATGTCGTTTCCTCTTTCTCCGCAGGCGAAGAGGTCGATGAGCAGGACACCCTCTTCCGAATCAAGCGCCTGGCGGAGCATGACAGAATCAGCAAGTTCGCTTTTTCCCCTGGCGGAACTCAAAATCCGGATCGATTCCGGTTTTCCGGTCCCTTTCCGATACAGGAACGGCATGAGACGCCCGTCCTCCGATTCGATCGAGCCGGCTTCCCACGGGCCTCTTTTCCCGTTCCGCGAGACCTTCAGCAGGGGGGGTGTGAGAACTGGCCCCGTTTTCAGAAGTTCCGCAAGATTCTTCCTTGCTTCCCCGCCCGGGATTTCCTTCCGGGAGAGAAGATCGTGCCGCAGACTTTTTCCTTTTTCGCGGCAGAAGCGGACAATGGTCATGAAATCCGCGGGCCGTCTGCCTTTGGGATACACCATGAGCCGTTCTTCCTCCAGTGCTTCAAATGGCGGTTCCTTCACCGCCGCGCCCGTGCCCTTGTGTTTGAGCTGGAGTTCAAAGAATCCGAGCATGGATTCGCGGATTTCGGGCCAGTAGCCGTGAGGGGTGTTGAAGGCTTCAAAGGAGAGTTTGTCCTCCGCGCCCAGCGCCCGGTAGACCTTGCGCGCCTCCTTGAAACTGCGGAGCATTTCCGTGACATGGAAGGTCGGATTGGAATCATGAAGCGCATTGCAGATTTTGAGGGCGCGGGGGGCGGTCAGGGCCAGGACGCCGGATTCTTCACAGATGTCGAGTCCGTCCGGGAGCAGTTCGCAGATGCAGTTGACTCCGTCCGTATAGGAGGCGAAACTGCCGACGCTGACCACGGGGAGCGCCGACTGTATCCGTTCGTCCATGGCCGCGAGCCACATGGTCTGATTGCCTCCGCCGGAAGCGCCGGTCGCGCCGATCCGGGCGGGATCGACGCATTTCAGTGAGCAGAGAAGGTCCACACCGCGCATGTTGTCCGCCGTCTGAATTCCCATGAGGGTTTCTCCGATGTTTTCGAGAGCTCCGCCGAGCAGGGCGCCATGGTATTCAAAGACTCCGTGGCGTGAGCTGCGCTCCCCGGCTCCGAAAACGTCGATGCAGAGGCAGACAAAACCGCTGAGCGCAAGAACATGCCCCCGCGACTGCACCCGGGCGGCAAGACGCCCCTGCTGCCAGTGCCCGTGCAGATTGATCACCGCCGGGAAGGGGCCTTTGCCGTCCGGAAGATAGAGATTCCCCGTGATTCTCCGCCCCGCGGCTCCCAGAAAGGAGACCTTTACAATGCTGTACCCTTTCAGACGGATCCTCCCGTGTTCCCGGTAATCGAGTTCCGGAAGATTTTCCCTCTTCAAACGCATCGCCTCCGCAATGCGTTCCCGCAGAACAGGACGGAGCTGTTCCCATTCCTCTTTCGTTTCCGGAAGGGAAAACTGGCGGAAACGTTTTTCCGCTTCCATTCTCAGACGCCTCAGCACCGTGTCGTCCGGCGGATCGTTCCAGACGGCGGGAGGCGGATTCTTCTGAAAACCTGTGCTGGATTCTGCTTTCATGGGAAAAACTCCTTGTTCTCTTGTTCTTTATTTTGTCAGGTGCTGATGAGGAAATATTCTCTGAAAACTCTTTCCGAATTGTCTGAACATTCTGAACATTCCGAAATGTTTTTCATCCTTTCCGGAAGCAGTTTTTTCTGGAATTTGCCCGGTTCATTCTGTTTTTTTCTCTCTATTCTCCCATCCCGGTTTTGTTTCCCCCATTTTTTTACGGAGTCTCGAGGATGTCATACATCCCTTTTCCCCGCCAGTAGTATCCTGTTGCGATAATGTCGGAATACAGATCATGCACGGCATCGGCAACGGGGACGGCCTCCTGGTGCAGATCGGTGAAAAGCGTGTTTACCACCCCCGGATGACGCCCGAGGACGATTTCTTTCTTGAGCGGGGTGTCCATCATCAGAATCGTGTCGATGACCGTGCATTGCGAAAAATAATCGCTTACCATGGCAAAGCCCGGAACCACTTGATCCGGACTGTTGATGTTCTTCCTGGTGTTGCCTTTGAGTATACTGCTGGTGAATTCTGTCCGGAGCGCCTTTTCCGCAGGATACCTGATCATGGTGCTTGTAATGTCGTTTTTCCACTGATTCAGTCTGCTGGGATATCCTGAAGCGCTCATGCTCCCGAAATCCGGAGGATAAAGATAATGGAGATTCGGTCCGCCGTTCGCCAGTACGGTGGGACAGGCATATTGGCGGTAACGGGTCGGATACAGGTATGCAATGGATGTATTGTTGTCTTCTCCGAGCACCAGCGGCAGGTATGTCTCATACAAAGTGTGGAATTTGCTTCCCGGAACAGGATGAGCGGAGTCGTTATATCCGTGCGCATAGGGAAAGAAGCTGTTGTAGTCGCTGAGGTAGACTCCGCCGAGAACGCCGCTCTGGCGGAGAACGGAACTGCAGAGGGATTGTCTCGCATATTCCCTTGCCTGTTTCAGCGCCGGAAGAAGAAGCGAACACAGAATCGCAAGAATGGAAATGACGACAAGAAGTTCGATCAGCGTGAATACCTGGCAGTGACAGAAATCATGATCAAGAAGATGTTTTTTCATATTGTTCCCCTTTCTTTTCATTTTCCATCTTGTTCCTGACTCCTGATACCGGATGCAATAAATCCGTCTCACGATTGTCTCCTGTCCTGGCGGATTTCCCGTTTCCGCATGGGGAGGAGAGGGGACGGAGAAGTTCCTCACACATGTTCTGTTTCCGGACTCTTTCTCAGTGTACAATGTCATACATGCCGCTTCCCCAGAACAGACCGCCGTGATTGGCAAAATTGTCATACAGATCCTGCACGGCAGAGGCAAGCGGAACGGCTTCCAAATGCAGATCGGTGAAAAGCGTGTTCACCACCCCCGGATGACGGCCGAGAACGACTTCTTTTTTGAGCGGGGTGTCCATCATCAGAATCGTGTCGATGACCGTGCAGCGTGAAAAATAATCCGGGAAACCGGCAAAGCCTGGGAGAAGCTGTTCCGGAGAGTTCATGTGAAGACGGGTCACGGCTTTCAGTGTACTGTTGGTGAATTCTGTCCGGAGCGCCTTTTCCGCGGGATGGCGGATCATGGAGTGTGTGACTCCATTTTTCCACTGGTTTGTTCTTGTCGCATACCCGGAATCGCTCATGCTGCTGAAGTCTGAAGGGTAGAGATAGTGATTGATCGGCCCCTTGTTTGCCAGAACCGTCGGGCAGGAATATTGCTTGTAACGGGTCAGATAATACAGCCGGATGAATGAGTTGCCGTCTTCACCGAGCACCAGAGGAAGGTATGTTTCATACAGAGTGTGAAATTTGCTTCCGGAAGCCGGATGATCTGCGGTATTGTATCCATGTGCATAGGGGAAGAAGCTGTTGTAGTCGTTGAGGTAAATTCCGCCGAGAACGCCGCTCTGGCGGAGAACGGAACTGCAGAGGGATTGTCTCGCATATTCCCTTGCCTGTTTCAGCGCCGGAAGAAGAAGCGAACACAGAATCGCAAGAATGGCAATGACGACAAGCAGTTCGATCAGCGTGAATGCCCCGGAACGGGAAGCGGATTTTCCCATTTCATTTTCCTCCTTTTTCTCTATTGTTTTTTTCTTTTTTATGAAGATTCTCCTTTCCTTTAAGACGAGAACTTTTGCTGAAATCCTTGGGTGGATGGACATGCAGAAAGGAAATCCCGCAGTGTTCAGCGGGATGTTTCTCCTGTGTCACCCCGTGAGAGGGGGAAAGAGGCTCCTTCCTCTCATCTCCCAGCGGGAGGGCGGGGGATTTCTTTCCCCGGAGGAGAGGAGGAAGATCCGTCTGCGGGGCACAGCAACTCTGACGCAGAAGAAGAGAATTCCTCAGAATGCAGCTTTCCAGAGGCGCATCGGGAGATTGCAGACGCCTCATCATCATTTCCACGAGTTTTTCCGCCATAAGCTCTCTGTCATAGGAAAATGTCGTCAGAGGCGGATTGGTGAATTCGCTTTCGGGGAGGTTGCTGCTGCCGAGGACGGAAAGGTCCTCCGGCACGCGGATTCCCAACGCGTCGAACGCCACCATCACGCCGCACGCGATCG
>CAJMAW010000143.1 GCA_905211485.1 uncultured Lentisphaeria bacterium | reverse complement strand
GCGGGAAAAAACCGCGGGCGCAGCATGGCACGCTACGCCCGCTATATGCGCGACCAGGTCACGGAACTCCTGACCCAGTACGGGGAAATCGACATTCTCTGGTTCGACTTCTCCTATCCCCCGCCTCCGGAGGATCCCGGAAACGCCGAGAAAGGGAAGGGGCATCTCCAATGGGAATCGGAGGCACTGGTGCGTCTTGTGCGGGAACTCCGCCCGGGAATCATCATTGACAACCGTCTGGACCTTCCCTGCGGGGACATCGTGACTCCGGAACAGTACACTCCGGAAAACGAGCTCCTTTCCGGCGAAGGCGAGCCGCTCGTCTGGGAGGGATGTCAGACCTTCTCCGGATCCTGGGGGTATTTCCGGGATGAAACCAGCTGGAAAAGTCCGGAACAGTGTCTGGAGATGCTCATCAACCATGTTTCCAGAAACGGCAATCTCCTGATGAATGTCGGCCCCACCTCCCGCGGGTATCTCGACTCCCGCGCCATGGACAGACTCCAGGTCTATGCCGAATGGATGAAGTATCATTCCCGCTCCATCTACGGATGCGGGAAAGTCCCCGCCGGATACCCAGAACCCAGAGACTGCCGCTATACCTGGAATCCGGAAAAAAATCTTCTTTATGTGCATGTCTTCGCCTGGCCGTTCGGAAGCATCCGCCTTCCCGGACTCGCGGGAAAGATCCGTTACGCTCAGCTCCTCAGCGACGGCAGCGAAATCGGATTCCGGAATCAGGAGGAAAACAATGCCGTGATTCTGTCTTTGCCTGTCCTGAAGCCGGACTCCCTCGTACCCGTCATCGAACTTTTCCTGGAAGAGCCCCTCTGATTCCGCCTTTTCATGGAATGGAAGTGGATTTCCCTCTTTCCCCCCTTTTCTCTTTCCCTGCGCTTTTTCCGGGAAGGAAAAGGGAGGAAAAGAGTATGGAGAAGGAGGAAGATATGGGAGAAAAGAAAGAGGGAAGAAAAAAAGAACGGGGAAAATAGGCGAAGAAATAAATTCCCCGCAATTCTGAGGAGGAAAACAGGAAGAGGGGGAAGAGTCTTTTCCCCCATGCATTTTTCCCGCGGCTCTCCTTCTTTTTCCCGGCTTCCTTGTCAAGGGAGTCCGCGGAAACGCGCGGAATCAGGAGAGGGCGACGTCTCCCGCAAAGACGTCCGCCGGACGGATGATTGCGCAGAGATCCGTTCCCGGATGCCCCGAGGACAGCTGGGCCAGCAGGACGAGCAGATCATCCGCATGAATTTTTCCTTCCGCAATCAGCTGTTCCACGGACATTTTCATCAGCGCATGCGTGCTTTCCTGAAAGGGCAGGTACCCCGCATACACCCCGTGTGAAAGGGAAAGCTGGCGTACCACATGTTTTTTATAACTGAAAGCGAAGATGGGCGCCGTTCCGCGGTAGGCGGCACAGAGATTGCAGGATTCCCCGGATCCCGTGTTGCAGACAATCGCCTGGACGGGAAGAGAAGCCGCCGAATCAATCGCCGCCTTCACAACATAGGAGCGGATGGGATCGGCCGGATCCTCCACCTGTTCCACCCGCGTGAACAGTTTGCGGGAGGAAGACTCGGTCCGGCGGATGATGCGGCTCATCATTTCGATGGATTCCAGGGGATAGCGGCCCTGGGCGGTTTCGCCGGAGAGCATGACGGCGTCGGTCCCGTCCAGGACCGCGTTTGCCACGTCGCTGACTTCCGCGCGTGTGGGACGGGGATTGCTGATCATGCTCTGAAGCATTTGAGTCGCCGTAATCGAAGGCTTGTGACGGCGCATGCACTCGTAGATCATTTTCTTCTGGATCTGCGGGACTTCCTCCACGGGAATTTCGATTCCGAGGTCACCCCGGGCGACCATGATGCCGTAGGCGACGTCCAGAATGGAATCCAGATTCTCCACCCCCTGACGGTTTTCTATTTTCGCAATGATTTTAATGGGGCTGTCCGCCGTGTCCAGCAGACTCTGGACCGCCATCACATCATCCCGGTCACGCACGAAGGAATGGGCGATGAAATCCACATTGTTCCGGATTGCGAAATCAATGAACTCGCGGTCACGCTGCGTCAGAGCGGGCGTGCGCAGAACGGCGTTCGGGACATTGACGGACTTCCGGTCGCAGATCTTTCCATCGTTCAATGCACGGCAGCGGAGAACACGGTTTTTCCGTGAAAGAATTTCCAGCGCCATTTCCCCGTCGTCAATGATGATCTGCTGGCCCGGAGACACCTCGTCCGGAAATCTCGCGTAATTGACCTGAAATCCTTTCCCCTGTTCCACCGGATTCCCCGAGACTTCAATCTCGTCTCCTGCCTTCAGTTCAAGCGGCTGTCCGAGTCCGCAGCTGCGGATGTTCGGCCCCTTGGTGTCGATCATGATCCCGATGTTTTCGGATACCGCGCGGATGTTCGCGATGACTTCGGCGGCTTCGTCCAGAGTCATGTGCGCCGTATTCAGTCGTGCCACGTCCATTCCCGCCTCATGGAATTTCCTCAGCGTTTCAGGCGAACTGTTCCCGGATGACAATGTGGCGACTATTTTTGTCCGTTTTCTTTCCATGGCGGAGAACCCCTTGTTTTCCAAAATCAATAACAATCAATCTCTGCTGCGGCAATGTCATTCCCGGTGCTGATGAAACAATTTCTCAGACGGAGGAATCTCACCTCGGGAGAGCAGAAAATCTCCTCGAAACCATTCTCCCATCTCTCTCAATCTATCATCTGCAAATCACGCTGTCCGATTCGCTGTCAAATTCAAGCCCGGATACAGAATGCTCAAAGCCAATGACGATGACGGAAATGGAGAAGAAATCCGTTCCCTTTTCCTGCATCGCGGTACTATACTCTTTCCTGTTTCAAAGGGCAAGTCGCCACCCTCGTTTTCTCCTTCCATTCCGCAAGTCTTTCCACCTCCTTCCGTGCCGCACTCACCCGGGAAACAAGGCGGGAGCATCGAAGGAGGCCCTTGTTTTTCTTCTTTCCCCCCCTCTACTACAACACATACGGCACCTTTCTTTTCCGGAATGCCGTGAATTCAGAAAAAACTGCCTTGCAAAAGAACGATGCAGAAGAAAAGGAAAACGCCGTACAGACGATGCTTCCTCAGCATTCCGGTACGGCGTCTGACGGCGGAAAAAAGGAAGAGAACCCCCCTCATCTTTTCCCGCTTTTCTTCTGTTCTTTCTTTATTTGGAAAGAATCTCGTAGATTTTCTTTTTGTCCGTGCTGTTTGCCAGGACTTCCTGCATGACATTGCCTTCCTTCATCTTGGAGGAAATGCTTCCGAGAAGTTTCAGATACGCTTCCTGATCCCGTTCGTCCGCGGCCAGGAACACAATCAGAGTGATGGGCTGCTGATCGAGACTCTTGTAGTCCTCGACCGGGTTCTTGCAGATTCCCACAATGACCAGCGGCGAGGGGAACCCCGTCACTCTGATATGAGGCAGAGCCAATCCTTTTCCCACACCGGTCGTCATCATTTTTTCACGCTTCCAGATGGCTTCGCGGAGCTGGTCCTCGTCCATGGTGCAGCGGGTGGCAGCGTGTTCGATGATTTCCTCCAAGACTTTTTTCTTTGTATTCCCTTCCAGGAGGAGAATGGAATCCAGTTGCAGAAACTTGGCAAATTCAGGTTTCATCGTGAATCAACCTTTCAAGATGTTTGATGGTTACCGGACGGACTTTACCACAAACAGGGACATTTTTCAAGTGTCTTTCCTGAATATGGCGGATTTTTGCGTTCACGGTCTTCCGTCTTTCCCCCTCGTTTTCCGTCTTCCTTCCTCCTCCGGTCTTCCGGATCCTTCCTTATCAGCCCTTCCGGCGGGAAATTCTCCGCCGGGTGAGACTTCGGGAAAAAGGAAAAAGGGGAGGGGGAAGGAGTCGGAGTGCGCCAGTCCCGGAGAAATCAGTCGATTCCCGGAATGAAAGTCTCGTTTCCTTTCAGCGACGCGACGGTTTCCACGATCAGGTTGATCCCCGATTCGACATCCCGGAGATCGCAGATTTCCACCGGAGTGTGCATGTAGCGGTTCGGGATGCTGATCAGGGCAGTTGCAACGCCGCCGCGTGTCATCTGGATGGCGGCTGTGTCGGTTCCTCCCGTGGCGCGGTGTCCGGTTTCGAGCTGGTAGGGGATTTTCTTTTTGCCGGCGAGTTTCATGATGCGTGCGAGGAGCGGAGGGTTGTTGTCCGCATTTCGCGAGAGTCCGGCGCCTTTGCCCATGACCAGGGTTCCGAACTGGTTGGCGCTGATGCCCGGGACTTCCGTGGCGAAGCCGACGTCAATGGCGATGGCCGCATTCGGATGCACCCCGAACGCTCCCGTCTGCGCGCCGCGGAGTCCGAGTTCTTCCTGGACCGTCCCCACGCAGGCAAGTCCGACTTTGATTTTCCTGGCGGAAAGAATCCGGAACGCCTCAGCCGCGACGAATGCTCCGATTTTGTCATCCAGCCCCTTGGAAAGGATGCGGTTCTTCTTCCCCAACAGTTTGAAATTGCTCTGGAACGCGACGGGATCCCCGATCCCGACTTTTCCCTTCGCCTCGTCCGCCGACTCCGCCCCGATATCGATCCACATATCCTTGATTTCCGGGAGAGCCTTGCGTTCGTCGGGCGTCTGCAGATGAATGGGCTTGCGTCCGATGACGCCCGGAACCTTCCCTTTCTCCGTGAGAATTTCCACATGGATTCCCGGCAGGGTCAGCGGGTCGATTCCCCCCACCGCGCGGAAGGAAAGAAGTCCTTCCTCCATCACGTTCACGATCTGAAATCCGATTTCATCGTAATGTCCGGCAAGCATGAACGTGAATTCCGCATCCGGGTTCAGCCGTGCGATGGTGTTTCCGAGCACGTCGGTCCGGATCTCATGTGCGAAACGGGAAAGATAGTTGCGGAAAACGGCGGCCTGGGCGAATTCAAATCCGGAGGGGCCGGAACTGCTGAGAAATTCTTCGAGAAACTTCAGACTTGCACTGGGAAGCATGATGGTTTTGTCCTCCTTTGCTCTAATCTTTACACGAAACAGTGTATGTTGTCCGGACTTCCTGAAGGTCCGTCCGGTGGGTGGTTCAAGCTGTTCTATGAGACTGCCATGAGACTGCTGTGAGATGCTTTTGAGACTACTATAACTTTTCTTTCAGGCTCTGACAAGCCCTTCCCCCCGGGAAAAACAATCTTTTTTGCCTCTCTCCAGTTCATTTTCCGGGCCTGTTCCGTCATCATCGTCATCCTTGTTGCTTCTTCAGACTCACAAGGAGGCCTTCCTCTTCTGAATCCGGAACGGAATTTTTCCCCTCAGGGGTGGGGAACGGTCGGCATACGGAGGGGAAAACACAGGAGAATACGTTTGCGTTCTCCCTCCCGGTTCCTGCCGCCAAAACCTTAGGAAGGGCCGGAAAAGCGCATGGCGTCGGGAGCGGATTCCCGGTAACGCAGAGGGGAAATTCCCATGATTTTTTTGAAGCGTCTGGAAAAGTGGTATGGATCTAGATAACCGAGAGTTTCGGCGATTTCGGAGATTTTCATATCGGTTCCCGCAAGCATTTCCGCGGCGCGGCGGAGTTTCAGGCGGTCAACATAGACCTTCGGACGCATGCCGGTGGAGGCGATGAAGAGACGTCTCATCTGATCGTCGCTCATATTGCACAGTTCGGCCATTTCCCCGACGGTCCACCATTTGTTCAGATGGGAACGGATCTCCTCCATGAGTTTTTCAAACTGCGGATGCTCCGCGGAAGACATCCGTTTTCCCAGATAGAGATCCACAAGCAGTTTCTGCAGTTCGATGTTGGCGCTGATCTGGGAATCCACGGCGGGATCGGAGCTGAGTGAAGCGCCCAGCAGGATAAACGCGCCGGAGCAATCCGTCTGCCGCACATACTGGCACAGCGGCTCCAGCATGGCCTCCTGCAAGGCACCCACGGCGTCTACATCTCCGTTGAGGGAGGAAAAGTCCGAGGTCTGCTCCTCGATGATGGCGGTCATATCCTCCGAGAGATGGATGCCCATGACAGAGACATTCCGCCACAGGGAGGCCATATCCGAGCGAAAAGCTCCCATCTGGAAGGTCAGAGCCTTCTCCGTTTCAGCCCGTGGGCTTTTGAGCTGCCCAAGCAGAAGCAGGGCGACCAACAGCACCGCCAGCAGCAGAGCCGCCAATGCGCCCATGTATAGAAACAGCCGACGGCGCATGGAAGGCTGCGCTTGCTTCAGTTTTGAGAGCAAAAAGCTGGGCATGGGCCTTCACACCCCTTCCGATGTAGTCGATTTTTTCAGCGAATGGAGCAGAACAACGCCCAAGTTTCCTCCGCCAGCGCGTCAATGTCCTCACCGGCTGCGGCACGTTTGGGCAGCTCTTGCTGGAGCCGGCGCAGGCCGTCATAGAGGACGCTGACCTTGCCGTAGTAGCCCTCAAAGCGCGGCTCGGACACGGGGACATAGTCCTCGCGCATGGTCCTGAGCGCGGCATAGAGGCTCTCATAAGCCGCCGCGGGCGTTGGGAAATTGTCGTAATCCGAGATGGCGTCAAAGGCATTGCTACGCACCGGCATATAGCCGGTCTGCGCCACGAAGTCGAGGTTGCGCTCCGCCTCCGTCAGCCAGCGGACGAACAGCGCGGCGGCCTCCGCCTTCTGCGCGGTGGTCTTGTAGGCGCAAAGCCCCACGCCTGCCTGCGTCATCAGAGCGTCCGCACCCGCCGTTTTCGGCATGGGCAGCACATGGAGGTCCATGGGCTCCTGCGTGTTGTCCGGGTAGGTGACGGTATCATTATAATATAGAATGGCGGCGGAGGAGCCGAGGCCGCACACCACATCGCCGGTCATCACCTGGGTGTTGGAGTAGAGGTCAGAGACCACCACATGGCCCTGCACCAGGGATCGGGCGAACTGCATCCAGCTCTCCTTGAATACGGCGTTGTCGGTATCGTACCAGCCGTTTTCCGTGTAGAAATCCCCGCTGCCGCGCTCCATGGCGCAGAGCTCCACGGCGCGGATGGGATAATCCAGCGCGCAGAAGGGCTTGCCCGACCAGTCGTAGAACTTGCCGGCGGCATCGTAAAAGCCCTCCCATGTGGCGAGGTCATCGTAG
>CAJMAW010000142.1 GCA_905211485.1 uncultured Lentisphaeria bacterium | reverse complement strand
GACCGCGAGAAAAATGCGGATCGCATTTTTCCGTATTTTTTTGCTTCGCAATATTCTTTTGCGGCTTTGCAAAGTCTGAGCTTCTTTTTCTGAATTCAATATGTTTTCCCGAATACAAACATATTTTCTTTTGCGGTGATCACTCTGGTTTTGCTGGCCGTCCAATGCCGTCCCGCCTCGGTACCGCTGAGAGATTCCGCATGACCGTCGGCAAAAACGTAGTTGTTATTGCCATGACGACCTTCCCAGAACTCATTCCAGGCATTCAAGAATCCATTTGGATTCAACTGGGTCCCGCTCATTCCGGCTTGAGAAGTAACCTGATCCGCAGCCGTCTTGTCCAGTCCCCCGCCGGGGAGATATTCATTGAACCAGATTGCACCCCCGCCATAGCCCCAGGCACGCGATCCGGTTCCTCCGCCCCAGTCTGAAAAAACCACTTTCTCAGCAGGTGAATTGGAGATTTCTTTTGCCTTTTTCCCGGCGAATGAACTGTTGTACCCGATAAAAACGGCGTCGCCTTCTGCCCCGAGGCCTGACAGCGAACAAGTTTTTGAACTTGAGAACGTTTTGCCGTTGCTATTCCCCTCCATGGATATCCCATTTCATCGGCGAGAAGAGTCTGCCAGACTGCATTCACGTCATAGGCATAGACCGCGGATCCCAGACCGGCAACATAATAGGTCGGATACGTTTCATTCCAGGAACTCAGGTAGGAAGACACCGCCAGCCCGAGTCCGCGGATGCTTCCCATGCAGGACGCCTGTCTTGCATAATCGCGGGCCCTGTTCAACGCCGGCATCAGCATCGAAGCAAGAATCGCGATGATCGCAATGACCACCAGAAGTTCAATCAGCGTAAACCTTTCCTTCCTGTACAGAGTCATTTCATCCTCCCCTTTTTTTCTGCTTTGTGTTCATGTCTTTTCAAATTCCGTATTCTTTTTTGTTGCCGCAATTGAATTTTTCACCGATTCCGATGGAGCTGTCTTCTCTTCTTCCAGCATCCGCAGAATGGAATCCACAGAGGAATAAGCAATTCTTTTGTAGGTGCTCAGACTCACGAAATGGTCGACGGCAGGAGTCACTCCGTACGGGAAGTCTATTTTCCCGATGCCGATCACATACGGCCGCGGAAGTTCGGGATCCTCCTGAAACAAACGTGCCGCAGCCACCAGGAAAATCCCGATGGAAATGAAAACATCGGGTCTTTCCTTCTTCAGGAGATTCCGGATCAGTCCGAATCCGTTGCCGTCCGCATGGCGGAGAGAGGAGGCGTTTGTGAAAGTTCCGCTCTTCTGAATCGCGGCGCGGACCGTTTCCATGACGACACGGTCGGATGGCGAGCTCCGATCTCCAAGGACACAGGCCACATGTTTCCCGCTGAACGGTTTCAGAGACTCCGTCAAAGCGTTTTCCAGCATCTGCTTATATCCGCCGTCCTCGCAGGGATGGTTCTCCGCCAGATGCGGATACACTCCCATCAGAAGATACGGTCTTTTCCAGCCGGAAAGCGCCTTCAACGCGTTTTCCGTCATAAACCCGTGGAGCAGCAGGGCATCCATTCCGGGATTGTCCTTCAGGAACTTCTTGAGAGTTCCCCCATTTTTTTCGCAGTCGGAACCATACACCATGCTATATCCGCGAAGCATCAGCGCATGATAAATATGCGAAAGAATCTCCCCGCACACATAGGGCTGGAGTCCAAAAGAAAACACTCCGATCCGGTATCTCCTCCCCGGCCGTATGTCTTCCGATACATAATATCCGCTCCTTGCTTTGCAACGGACAATCCCCTTCATTGCAAGGAGATCCAGCGCACAGCACGCGACGCGGCGTCCCACGCCGTACTGCATGGCAATCGCTCTGGCCCCCGGGAGTTTCTCTCCGGGCTGAAACGCTCCGCCGTGGATCTCTCTGGAAAGAATTGTCGCCAGTGCGGCGTATCCGTGGATATCTCCGGAGCTCTTCTTCCCTTTTCCCTTCCATTCCGGATTGTTTTGTATCTTTGTCATGATTATGTGCCAGTTTTATTGTTATTTTGTGCCAGATTGGAAGAACTTTAATCCACATTTCCTGAGAAAGCAAGTCTCGCTTCCGGGAATAGTGCAATTTTTTCCCGGTGCATTGCAAAGCAAAGCCACGGGGAAAGGAGAAAAGGAGAAAAGTGAAATAAATCCTGCCGAGAAGGGGGAATATTCAGAACTGGCTCCCGGAAGGAGATGGATTCCTATGGGGGGATCCCGATCCCAGAGGAAAGGGGAAACAGTAGCAGTTGACAATCTTTTTCTGCGGTGCTATTCTTTTTACATGTCCGCGTGTCGTCTGTCCAGAGGGAAAAAACGGAGGGAAGCCTTTTGAAAATGAAAGCGGAAAAACTCAAACGTATCCGGAATGTCGCCGTGTACTGTTCTTCGCAGATGCCCGTTCTCCCTGTGTATGCGGAGGCGGCGGAGAACTTCGGGTGTTATCTCGCTGGACAGGGCATGACACTCATTTATGGCGGAAGCAATATCGGGCTCATGAAAGTCCTGGCGGATACCGTTCTCGCGAACGGGGGATCCGTCTACGGAGTTTTTCCTTCCACATTTCCCGAATCCCTGCGCCATCCGGGGCTGAGCGGATACACCGTGGTGGGAACACTTGCGGAACGGAAAGCGGAAATGCTCCGCCTTGCGGATGCCGTTGTGGCTCTCCCGGGCGGATTCGGAACCTGGGACGAACTCTTTGACGCTCTCGCCCTGCGCAAGGCAAAACAGGGCCACCGCCATCCAGTCGGCATCCTCAATGTCAACGGGTATTTCGACCCGCTGCTGGAATGGATGGAACGAAGCATTCGGGAAGGATTCAACTCCCCCAGACACAGACATCTGCTGAAGACAGGAAAGACTCCCGAACTCCTTTTCAAACAGCTGGCAGGACCCGGCTGATTCCTCTCCCGTTTGCCTTTCCATTTCTTCTTTTCCCTATTTTCACCTCCGCCCTCCGGGAAAAGAAAACCCGCAAGAGGAAAAGAGGGAAAAAACTTTTCCGCCCCTTCCTCTCCGCCGCATGATGAATCATGATTGAGGAGAGGGAAGGAAAAAAAGAGAACGGTATTTTTCCGGGAGATCCCCCCAGAGCAGCCGTTATTCCCTGGGTTCTGCCCCGTCTGGAATGACATCCTGCAGATGGGGACAGGACTTTTCAAACTCCTCCGGATCGCTCAGAAGTTTTGCCGTGACCAGAAGAGCTGCCCCGACGGCATCGCATTCATCATTCAAATCCCTTCTGACGAAAGAGAGCTCCTTTTCCGCGAAAGGAAACAGCAGGCTTCTGATGGACTTTTCAAGCGAATTTAGGAAATTTTCCCCCAGTCCGGAAAGTTCTCCTGAAAAAATCAGACTGTCAGGAGCCAGGTTGTTCAGCAGATTTGCCAGGGCCACAGCCAGGAAGCGGACGGCTTTTTCTACAATATCTGCAGCCCGGGGATCCTGATTCCGGTAGAGGTCCGCGAATTCATGGAAGGTCATGGCGGGTCTGCGGAAGCGTTTTTTCGCCTCCTGGAGAATTGCCTGGGAAGAGCAGCGGGTTTCGAGGCAGCCTCTGCGTCCGCAGGCGCAGGGCAGTCCGTCCGGCTCGCAGATGTTGTGTCCGAGTTCGCCGCCGTGGCGCTTTCTGCTGAAAACGATTTTTCCGTCGATGGCGGCCGCCATTCCGATGCCTTTTCCTGCGGAAAGGAAAAGGACACTTCCGTTCCGGCTTTCTCTGTGCCGGATCAGTTCATAGTACATGCGGCAGATCATCATGTCGGAAAATTCGGGGCTGAGCTGGAATTTTCCGAGGAAGAAATCCTGAAGATTGAGCCCGTTCAGCTCCGGGAAATTGGCGATGTCGTTCTGCATGACTCCCATGCCCGCGCCGAAGGTGGAGACTCCGACTCCGGCCAGACGGTCCCCTGCGGATTGAAGAAGGCGTGAAGTGATCTTTTCCAGCGTTACAAGGAAAAGTTCCCGGGTGCGGCGGGCGGGGAGAAAGAAGGCCTGTTCGCGGACTTTGATCCTTCCGCGCAGATCGGTCATGACTCCTGTGATGCCGTCGGGAGCGAGGGCGATTCCGATGATATAGCGGCCGTCCGGATTTACGGAGAGCAGTTCGCGCGGGCGGCCGTGGCGGAGTTCCGTTCTTCCGCTGGAAACGAGGAGGCCGCGACCGAGGAGATCGCGCACGGCGCGGGTCACCGTGGCGTTGTCGCAATTCATTTTGCGTGCGAGCTCGATTCTCGAGAGGGATTCGTGTTCCAGCAGAAGTCCGAGCAGAGACAGCATGTTGCGCGTTTTGATGTCATTGAGTTTCAGTATTTTTTCCGATCTCATGCGCGTCCTCCGCCTTTCTTCAGTGGCATTTGCTTTCATCGGGTAAGATACTGCTTTTTCCGAAATTGTCAAAAAAAGGAGGAAAACGGATTGACAAAATATTTTTTTCGATATATAATAGACAAGAGAAAATAAATCGTGGTTCTCAACAGAAGGAGGAATCCATCCATGGATGAAGTTCAGCGGAAACAATGCCGGGATCTGGCGAAGAAGATCCGTCTTCACTGTCTGCGCATGGTATATCGCGGGAAGAGCGGACACATCGGGAGCATGCTGTCCACGGCGGATATTTACGCAGTTCTTTACAATCAGGTATTAAATGTCAGTGCGGAGGCTCCGAAGGCGCCGGATCGGGACCGTTTCATCCTCAGCAAGGGGCATGGCGGCGCCGCGCTGCTGGCGACACTTGCGGAAAAAGGGTTTTTCCCGAAGGACTGGCTGGAGACTTATTATCAGGACAACGGCAAATTGAGCGGGCACATCTCCCATCATGTTCCCGGGGTCGAATTTTCGACGGGTTCCCTGGTGCATGGGCTGCCCGTCGCATGCGGGATGGCCATGGCGGCGAAACAGGCGGGGCACAAACACCGGATCTTCTGCCTGGTCAGCGACGGGGATCTCAATGAAGGCTCCACCTGGGAAGCCGTCATGCTTGCCGGGCAGCACTCCTGGGACAACCTCACCATGCTTGTGGACTACAACCGTCTTCAGGCCCTGGGTGCTTCTAAGGATATCATCAATCTTGATCCGCTTGCGCCGAAACTGGAAATGTTCGGCTGGAAGGCCCTCACGGTGGACGGGCACGACATGGACGCGATCGGAGACGCCTTCTCCCGTCTGCCTCTGGAAACGGGGAAACCTTCCGCACTCGTTTTCCGGACCGTGAAAGGCAAGGGCGTCAGCTTCATGGAAAACGACTACAAATGGCACTACGGCGGACTTAACGAAACACTTTTTGAACAGGCGCTCAGAGAATTGGAGGAAGCAGAATAATGAGAAGAGCATTCAATCAGGAGCTTTTGAAAATCGCTCAGCGCGATCCCCGCGTCTTCATGGTTCTTGCCGATATCGGCTTCGGGGAAATCGAAGGGTTTGCCAATGCGTTTCCGGACCGCTTCATCAACTGCGGCGTGGCGGAACAGAATATGACTGGGGTGGCCTGCGGGGTCGCCATGGAAGGGAACATCGCGGTTACGTATTCCATTGCGAATTTCCCGACTCTGCGCTGTCTGGAGCAGATCCGGAACGACGTCTGCTATCATCATGCGAATGTCAAGATTGTCATCATCGGAGGCGGGGTCGCCTACGGCCCTCTGGGCATTTCCCACCATTCGACGGAGGACATCGCCATCATGCGTGCTCTTCCGGGCATGGTTGTCCTTGTCCCCTGCGACATTGCCGAAGCGCGGGCCGCCGTCCATGCCATGATGGCGTATGACGGCCCCGTCTACTACCGCTGCGGATACAAGAACGAGCCCGATATTCATGAGGGGCCGCTTGATGATTTCAGAATCGGGGGCTCGGCCACTGTGAGGGAAGGCGATGATGCGACGGTCATTTTTGCCGGGACCGTCGGAATTCATGCCAAACGTGCGGTCGAGGAGCTTGAAAAAGAGGGAATCCATTGCCGTCTGGTGAGTCTGTATTCGATCAAGCCGATTGACCGTGCGGCGATTGTCCGCGCGGCGAAGGAGACGGGGGGAATCGTGGTCCTGGAGGAGCACAACCTTTCCGGCGGCGTGGGCAGCGCGGTCGCGGAAGTGCTCATGGACGAGGGCTGCGGGAACGTTCCCTTCCGGAGACTGGCATTCCCGGATGTGAACATCAAGGAAGTCGGTTCACAGGGCTGGCTTCTGGAGCACTATGGACTTGGGGTGCGGCCTGTCATGAACGCAGTAAAAGCGGTTTTGTCTTGAGTATCCTGGAGAAATTCCGTCTGGACGGGAAAAACGCGCTTGTCACGGGGGGCGGGCGCGGTCTCGGCCGGGGATTTGCAATGGCTCTTGCGGAGGCGGGCGCAAATGTGGCTGTCGCCGACATCATCGGGGAGAATGCCGCAAGAACCGCCGCGGAGATTGCAGATGCGACGGGGGCGGAAAAACCTTGCCGTCACGGCGGATATCTCCAGAAAAGAAGATGTCCGGGAGATGGTCGATCGTACAGCCGAGGCCTTCGGGAGGCTGGACATCGCCGTCAACAATGCGGGTATTTCCATCCCGATCAAGGGGTGCATTGATGTTTCCCAGGAGGAATGGCGGCGTCAGATGGACGTCAATCTGGACGGGACCTGGCTTTGTCTCCGCGAGGAGGCGCGTGTTATGATTCCGAATCGTTATGGCAAGATCATCAATATCGGTTCCATCTGCGGGCATGTGATCTGGCCGGATCCTCAATTGCCCTACAGTGTGTTAAAAGCCGCTGTGATTCACATGACACGTGCTGCGGCTGCCGAATTCATCCGTTTCGGAATCCGGGTGAACTGTATCAGTCCGGGGGTGACGAAGGTGGGGATCTTTTCCCTGAAGTGCTGGATGTTTTTTTCAAAACCGCGCCGATAGACCGTTGCGGATCTCCGGAGGATCATCAGGGGGCTTTGCTTTTCCTTGCGTCGGAACTTTCTGATTTTGTCGTCGGACAGGAAATCGTCATTGACGGCAGGTATACGATCATGTGATTCTTTCCCGGTGAGAGGGGGAATGGAAAATAAAATAAAAAAATAAAAAAATAAAAAAATACGGCAGG
>CAJMAW010000141.1 GCA_905211485.1 uncultured Lentisphaeria bacterium | reverse complement strand
CTGCGACAACGAAAAGCAGAGGAGAGCATCCGTGCGAAACGAAAAAATAAGGGAAAAAGAAAAGGAAACGAGAAAGCGGGAGAAGGAAGACATTCCTTCCGGCCTTCCGGGAAAAGAATCCTCATGAAGATCTAAATTTTGCAGGAAAGGAAGAAGAAGATCTTGTAATTCGGGAGAAAAGAAGTATATTCTCTTTCCGGCGCGAAAGTCTGGTCCGTCACGGTCTTCCATGAAGCCGTCCGGAATCCCCGAAAGCGTCATGAAAACAGAGATGTCAACCGCAAACTTTTCATAAAATGGAGCAAAAGAAGCATGATCAAGCAACTGAATGCTGCGCCCGCACACGAGAAACTCGTGGCATGGGTCAACGAATGGGCTGAACTCTGTCAGCCGGAAGCGATTTACTGGTGCGACGGTTCCCGGGCCGAATATGATCGGCTCTGCAACGAAATGGTGGATTCCGGTCTTGCCATCAGACTGAATCCGGCGAAACGGCCGAACAGTCTTCTCTTCCGTTCCGATCCGTCGGATGTGGCGCGTGTGGAAGCCCGCACCTACATCGCCTCGGAGAAAAAGGAAGACGCCGGACCGACGAACAACTGGATTGATCCGAAAGAACTCAAAGCCACGATGCTCGGCCTCTACAAGGGCTGCATGCACGGCAGGATTCTCTATGTGATTCCCTTCTCGATGGGACCTGTGGGATCCCCGATTGCAAAAATCGGCGTGGAAATCACCGACTCTCCCTACGTTGTGGTCAACATGCACATCATGACCCGTGTCGGGACGAAGGTTCTGGAAGTGCTCGGAGCAGACGGGGAATTTGTTCCCTGCATGCACTCCGTCGGCAAACCCCTTGAGAAGGGCGAGAGCGATAACGGAATCTGGCCCTGCGCCCCGCTGGAAAAGAAATACATTGCTCATTTTCCGGAAACGCGTGAAATCTGGTCGTACGGATCCGGATACGGCGGAAATGCGCTTCTCGGAAAGAAATGCCTGGCCCTCCGCATTGCGTCCGTCCAGGCGCGCGACGAAGGATGGATGGCGGAGCACATGCTGATTCTGAAGCTGACCCGCGAATCCGACGGTGCGGTCAAGTATGTCACCGGCGCATTCCCCTCCGCCTGCGGGAAAACCAATCTTGCCATGCTCATTCCGACCATTCCGGGCTGGAAGGTGGAAACGGTCGGCGACGATATCGCATGGATGAAATTCGGTGCCGACGGCCAGCTTTACGCCATCAATCCGGAAGCCGGGTTCTTCGGAGTCGCTCCGGGCACCAACTTCAAATCCAACAAGAATGCCATGCATTCCTGCGAGAAGGACACCATCTTCACCAACGTGGCTCTCACGGATGACGGAGACGTCTGGTGGGAAGGCATGGAGGAAGATACCGACGGAAAGAAACCCGCCCACCTCATCGACTGGAAGGGGAAAGACTGGACGCCGGATATGAAGGACGAAAACGGCAAAGCCGTCAAGGCCGCGCATCCGAACGCCCGTTTCACGGCCCGCGCCTACAACTGCCCCGCCATCGCGGCGAACTGGGAAGATCCTGCCGGGGTGCCGATCGCGGCGATTCTTTTCGGCGGACGCAGACCGTCGACTCTGCCGCTGGTTTACCAGTCCATGAACTGGGAGCACGGGGTGTTTGTGGGATCGACCGTCGGTTCCGAAGTCACTGCAGCCGCTCTGGACGTCAAGGCCGGCACCGTCCGCCGCGACCCGTTCGCGATGCTGCCCTTCTGCGGATACAATATGGGCGATTATTTCAAACACTGGCTCAAAATCGGAAAACGCGAAGGGGCCAAGCTCCCGAAGATTTTCTGCGTGAACTGGTTCCGCAAGACTCCGGAAGGAAAGTGGCTCTGGCCCGGATACGGTGACAACAGCCGCGTTCTCAAGTGGGTCTTCGAGCGCTGCGAAGGCAAAGGTGAAGCAAAGGAAACGGCCATCGGCTATCTGCCCACTGAAAATGCCATCGACCGTAGTGGAACGGATGTGACGGAAGAGGATATGAAGCAGCTTCTCGCCGTCGACATCGAGGGCTGGAAGAAGGAACTCCAGACCATCGTCGAACACTATGCCAAGTTCGACAGACTGCCGCCGGAACTCGAAGCCCAGCGCAAGGCTCTGGAAGAAAGACTTTCCAAATAAAATAAAAAGTCTTTCCTTCAATTCAGGTCTTTGAAAGGACCGGGACATTTGAATCATGTCCCGGTCCTTTTTTTACATCTCACATTTTTTCTCCACGGCGTCTCCTTTCCGCATTTTTCCTGCTGTTTCCCAGGACAGAGCAGACCTACCTTCCCCCGATTCCCACGACATTCCCAGTCTTTCCCCTTTTGTTTCTCCATTCCCGGTGATTTCCGTTCGGGGAGAAGAAAAGGGTGGCTTGTTTTTTTCCCCCGGGAAATCATCGTTCTTGAGGAAAAGCAGAGGAAAAGAGAGAAGAAATACTCATCCCTCCCGGAAAGGAAAGAACAGAAAATCAGGTAAAAAACAATGGCGGAGTCAGAAAGCGGAACAGATGGAAGAAAGAAAAACAAAGTGGAAGATGGAACGGAATGGAAGCGGGAAGGAAGAAACAAACGTACAGAAAGGGAATCGGGAAACCGCTCAGGAAGCGGGAAATTTTTTCCAAAAGGGGAAAATGTGAAGGGAGAGCACAGGTGTACAGACGTATTCTTCATGCAGGAGTGCATGCGTCATTACAGAAAAACCAGGAAAGAAAGAGGTCAAGCGAAGAGACGCAGCGTTTTTCTATGAGATGGGATGCGCGGGACAGGATGGATGCCGGGAAGAGTAGGAAAAAAGGAAAAGAAAGGGCGCGGAAAAAGAAAGAGGAAGAGAAAGAGGAAGTAAGGAGGAATCATGCGGATTCTCCTAGTCAGGTCGTCATCGTTTTTTCGGGGGGAACTCGTATTGATCCGCGGCGACAGGCAGTTCGATATGATAATGGAAAGCCAGAAGACGGATACCCGTCACGGCAAAGGAGACAATGAGGAAAGTCACAAAAAAAGGCAGGGAACTTCTTGTGGCGAGGGTGTAATAGAGGAATCCGCCGATGAGGGATGCCGTGGCGTAGAAATCGCTTTTCAGAACAACGGGAACGGTCCCGACCATGACATCCCGGATCACGCCGCCGCCGACAGCGGTGCTGACACCGCTCAGGACTACGCCGATGGGAGTTAGATGACAGGAGATCCCCTTGGCGGCGCCGAGCGCGGTGAAGACCCCGAGTCCGATGGCGTCGCAGAAAGTGATGATATGGGTGTTTTTCATTGCCCAATCGGCGCGGGTGAAGACGGCGATTCCGGTGAAGATGCAGACGATCAGATAGGTTTCATTGGTCAAAGCCGCCACAGGGGTTGCACCGATGATGCAGTCACGGAAAATGCCTCCGCCGACCCCGACCGTGCAGGAAAGCACGATCACGCCCAGAAGATCAAGACGGTGTTTGACTCCGCGGACCGCCCCGGTCAGGGCGAAAATGAATGTTCCGAAAAGATCGAACCCGTAGGTGATGCTTTCTTCCATTGTCACACAGGCCTTTTGTCTGGATGTTGCGGATGGCCCCCTTCCCGGCCGCCATCATCATACCGCTGAAGTTCCTCTGACGGATTACATCACTCGAAGCGGATGCTTCCGAATTCAGAGGGGGTGTGAAAATCGCAACGGGAAAGCGGAGCCCAGGAAAGCCAGTGAGGATGAGAAGTTTCATCACAGCATTTGCTTGCATTCCCCGTCCAGACCTGGCCTGAAAGCCGCGGATCAATGGAGGCGTATTTGACGAAAAAGGCCAGCGGAATGCGGAATCCGAGACGCCATGTCAAAGGTTCGGTGATTTCCGGATCAACCCGGTCCGGAAGGCTGTGCCAGCGTTCCACGGACGCGCAGTCCTCCAGTGCGACGGGTTCATAGATCCCTCCGCGGAGGTCCGTGACATTGTAGAGAAGCATGGCTCCGTTTGCGCTGAATTCAAAGTTGTAATAGCGGACATTGTCTTTGGGGCGGATGAAGAATTCGACACAGCTGTCCCTGCAGACATCCTGCTGGAAACCGGAACGGACTGCGCGGACGTAACGGTCCTCGACCTGGAAGAGTCCGTAGATGTTCGCATCGTCGTAAAGCAGTTTCAGCGAGACTTTTGAGATGAAATCCTTCTTTTCCGCGTCGAGCAGATGATCCACGCGGAGAAGCTCCGCATTCTTCCATTGCGGATCGTCTTCAAAAGACGCATTGAGAAAGACGGGAGCGGAAGCTTTTCTCACCAGATAGTCAGCCATGGATCAGAAATCTCCTTTTTGAATGATGAATGGACAGGATGAAATTTTACAGTGGAATTCACAGAAAGAATGCTTCAACGGATCACTCCCAGATTCCGGTAACGGAGATCGATTTCGCGTTTGGAACTGTTTGTCGCGCGGATTCGTTCCAGGGCGGTCAGAAGCTTATTGAGATTTCCGGGAAGATCGCTGTCATACATATAGGCTCTGAACAGTTCTCCGGGAGCCTGACGGTCCTTGTAGTAAAAGGCGCAGATGAGCTGATCCCGTCCGAGAGGGCAGACCACACGCATTCGGATGTCCGGACAGAGCGTCAGGGTCAGGAGAATAAGCTCCATTGCCCGGTTGACGCTTTCCACACGGTCGCCCGGGGTCAGCTTGTCCGCGTTCGGGATTCCCTGAATGACGGGAAGACTCAAACTGAGGTTCACACACTTGTCTTTTCGGATCACGACACCTTCTGTATCAAAGAGAAGCTCGGAATTCCTTCCGTTGATGAAGGCACGCGGAATGCGTTCGACGATATGAAATTCCAGAGTGTCCGGAAGGACCCTTCGGACGGAGACATCCTGAATTCCGGGTTCCGTCTGCCGGAGGATTCTGCGGAGATCGTCCAGACGGACGGAAAAGAGGTTTGTCGTTCCGGGATTGAGATTCAGGATTTCGCAAAGGACTTTTTCCTTTCCGTTCCACCATCCTGCACTGTGAAGCGTGACCTGCCGCAACACAAAACGGCGGTTTTCATAGAACATCCCCCGTGCCGAGTACCAGAACAGGAAAAGGCATCCTGCGGCAATGGCGAAAATCACGAAAAGCGCCAGCAGGATTTTAGAGGATCGTTTTTTCGGCATCCCGATTCCGGAGCTCACTGGGGGACCTCTCCCGGTTCGATATCTGATTGATGATTGACGATATGTTTTCTCATTGCGGAGGCAGATTCTTTTTTTTCCTGTCCGCACTGCGGAGAATATAGCTTCATTTCCCTTGATTTTCTAACCTTTTTTCATGGAAAAATCATAAAAAGCGCCTTTGCATCGGCAAAATGGGAGAGCTATAGTAAAAAACATTTTCACAGTCATGACACAGTCAATTGAACAATCAAGGATTCTGCAGAAAAATGGACTTCCCGGATCGACAGGCCCTCCATCTCTGGACCAATGAAATTCCTTTCGCACATGGAAATTCCCCTGAAAAAGACATCCCCACCATTACACCGTATCACCCCTCCACCTGGAATAAAAACGGAAAGGCCGTGGTGATTCTTCCCGGAGGCGCCTACTGGGGCCTTGCACAGCATGAAGGTTACGCTTATGCAGAATGGCTTGTGACCAAGGGATATACGGCTTTTGTCGTCAATTACCGTCTGGGATCGAACGGTTATCGTCATCCGGCGGAACTTTCCGATGCCGCGCGTGGGATCCGCCTGGTCCGCGAAAATGCGGAAAGTCTCGGCATCAGAAAAAACTGCATCGGAATCATCGGCTCCTCCGCCGGCGGACATCTTGCGGCGTCCTGCGCAACTTTCCACGAACTGGGGGCAAGAGAAAAAGGGGAATCGGAGGAAAAGGATCTCGGGCGCCCTGATTTCAGTGTCCTCTGCTATCCTGTGATTTCCGGATGCGAACCGTATTCGCATTTCGGATCTTTTGAAAATCTGCTGGGGGAAACGGATTCTCCGGAACTCAGAAGAAAGCTTTCCATGGAAAAATCGGTCGATGCCCATACACCGCCTGCTTTCATCTGGCATACATGGGAAGACGGATGTGTCCCGGTGGAAAATGCCATCGCCTATGCCGCGGCTCTGAAAAAGTTCAGTATTCCTTTTGAACTGCATATTTATGAGAAGGGGGGGCATGGTCTGGGGCTTGCAGGGGGACAGCACCCATGGGCGGAGGAGTGTCTACGCTGGTTGAATACGCGGCCGTGATTTCACAACTCCATCCAGTGTATTGTTTCCGCTGACGGGCTGAACTTTCCTCCGGGGATGAGATTCTCTCTGATCAGAACATACCTTGCAACATTGTTTTCCCCAGTTGTTTAACAGGGGGCATTTATAACTGTTAGGAGGAGGAATTCGGAAATGAGTTTCGAGAAATGCTCGGAAAAGCATGCGCCTGCAGTTGCGCTGGGAATGTCGGTTCTTGCATTCATCTGTTCTGTTGCGGCGTTCATGAATACACCGGGAGATATTCCTTTGCCGTCGCAGAGGACGGCTGTTTCGCATCCTCCCGGCGGCGCTGGAGCGGGGGGGCCGGGTGCTGGTGGAATGCCTGGCGAAAGAGGAGGAGCCATGGGGATGATGCGTCCCGGCCGCGGAATTTCTGAAGAATATTTCAAACGTTACCAGGAACGTGTTCAGCTTCTGGAAAATATGGTAAAAAGCAATGAATTGCTTTTTGAAGCGGGAGCTCTTCCCATGGATGAACTGATGAATTCCCGTTTCACAGCGGATTGCGCCAGAGTAATGCTGGCACGCCTTCAAATGGGCGGACGGCCTTCTCCGGGACTTTCTGAAGCGGTCATGACGGAAAAATACTGGGACTGGGTACTCAGAAATCAGGCACCTGCTGAAGAACAGAAGGAGTCATCTGGGGAAAAAGACTGGAAGGCGGCATTGGAATTGAATCAGGCTCGTTTGAATCTTTCGCGGATGGAGTCCCGGATTGCCGGCAATGCCAATTTCCAGCAGGCAATGGAGGAATGTCTGAAGACTTATCCGGGCAAATTATCTGACGAACAGATCAAGACTCTTGTGGAATCTGAACGGGCATTTTGATCCTCTGCAGTGCATGAGATCAAATAAAAAATACGGCAGGCAACGC
>CAJMAW010000140.1 GCA_905211485.1 uncultured Lentisphaeria bacterium | reverse complement strand
GCTTTTCACACGGCAGCGGGATCTGGTGGGGCTGCACAGTTTCGGAACGCATCCGGAAAGACACATTCCTCCCCGCGCCTCCTCCAAACAGGCGGAACTTCTGATTTCCATGATGCTGCCCTCCGGTTCCCCTCTGCGGGCGGCAGCAGCAAGAGGGGGCGCGAATGCCGCTGCAGCAGGAGGAGAGGGACACAGATCCGAAAAGGGGAAGGTGCCCTCTCTTCTCCAGACCGCGCGCGGGATTTCCTCCATTCTCCAGCACCGCGGGCTGATTCTTCTCGCCAGTGATTTTGAAATGCCGGAAGAGGAAATCCAAGAAAGCTTTTCCCTCCTGAAAGGCAAAGGCAATGAACTGGTGGTCTTCCATCTTCTGGACATCGCAGAAATCACATTGCCCTTTGAGGAAGCAACTCATTTCCGGGATTCGGAAACCGGGCAGCTCATGCCCGTCCGGATCAAGACGCTCCGGGAAACGATGAGACAGCGGATCGAATCCTTCCGCGCGGCAGTCAAGTCCGCCGCGGAAGCGGTGAATGCCGACTATATTCCGGCGGATACGGCCATGTCCCCCGTGGATGTCATTCTCCGCATGAATCAGGCAAGAAAGGAGCATTTCTGATGCCGGTTTTCCTGAATCCATGGGCTCTGACCGGACTGGCGGCAATCGCGATTCCTCTGGCCATTCATCTGATCCGACTGAGGAAGAGGGAATTTGAGGTGCCGTCGCTGCTGCTTTTCACGAATTTCCGGAAACCGAGCAGGAAAAGGGAAATTGAGAACGTGATTCTCATGATTCTGCGCTGTCTGCTGATTGTCTGTCTGGTGCTGCTGCTGGCGCGTCCGGTCTTCCGCGTCAGGGGGGAATCCCCGTCCTTCCGTGCGGAGGATTCAATTCTGGTCATTCTGTTCGACAATTCCGTCGCCTCCGCAGAAACCTTCGATGGGCAAAGACAGTTCGACAGCATGAAAGAGCGCCTCTCCGAATTTCTCCGTGCTCTCCCCCCCGATGCCAAACTCATTCTCTGCGGCACGGTCCCCGGTTCAACTCCTTCAGCACTCATGAGTCCGCGGAACACGCTGAGTCTGCTCGAATCCATGGAAAGCTTTTTCCCCGTTCTGCCCGATTACCCGGGCGCGCTTCAGAAAATCCGGGAAACCCTGGAAAAGAATGCGGACGCGTTCAGAACGTTTGCTCTGCTTTTCGCCTGTCCGCCTCTCCTGGAAAGCATCCGGAATCTGGCTGCGGGGGCGGAGGAACAGGGACTCTCTCAAAACGCATGGAACGCTCTCCTGCCCCGGACGGACAGCCTGCCGGATCCCTATCTGATTTCCGCGGAACGGATCCGCGATGAGAGAAATCCGGGGATCCGGGTGTTTTTCACGGGGGACCACACCCGCCTGGCCAACGCTGTCCTGACCGTCAGCGAACACGGTGGAAAAGGAAGAAGCGACCGCTTCAGCATCCCTCCGGAACAGATTCCGGACGGAAAGACGGAAATCCCGGAATCCCGTCTTTCCGTTGATCTCCGCGCGCCTCTGCTTCTCGGAATTTCCTCTTCTTCCGGGAAAGAAGGCGCTTCGGGGGACCGTCATGCGCTCATTTCTCCCCTTGCGGAATATTTCCTCGCGCCGGACGACGGCGGAAAGAAAAAAACTCACACGCTGATCCTGCATGACGGTTCCCCGGAATCCCGTTCCGCCGTGCTCCTTCTCCACGCCGCATTGAAAAACGCTGGAACTGCCGCAACTTCCGGCGTCGGGGGGAAAGGTGCCGGCGAAGGCGAAGAGGGACTCGGAGAAGGACAACGCCTTCTGGAAACCTTCAACTACAGCTCCGCACTTTCCAGAATGCAGACGGATTCTCCGGATCAGATCATTCTCCCGCCTGTCCGCAGAAGCAATGAGCTCCTGGAACGTCTTCTGGAGAAAGCCGTCTCTGACGGGAAAACCCTCATGCTCTTTCCGCAGCCGGGACTTCCCGGATTCCGCGTGCCGGGTGTCGAGGAGGAATTACAGATCCGATCCCTGGAACCGATCCGTTTCGGGGCTCCGCGGAAGGTGGAGCTGGAACAGACTCCGGAAATCCGAAGGGAGTTCTTCCCGCTCTTCAGCAAGGGCTTCTCCCTCGCCTCGGTGGAGGAGCTCATTCCCTTCGCAGAGGAGAAAAACGACAGCATCCTCTTCCGCGCAGGCAACAAAGCTCTGCTTTCCAGACGCCCTCTGCCGAACGGAGCCGAACTGATCCTGTGGGCTGTGCCCTTCCGGAATCCGCCCCTGACCCTTGTCATGAATCCGCTTTTCCCCGTCCTGCTGGAAAAGCTCCTTCCCGCGGAGCAGACTCTCCCGGACGGCCAGTTCCATTGTACGGACCTGCTTTCCCCCGCAGATTTTCTCCCGCACGGAAAAAACGGAGGATTTCTGACGCTGCATCTGCCAGGAGGAAAAAGCGAGAAAATCCGCGCTCTTCCCGACAGCGTCGAAATCCCTTCCTTCGATCTTTCTCAGCCCGGATTCTATAAATTCTCCTCCGCCGCCGGAAGAAACATCGACTCTTCCCCGGAAAAGAATTCAGGGGAAGGGGAAAGGGAAGCACTGGAGACAAAGACGGGAGTGGAAGAACGGATTGTTGCGGTCAACTGCCGACGCCTCCCCTCCGACGGTGCCGGCAGGGAGGAAATCGCCCGGATCCTGGGGCTTCCTTCTGAAAACGAATGGATTCCTCCGTACCGGACACTCCGGAGCGCGCCGCTTCCGGGAGCCGGGGCTCAAGCTCAATCGCCGGAAGAAGCGGGAAGGCCTCCCGCGGTGCCGGCAGGAGAAGGGAAAGAGATGATTCACGGGAAGGACGGAAAGGACGGGGAAATGTACTTCCCTGTCGGATTTTCAGCCCTGCTTCTTGCCGCAGTGCTGGGGGCGGAAATGCTTTTTGCATCCATGGCGGGAAGCAGCGGCGGACGGAAAAGAAGAAAGGAGGAGTGGACAGCATGATGATGAATCCCTCCCCCGGAATGATTCCCCTCCTTTTCTGGGCGGGATGCGTTCCGCTTTTTCTTCTGGCGCTGGGGCTGGAGTTTGTTCTCCGGAAAGAAAGAAGTCTGTGGAAGAAACTTCTGTCCGGCCTTCTCAGGGCAGGAGCGCTTTTCTGCATGGGCGTTCTGCTGGCGGACAGGATTGATTCGGAATGGACCGAAAAAAAGCAAATGCCTCCGCTCCTGCTCCTGGAAGACGTTTCCGCAAGCATGAAACAGGGGGGACTCTGGAGCGAAGAAGAAAAGAAAAAACTTTTGGAAGCACTGCTCCGGGAACAGCGCCGGCCTGCCCGTCATGCCGCCACGGTCTTCTCCTCATCCATTTCCTCATCCGGAGCCCGCTTCCCGCTCCTGCGCTTCCGTTTTTCCGACAGACTCTATGAAGGAGAAGATCTGGAAACGGCGGGAAAAAGAAATTTTCAAGACGGGAAAGGAAATGCCGCAGCCCCCTCCCCCGATGCGAAATATGCCACGGCGCTCGGAGATGCTCTTCTGGAACTCGCGCAGCTGTATCCGGGTTCCGACATTCTTCTGCTTTCCGACGGAATTTCCAATGCCGGAATCTCCCCTTTCTACGCCTCGGATCTGCTGCGCTGTTCCGGGAATGCCGTCCATCCGCTCCTGGGCAGCGGGGGAAGTGGAGAGAAAGGGGAGCGCCGCCGGGCCCTCAACCTTTCGGTCAGGACTCAGGAAAGGGCGGACGACGTCGATGCGGACGGACGGCTCTACTTCATCGACCCCCGTCTTGAAAATCAGGATTCCCCCTCCGCCCTTCAGCGGAATCCTGATGGCGATGACGATCTTTCCGAAGTCACGACTCTTTCGATCCGAATAGATGGAAAACTTCTTCACGAGGAATCCCTCACCCTTTCCCTCACAGCCGGATCCTCCCCGCTGACCCGGCGGATTCCCGATCCGGAAGACCTGGAACCGGGCTGGCACGAATATGAAGTCAGTCTTTCTCCCCTGAAAGGGGAACGCCGCCTTTCCGACAATACGGCAAAAGGAGTCCTGCAGTCTCACTCCGGCACGGGAGTCCTGATTCTGTGGGACAGGAACTCACCGGAACTGAACGCCTTGCGTGAAGTGTTCCGCCGCCGTTATCCTTCCGCGTTCTTCTCCTACGCCAGCAGCTTCGCAAAAGAATCCCCGGCGCGGAAAACGGAACTGGTCCGGAACGCGGTCCTGCTGCTGCTCGGGCCCGGCTGTTCTCCGGATCTTTTCGGCGCGGACGCACTGAAACTCCTCCGGGAAAAACTGGAAAAAGACGAGATGACTCTGATTTTCCTGCATCCCCAAACCGTGGGCTCCTGGCTCGGAGAACCCGGATTCGGAGAGCTTCTTCCCGTGACGGGAAAAGGAAGCGCTCAGAGTTTCAAATCCCCCCTGTCCGCGGAATTTTCTCCTTCCGGAGAGGAGGGAACCCCCAGACTCCGTCTTCCCTTCCACAATCTCTGGCACTTCCCGCTCAAGCCGTCCGGCGGCGCCGCGGTGCTCCGGAGCGCCCGGGCCGGCGGCATGGAAGAACCGGGAAGCGGAAAGACGCCTCAGACGGAAGAAACATTCCCTCTCCTGATTTCCAGCGGGAAATGCGTCATTGCCGCTTTCACAGGGTCCTGGAGATGGAAACAGCATCCCGAACGGGCAGTTCAGCAGATCCACTCCGCCTACTGGGAAGATCTGCTGGACAGGACAGACCGTTTCGGGAAAGAGGCTCTGCACCTCGTTCTGGAACCGGAACAGCGCGACTCCGTGCTGCAGAATCTCTGCAGCGCCGTTCTCTCTTACAGCGGCGGCAAGGGAGAGACTTCCTCCCTGCTCTCCGCGGAACTGGAACTGCTCGGGGAGACGGGCAGTCCGGAAAACGCCCGCTCCCTTCAGAAGCTTCTGCCGCAGAAAGATGGGACATACCGGACCAGATTCCGGGTCGTCACTCCGGGAATCCACTGGTTCCGGGCAGCGGCGGACGCGCTCGTGAAAAAGGACGGCAGAAGCGTGAGGAAACATCTCTTCAGCGGGAAGGTTCCCTTCATCGTGAAGGACGAACGTCTGGAAACGACGCGGGCCACGGACGGGGAACGGGTTCTCCGTGAAATCGCACGGCGCAGCGGCGGAGAAACGCTTTCCCTCCGCAGCCTGGAGGAAAAAGGACTGCCCTTCCCGATCAAGGAGCACAGCATGTACCGGAGGAATCCGCTCCCTTCCGATGACGGAGGGAAGGAAACGCTTTTCTTCCTCGCAGCGCTGTCTCTGCTCACGCTGGAATGGCTTGTCCGCAGACAGGAGGATATGAAAGAAAATGCGTAGAAACTTTTCTCCGGAACGGATTCCGCCCGGATTCCGGCAGGTGCTTCTGTTTTTCTTCTGCCGCCGTTTTCTGTTTTCGGCAGGGGCGGCCTTCCTGGTGTTCAGCGTGCTTCTGTACGGGACGGCGCTGTTTTCAGAAGCGCTCGGAAGGATGCCGGATTTTTGCCGCCACGGACTGCTTTTTCTACTGGCTCTGGGGATTCCGGTATTTTTCCTGTGCATGTTTCTGTCGATTCTTCTTTCCGGGGAGCGGCTTCTGCACGGACTGCTGAGCCTGACTTCACTGGCGTCCCAAAAAGCCTTTGACCTGGCCTCCCCGTTTCTGACCCGTGCAATGCACGCGGCGGATGCGGAAACGGTCCTGAATCTGCTCTCCCGGAAAATCCGGGAATGCGCCACTGCGGAGCTTCTGGCGGGCGCGTGCATGAAAAACACACGGGGCTTCCTCTTCATGCTGGGGGCGGGAGTTTTCATTCTGTTTCTTCCCGTGCCCGGGGGGGAAGGATGCCTGCCATCCGGGAAAATGGAACTCTGCAGAAACATCGTGTTCGGCACAGACCAACTGACCTTCCAGAATCTGGAAATCACCGGAATTTATCCGGGAGACAAGCTCCTGAAAAGAGACACTCCATGGATTGTCAGAGTCGGTTTCAACCGGGATCTGCAGCAGAAACTGCCAAAAGAGGTGCTTCTGGGAGGAGAACTTGCCGTCCCGCTGGAAAAAACCGCCCCGGGGGTATACCAGGCCATGATGCCTCCCCTGAAAGACGAGGAAGCTTCTTATGTGATCAAGGCGGAAAACCGCTTTTCTCAGAAGTTCACGGTAAAGACAGTCCAGTCGGAGACGCCGGTCATGGATTCCGCCTTCGTCTTTGCCGATGCTGCAAAAGCCAAAAGACTGGACACGGACGCATTCCCGTGGACCGTCCCGGAAGGCGCAGACCTGGAAATCTTCCTCAGAACAGAGAGAAAACCCGAATCCATCCATCTGGAAGGATCCGGCGGACTGGCAGGGGATTTCAAATGCGATCCGGCAACGGGACTCTGGAAAATCCGTTTCACCGTCTGGGAGACGGGCGTATTCTCCTTCCAATGGACCGAAATCGACGGAACCAAATCGGTTTCCGACATCTTCCCGGTCAACATTCAATCAAACCGCACTCCGGATGCAGCCATCCTGGACCCCGCTCACGATCTGGACACCATCCGCCTTTCTTCCGGCCAGGGAATCATCCTCAGCGCAGACGACGATTCCGGAATCGCCGAGATGATCCTGCATGTCAATGACCTGAATGGTAAAGGGGAGGAACTCTTCCGCCTCGCCGTCCCCCCCGGAAAACAGAAGCCTCCTCTGAAGGGGCGGATCCGCTTCCCGCAAAGCGTTTCCAACCGGATTACGGGAACCGTCATCGCAATGGCCGCCGAGGCAAAGGACCATTCAAAAATGCAGAAAAACGCCTTCTCCGCACTTCAATTCCATCCGGTCGTCAAAATTTCCGAAGCGGAACTCCTGAATTCGCCTCCGCTTTCCGCCCTTTTTGAAGCCTGGCTCAAAAACCGTCTCAATTCCTCCATGAATGAGAAAATGAAAAAAGGCCTCACGCAGGAGAAGGAGGAGGAGAAGAAGACCACAAAGAAGTCAACTAAGAAGAGTGGAAAGAAGAGCGGAAAGAAGTAATCAACTTTGGTTTGATTATATCACTCAATACTTGTGTTGTTTGTTTGAAAGGAGAGAAGTTGAAAGTGGGTAGAAGAAAGACTCACTTTTTCTTTAGATGAAACTCAATTCAAAGAGAATCCTTGCTGACCTGTTTGTTATGATCGCCACAGCACTTCTGACACCACTCTATGTGGTAGTGTATGTGCTTCGTGTCATCTTACGGGTTTTGGATAAGAGTAAGCCGATTAAATCCAAGCACGTTTTAGTTACTGGAGCCACATCTGGGTTAGGAAA
>CAJMAW010000139.1 GCA_905211485.1 uncultured Lentisphaeria bacterium | reverse complement strand
AACGGGCCAATACACGCTCCCGAAGCTTTTCTTCCCCGGAGCTTTCCTCGCCTCCCTCTCAATTTTCTTTTTCCCCATTCTTCCATTCCTGCTCCCTGTCCCTGAGGAGGGAAAAAAGAAATGATACCGCCCCCTGTGCATCCCGGCGGCGGCGCCTCCGTTTTTCCCCCTTTATCTGTGGAAACGGCAGAATCTCAGCGGAAATTCAGGGCACAGGCACAGAGCTGGGCGGCGCCGAGGGGAAGGATTTCCTCATCGAAATCGAAACGTGCGGTATGGGCAATCGGGAAGTCCGCACCTTTGCGAATGCCGAAAGTCATATAATAGGCGGGGATTTTTTCCGCATAATATCCGAAATCGTCGGATCCCATGCTCGGTTCGATCCGGACCGTTTCCAGGTCCAGTTCCTCCGCGGAAGGCAGCACCACGTTCCGGCCCAGTTCAGGAGCATTCAAGCTGACGGGATATTTCGGGATCAGTTCCAGATCGCATTCCGCATGGTTTTTCAAGGCGCATCCTTCCACCATCGGGACGATTTCACGGCAGAAAATCTCCCGGGCCTCGTGAGCCAGATATTTCATCCGTCCTTCCACGACGGCCGTATCTGGAATTTTGTTATCGTATTCATCCGCAACAATTCTGACGGGAACAATATTGCAGGGGTACACCGGATGAATTGAATCCCGGATCCGGGGCAGCGAGGAAACGATGTCACAGGCCGCGAAAATCGGATTCACACATTTTTCCGGATATGCGGAATGGCCGCCCTTGCCGTGAACGGTGATCCGGAAGGCAATTCCGCCGGCCATGACGGCGCCGTCATAAAAGCCCAGTTTCCCGAAATCGGATGTCGCGTTCAGATGGAATCCGAATACCGCTTCCGCGCCGTCGAGCGCCCCTGCCCTGAGAAAGACAGGAGCTCCGCTGGGAACAATCTCCTCCGCCGGCTGAAAGAGAAAACGCACCGTATTCGGACGCGTCCGCTGATTCCCGAGAAGAAACGCCGCCCCGAGCAGCAGCGCCACATGACCGTCATGACCGCAGGCATGCATGACGCCGGGATTTTCCGAGACATAAGAATGCGTATTGGCCTCTGAAATTGCCAGAGCGTCAATATCCGCGCGGAGAGCAACGGTCTTCCCGGAGTCGCCCGGAAGTTCCGCGATCACTCCGGTGGGACAGTCCTTCAACTCCAGAAAGCGGATCCCGGGGACAGATGACAAGGCCTCCCGGATTTTCTCCGTCGTCCGATATTCCTGAAACCCCAGTTCCGGATGCCGGTGCAGATCCCGCCGGATCGCCCGGAGACGCTCCGTCAGACCAAGGGCTTCTTTCCATAATTCTTTTCCGCTGCAGCTCATATTTTTCCTCTTTCCCTTTCTTCTTCTGATTTTTCTTCTGACAGCCTGACAAAAGCGGAATGGATGTAATGAACATGGGGCCATATCCGGCGGAACGGGACTTCCCATGAATTCCGCAGGCGCTTCTGTCCCGTTCCTGAGGCTGCGCAGTCTGATTCTTCTCTGATTTCTCCAAATTCGCCTGCAGGCCGTCTCCTGTCTGCAAATTCTCCGGCTTCTCCGGTCCCTTCTGCCCCGGAGGGGGCGGGAAAAACAGAGAAAGACACTGCATTATGCCTGACCTGATGGTAGGAATAGCATCGGGGGGAAAGAGAGTCAACCCACTTTCCTATGAAAATCCCGAAATCAACATCTCCCCTTCCCCCATCTCCATTCCGGGAGAGGGAGGAAGAAAAAAGAAGCAGGGGAAAAAAGCTCTTTCCCCTTCTCCGCAACGTCTTCCGAGTGCTCCTCAGCAAAGCAGACGGGGACTTTCCCCCTTGCAAAGAGAAGCAAGGAAGATTATACTTAATCAACGCAAAAACAAAAAACACTCGAAGACGGAAAAAAAGGAGCATTATTTCACATCATGCGTTCCAAGGAAAAAGTCAAACAGGATGTTCTGGCAGCCATCGACGCCAGGAAAGATCAGCTCATCGCCATCGGAGAACAGATCTGGAAGAATCCGGAACCCGGATACAGGGAAGAAAAAACAAGCCGACTTGCCGTGGAAACGCTCCGGTCGCTGGGAATGGACGTGCAGGAAAAACTGGCTCTGACCGGTCTCCGTGCGGATCTGGATTCCGGCAGGGAAGGTCCCGTCCTTGCCGTGCTGGGGGAAATGGACTCCCTGATTCTGCCGACTCATCCGGAGGCGGATCCCCAGACGGGAGCTGTCCATGCCTGCGGACACAACACCCATATCACGGCGATGCTCGGGACGGCCATGGGGCTTGTGGATGCGGGCGCGGCAGAAGAACTCTCCGGCAAAGTCGCCTTCATCGGCGCCCCGGCGGAGGAATGCATCGAAATCGGCTACCGCTGCAGGCTCATCGACGAGGGAAAAATCCGCTTCGCAAACGGAAAACAGGAACTCATCCGCTGCGGAGCGTTTGACGATGTGGATCTTTCGTACATGCTTCATGTCGGAGCCGGCTACAATGTCTGGGACGGAAACGGATTCCTGGTCAAGCAGATCACACTTCACGGGAAAAGCACCCACGCCGCCGGACCTCAGAACAGCGTCAATGCCATGAGTGCTCTGACGCTCGCGCAGACCGCCGTCGGACTTCTTCGCGAAACGCTCAACGGATGCGAGCGCATCCACGGCATCATCACCTCCGGCGGGGATGCTCCGAACATCATACCGGATACCATCCGTGCGGAATATCTTGTCCGCTCCAATACCATTGAAAATCTGAAGAAACTCGAAGAGAAGTTCGACCGTGCCTTCCTCTGCTCCGCCGCCGCGCTCGGCGGCAGCGCGGAGATCAGGACCATTCCAGGATCCATGCCGAATCATACGGACCGGCAGCTTTTTGAACTTTTCCGGGAAACCGCCTCCAACCTGGATCCGGGAGCGGAAATCCCGTCGGAAATTTCCTTCAACACCGGATCTACAGACATGGGAGACGTCAGCATGATCGTCCCGGCACTTCACGCGGGGGCCCGGGGCAGCGGAGGGGCCTGTCATTCCGTCCATTTCCGGATCACGGATCCGGAAACGGCTTATGTGAGGAATGCAAAAATCATGGCTTCCATGGCGGTCGAGCTGCTGTACGGCAAGGCGGAAAAGGGATGGAAAATCGCCGAAGGGAAAAAAGACAGGATGTCCATCCCGGATTACCTGGCCATGCTGGAATCCTTCTGCTCACTCAGAAGATAACGCTCCGCCTCACGCGGAGAACGGAAATGGAGGACGGAAATTTCGCCGGACGCGTTTTCAAGATCGGAAAGAACCCGCGGAAGCATCTCCCTGTTGTAATTCCAGATGAAACGCAGAAAATCCGGAGTCAGACGCTCCGGGCACCCCGGGGCGATGTCCGGACGCATCTTCCGTCCGGAACAACGGTATTCCAGACAGCGTTTCAAAACACGCCACAGACAGAGGAAACGCGGATAACGGAGAAAAACAACCCCGTCCGCGTATTTCAGGCGTTCCGGGAGAGTCCTTTTGTAATTGCCGTCCAGGATCCAGGCGTCTTTTTTCAGGATCCGCCCGAGTTCCGCATCGAATTCCTCTCTGGAGGCTTCCTTCCATCCGGGCCGCCAGAAAAGACGGTCCAGATGAAAAACCGGCAGCCCCAGTTTCTCTCCGAGTCGGCGGGCAAAGGTGCTCTTGCCGGCCCCGCAGCAGCCGATGACAAGAATCCGTTTCACGGCATCCACTCCAGAATGCCGGAAAGGGGATGGCGCCGGAGCCAGTGTTCAAATTCGGGCCAGGTCCGGACACCGTCTCCGATCACCGCGCGGTAAAAGGCGATTCCCGGGACCCGGGCTTCGGCGGGGGCCCGGTCCTTGAGGGAGAGAATGGCCAGACGCGTTTCCGGAGTCAGAACGGCGCGGATGCGTTCGGCGACGCGCTCGAAATAACCGTCGTAACGCGATCCACGAAGAATCTGGATCATATCGATCTGCCATTCCTCCGTCATCGGATTTCTCTGTGCCGGCTCATCAGGCAGTGCGGAAAGACCGGAGGGAAGCGCCGCGGTTTTCTTTCCGGACTCTCGCTCTCCTGCTGCGGCGGACTTTTCCTTCTCCCCGCAGACACGGATATGCCATTCCAGACAGCACTCCTCCGTCCGCGACAAATCCTGAAATTCCATTTTCTTCAGCAGGATCCCTCCTCCTCGGGCCATCCGTTCCAGCGCCGCAAGACCGTCGGCACATTGGAGTTCCGATGTATAGATATGGAAATCAAGATCCCGGTGTTTCATCAGAAGCCCCATTGCGAAAGACCCCACGGGCCGGACCTCCCCTCCGACCGATTCCCAGGATTCAAATACGCGACTCGCCAAAACGATTTTTTCCGCCTCTTCACGGATCATCCGCGCCTTTTCCAGCAATAATGAAATGTTCTTCTCCATATAACACTCTGATTCGAGGGCTCCTTTACTCCTTATCGTGTCCCGGGACCGGAGAAAGGATCAGGCGCACTTCAGGCCCCTCGTTCGAGGGAATTGCAACAAGTCCGACCGCGGCACAGACCGAATCCAGCGCTTCTCCGACAGAAATCTCATCCGTTTCAAAATCCAGCAGCGGAAATGCCCCGTCAGACGGATCGAATCCATCATAACGGAATTTCACGCTCCCCCTCCCCTGTCTGACAGGCTCCTTTTCCAGAAACACCAGTGCTTCGGCAAGCGGCAGCCCCGTCCATGCGATCCGGGGGATGAAGACGGAATCGAGAATCCGCGCGGCGGAATCCTCCGGATGGCCTCCCGGATCCCGGTTTTCGTCCTGAACATTCGCCTGGAAGGTGCTTCCCTCGTCCGGCGGAGCGTTTTTCCCGGGAGCGGGAGGAGGAAGCGGGGAAACGTGTTTCCATGCGGCTTCGGCGGCTCTTTCCGCGCGGGTGACGTCCGTGCGCATTTCGGCGGCGCGGAAGGAACTGCGGTACAGTTTCCCCAGGGCCTCGGAGGCAGCGGCATGGAAGGGGTTGATTTTCAGAATTTCTTCGTAACGGTCGCGCGCTTCGGAAAATCTTCCGGCGTTTCTCAGGGTATTTCCTTCCGCAAGCAGACGGGAAATTTCCTTTTCCCTCCCCGCTTCCTTGGCGGCTTCCGAAAGAGAATTCATTTTCTCCCTGTATTCCGCCGCCGCAAGACGTTTCCGGTATTCCTCAGCCATTCTCCCCGCCCGCGCGGAAAGCGCGGGAGAAAGGGAGGCCGCCCTTTCACAGAGGGCAATCGCCGTCCTGCAGTCTTCGGGAAGCGGCTGCGCCCCTCCACCGCCGGAAAGCATGGTCTCATTGGCAAGAAGACAGCAGTATTCGCCCAGACACTTCTTCCAGAGAAGGAGCGTCCTTTCCTTTTTGCCGTTTTGTCCGGCCGTCTGCGCAGAGTCCGCTTCCTCCGAGGCAAAGCGGAGCGCCTCTTCCGCATATTCCCGGGCCCGGAGATAATTCCGGGCGGAGGCGGCTTTCTCCGCCTCACGCATCAGGAACTCTCCGGGAGAATCCGAAGAAAGCCCGGAAGTCCCGGAACCTTCTCCCAGCGGAGAAGAAGAGGATGAACTGCAGGAAGGAATCAGAATGCAGAGAAGCATGATTGCTCCTCCCCGCAGAAGAGCCGAATCAAATCTGTATCCCGGCATGGCTGAAAAGCCCTTTCCAAAAGAGATTTCCCGTCGGGGAAGAAGCGGCTCCATTCCCCGCCAGTTTTTTCTGTCAGAGATCCTGCCGGGTCATCTGACGGCCGCCCCCGCGGGATCTTTTTTTCCCCCACCGCGGAGTTTTCCTCTTAGTTTACATCCCGTTCCCGAAAAGTCAAAAAAATCCCGGAAGGAAAGCGCTTCCCGACTTGCAAGAGACTTCATCCGGCTTCATATTTCCCTCTGCTCAGAAATGACGGAGGGGAAGCAAAGCATTTTGCGTTTTTCCCTTTTCCCCTTCCGCCAGGCTGGAGCAGACAAGAAAAACAGGAAGGAAAGACGGCCGCCGCCCCTCTGCCCCGTCCACATCCCCCCCATCAAGGAAAACAGATTTATGCAGTGCCCCATGAACGAACAGGAACAGAAAAGACTCTGGAAACTTCTCTATGCGAGAACCCGGGAAATCCTCTCAGAAGCCCCCGGCTGTCATGATTTTGAACATACGCTCAGAGTGCTCGGCAATGCGCGGCTTCTGCTGGAATCGGAACCTGTTCCGGATTCCTTTGCCGTGGAAACGGCGGCGCTGCTGCACGACATTGCGCGCCCGGAGGAACTGGCGTCCGGGGGAAAACTCTGCCATGCCGCCCTGGGCGCGGAAAAAAGCGCCCGGCTCCTTGCCGAATGCGGCTGCAGCGACCGGACATTCATGGATCTGGTCTCCTCCTGCGTCCGGACTCATCGCTATCGCGGGAAAGAAGTCCCCGCCACGGCAGAGGCAAAAATCGTTTATGATGCCGACAAACTCGATTCCACAGGCGCACTGGGCATTGCCCGGGCGTTCCATTTCGCCGGGCGGATCGGTGCAGTGTTGCACAACTCGGGGGAAGAAGCCCTTGCATCGGCGGAATACAGCAGGGGAGACTCCGCCTACAGGGAATACCTGGTGAAACTGCGCCATCTTCACAAAAAAATGCTGACCGAGACGGGCAGACGCATCGCAACGGAGCGACTCCTCTTCATGCGCAGTTTTTTCAGAGAACTGAACCGGGAAGCCTTCCTCCTGAATGATGAAGAAGAGAAAGACGGGCAGGAACGCAATATCCAGTAACTGAAAGCCTTCCGCCATCCCCCCGCCGACCCGTCTCCGGCCCGTCTCCATTCCACAACATTCTTCTCATTGTTGTCCGGGGATTTTTTTTGCCCGCTTCTGCAGAGGACTCTTTTTCTCCCCCCCGCGCTCTCTCTGCATTCTCCGCACCCCGTAAAAAATCCGGGGGGAGAGGAACGGTCTTGACTGATTCCGGGAAACGAGGAAAGAACGCAGCCGCTAGCGCCTCCCGGGCAAGAAATACCCCTCTTCAAACGCCTGCTCAAACCGCGGAAATTTCCAGAAAAAAAAAGTGACGGAGCGCTCCTTGGCAGATGCAATTTCTCCATCTCACGGGAAAGGGTCCGTCGCAAAAAATCAGGGAAAAATGCCGCAGGGAACGGCTATTTTGTCAGTAAAGTCCCGGCCCGGCAAGTGCCCCTCAGGAGGGGCCCCCGGGAGGGCGGAGCCCCGCCCCTTGCATCCCCGGAAAAAGCGTGCTTTTCCCATCCATATGGCCGCCTGGAGACATCTGGTCTGCCTTTCTGTTCCCGCAAGCTAAAAGTAAACCGTCCGCGAG
>CAJMAW010000138.1 GCA_905211485.1 uncultured Lentisphaeria bacterium | reverse complement strand
TGTTCTGTCTCGGGCGAGCTCGGGACCGACCCGTGCAAGCGCTGCCTTGGTTTGACCCTGTCGCTGCGCCGCCTGACGGCTGCGCTCCACGCCCATGGCCTCGATCCGATCACCGCTGTCCCGTATCCCGGCGGTGTCCGTCAGCCGCAGCAGCACGCCGCCCACCAGCAGCGCCACGCGGGCCACGGCGGCCGGGTTGAACGGATTCTGCCCGAGTCCTCCGAACACCTCCTTCGCAATGATGATTGCGATGAAGGCTCCGATCATGCAGATCCACCACGGCACTCCCGAACTCAGATTCATGGCAAGGATCACGCCTGTCACCAGGGCGCTGCAGTCTTTCCAGGTCTGCCTCGTCCGGCAGACGAGGCACCAGAGCATTTCAAAGCCCACGCAGAACAATGCGCAGAGCAGAATGACACGCAGCGCATGAAATCCAAAATAATAAAGCGCCGCCGCCATCGCGGGCAGCAGGCACAACACCACTTTCAGCATGACCTTCTGAACCGTTTCCCCGTCCTGCACATGCGGGGAGGAACTCAGGACCAGCGTCCCCGCCTCCGGCAGAACAACCGGCTCTTTCTTTTCCGGTGCGGATTTCGTATTTTCGCTCATTTTGACTCCCAACTTCTCTTATTTTTTCCGCCGGATGGCGTTGATTTCCGCTTTCGCCCTGCGGAAGTGCTGCACCAGAGGGCGTTTCGAGGGACACACATAGGTGCAGATCCCGCATTCCATGCAGTCCATGACAAACCAGTGTTCCGCCTGATCGAACTTTTCGCTTTCCACCATCACGCTGACCGGGCCGGGCATCAGTTTCATCGGACAGGCGTCGACACAGCGTCCGCAGCGGATGCACGGATCCGAACGGTAGGCGCTCGTGTCGCAGGCGCGCAGCAGAAGAACCCCCGAACTGTTCTTGCAGATCGTCACATCCAGGGACGACTGCGCAAAACCCATCATCGGTCCGCCCAGGATCACTTTGGCCGGATTTTCCGTCACTCCCCCCGCCAGTTCCAGGGCGCTGGAAAGCGGCGTGCCGATCCGGAAACGCCAGTTCCCCGGCTGTTTCACCGGGACTCCCGTCACTGTGACGACTCGGTCGATCAACGGTCTCCCGTTTACCACCGCTTCCCGGATTGCAGCGCAGGTCCCGACGTTCTGGACCACGCATCCCACGTCCATCGGCAGTCCCCCCGCCACCACTTCACGCCCCGTAATCGCATAGATCAGCTGCTTTTCGGCTCCCTGGGGATAACGGACGCGGAGCGGAACGATTTTCACTCCCCATTTTGCGGCGTGTTCACTCATCTTTTCAATGGCGTCGGGCTTGTTTTTTTCAATCCCCACAAAAACGCGGGAGACTCTCAGAATTTTTGCCGCAATCGCCACTCCTTCGAGAACCGCCTCCGGCTGCTCCAGCATCAGACGGTGATCCGCTGTCAGATACGGTTCGCATTCCGCTCCGTTCACCAGGAGCGTGTCGATGTTTTTCTCCGGCGGCGGGGACAGTTTCACGTGAGTCGGAAACGCCGCCCCGCCCATCCCGACGATGCCCGCATCACGGATCCGGGTTTTGAGTTTTTCCCGTTCGGTGTTTTTCCAGTCCGGCATCGGTTCCATGGGATCGCCCCATTCGTCCTTCCCGTCCGGGATGATTTCGAGGGCCTGGACCGTGGGGCCGGAGGCTCCAGGAATTTCCAGCACTGCTCCGACCGTCCCGCTTGTCGGGGAATGCAGCGGCACCGAAACAAAGCCTCCCGCCTCGGCCAGAATCTGCCCTTTTTTCACCGTATCCCCCTTGTTCACAATGAATTTCGGAGGAGCTCCTATGTTCTGCTGCAGTGCCACGGTGTATTTCGGCAGAAGCGGTGCTTCGTGGATGGGGTCATGGCTGGAAAGGTCCTTCCCCTCCAGCGGATGGACTCCGCCTCTGAAATGCAACGGATGATTGCTGTGACTCATGCTGCGGACTCCTTTTTTTCTCCCTGCTGATTTGGCTGCGGCTGCTGCGCTGCTGATTTGGCTGCTGTGCTTTTCGATGTCTTGTCTTCATCCGCGCGCGGAACGAGGCGGCGATGGGATTCTTCTGTCTGAAGACATCCGGTCGGGCAGCCGACCTTGTCCACAATGGAAACGTCCGGCGGATTGGAATAGTTGACACGGACCAGCTGATTCTGGATCAGCATGTGCAATTCATCCGTACGGATGCATTTCTTGCACACCAGACAGGGCACGGAACAATTTTTCCTCTTCTGCGGCGCTTTGTCCAGCGAGTTGCAGTACACATGCACTTTCGCCGCCGCGGACACCAGGCGGATCAGTTTCCGCGGGCAAACTTCCGTGCACTTCCCGCAGCCCACGCAGATTTCCGGATGCACCACCGCGAGTCCGTCACGCATTTCTATGGCGCCGAATGGACACGCTCTGGCGCATGAACCGTAGCCCAGACAACCGAAGCGGCAGGCCTTGTCTCCTCCTCCGACGATGCTGGCCGAACGGCAGTCCGTAATCCCGTTGTATCTCGAATTGCGTTTCGCCCGCGAGAGGGATCCTCCGCAGAAGACGACCGCCACTTTCTTTTCCGTATCTCCCAGAGTGATTCCCATGGCTTCCGCGATTTTCCGGCGCGCTTCCTCGGTGGATACCGGGCATTTTGCCGGATCGGCTCCTTTCAGCACGATGGCCTGGGCCATGTCCGCACACCCCGCGTAACCGCATCCTCCGCAGTTCGCTCCGGGAAGTAGATCCTGGACAATTTCGATGCGCGGATCGCTTTCCACCGCAAATTTTTTCGCTGTAAATGCAATGATCACTCCCAGAAGGAGTCCCACCACTCCCACGGCGACCGATGCGGCGATGATCAGTTCAATCATGTTTTCCCATCCTCTCTTCTGCTGCTACTTGACCAGTCCTGAAAATCCCATGAACGCCATGGCCAGGATGCCCGCTGTGATCAGCGCGATCGCCGTCCCCTGCATGGGGCGCGGAATCCGGGAAAGTTCCAGCCGTTCGCGAAGGCTGGCAAAGAGTATCAGCGCCAGCGCGAATCCGATTCCCGTTGCCGTCCCGTAGATTGTGGATTCCAGAATGGGGCGCCCCGCAGAAGCATTCAGTTCCGCCGCCCCGAGCACCGCGCAGTTGGTGGTGATCAGCGGCAGGTAAATTCCCAGCGCCGAGTACAGCGAGGGACTGAACTTCTTCATCAGAATCTCCACAATCTGCACAAGGGCCGCGATCACCACGATGAACAGCAGAATCCGCGTGAAGGCGATATCCAGGTTCTGAATCCTCAGTGAACCGATTTGCAGTGTGACCGGACGGGCGAGAAGCAGATTGAAGATCGCCGATGTCGCAAACGATGCGATGCACATGACGAAAATCACTGCCCCGGACATTCCCAGAGCCGTTTCAATTTTTTTGGATACTCCCAGAAACGGGCATATCCCCAGAATCCTGGACAACACAATGTTGTTCACCAGAATCGCTCCGACGGTGATTACCAGCCATTCATTGGAGGGCATTCTTCCTTTTTCTCCGCTTTGTTAATCCATCCATCTCTTTCCGGACTGTCCCGGCGGGGGATCTCTTCCCTTCCCGGAACAAAACAGCTGTGAAAAATATAGATTTCAGGATTCTTTTTTTCAAGTCCGGATTTCCCCTATCTTCCAAAAAATACGATCTTCGCGCCGCTTTTGCTTTTTTTCAGGGGCTTCTTTCTTTTCCGGGATTCCGCTCCTGCGGGAAACGGCATGGAAGAGAGAGGATGTGTGTGAATTCACAGGATGATCTGGGGAGTCTCTCTTCTTCTGCTGCTGCAGGGAGAGGGACCGCCACTTGATGTGGAGAAAACAAATAAGGAGAAAACAAAAAAAGGATAGCGGGAAAACAGAATCCGGGGAATCTTTTCTTTATCAATCAGGGGATCAATCAGGAGGGCAGGCGGTCCCTTTTCTGAGTCTGCCTTTTCCCCGGACTTTTTCTGTCTGCGGGGATTCCGTTTTTTTCTTCCTTCCGTGGGAGCGCTTTTCTTTTGCGGCAGAAGAGGATGTTTCCTCCGCAGCCGGGAGGGAAGGGGCTGCTGCTGTTGCCGCGGCTGTCTCTTCTGCTGCATGGGGGAACTTGTCTGAAGCGCTGCCGCCGCTGGAGAGAGGGGCCGGGGATCGCGCCGGGGATTCCGCTGCGGACGGGAAGACGGCGGAAGAAGGAGAATCTTCATGGGAAAGACGGGGGAGCATGGGGCGGAGATAACGCCCTGTGTGGGATTCTTTCACCTGAGCGACGGTTTCCGGGGTGCCGGAAGCGATGAGGCGTCCGCCTTCATCGCCTCCTTCCGGGCCGAGATCGAGGATATGGTCGGCCATTTTGATGACGTCGAGGTTGTGTTCGATGACGAGGATGGTGTTGCCTCTGTCGCGAAGTTTCATGAGGACGTCGAGCAGCTGTTTGATATCATCGATATGAAGTCCGGTTGTGGGTTCGTCGAGGATGTAAAGAGTGTGTCCTCTGGGGACTCTGGCGAGTTCGGAGGCGAGTTTGACTCTCTGAGCTTCTCCGCCGGAAAGGGTTGTGGCTGGCTGTCCCAGCTGGAGATAGCCCAGCCCGACTTCGGAGAGAGTCTTGAGTTTCCGGTAGACGGAGGGGACGGCCGAGAAGAAATCACAGGCTTCATCCACTGTCATTTCCAGCACTTCGGCGATGTTTTTCTTCTTGTAGCAGACGCTGAGCGTTTCCTTGTTGAAACGTTTGCCGCGGCATGCAGTGCAGGTGACGTAGACGTCGGGGAGGAACTGCATTTCAATTTTTTTGATGCCGTCGCCCTGGCATTCCTCGCAGCGGCCGCCCTTGACGTTGAAGCTGAAGCGTCCGGGTCCGAACCCGCGGATTTTCGATTCGGGCAGGGAGGCGAAAAGATTCCGTATGGTTCCGAAGAGTTCGGTATAGGTGGCCGGATTGGATCGGGGGGTTCGTCCGATGGGGCTTTGATCAATGACAATGGCCTTTCCGAGGTGTTTGAGTCCCAGAATAGCGCGGTGTTTCCCCGGTTCGGCGGCATCTGCCAGGCGGAAATGGCGCTGGAGCGCTGCGCGGAGAATGCCGTTGACGAGGGAGCTTTTTCCGGATCCGGAGACTCCGGTGACGCAGGTGAAGGTCCCCAGCGGGATCCGGACGTCGATATTCTTCAAGTTGTTGTGTTCCGCTCCGATGATTTCGAGGAATTTCCCGTTCCCCGGCAGACGTGTTTCCGGAACGGGGATGAATTCTTTTCCCGCCAGATAGCGTGCCGTGCAGGACTGCTCAAAACGGGGAAGCTGTGCGGGAGGGCCCCAGGCGACAAGTTCGCCGCCGTGAACTCCGGCGCGGGGACCGAGGTCGAGTACATAGTCTGCGGCCTGGATGGTGTCCATGTCGTGCTCCACGACGACGACGGTGTTGCCGATGTCGCGTAGGCGTTTCAATGTGGCAAGGAGTTTGTCGTTGTCCCTCTGATGCAGCCCGATGCTGGGTTCGTCGAGGATGTAGAGCACTCCGACGAGTCCGCATCCGAGCTGGGTTGCCAGTCGGATCCGCTGGGCTTCTCCTCCGGAGAGCGTTCCGCTTTCCCGGTCGAGACAGAGATAAGGCAGTCCCACATCCAGCAGGAAACGCAGGCGGTTCCGGATTTCGCGGATGACCTCTCCCCCGATGGCCTTCTGTTCCTCGTTGAGGTCCAGAGCGGATATGAATTCCAGCGCTTTCTCCACGGACATGGCATTGAATTCCCGGATCGACCTGCCACCCACCGTGACCGCAAGGCTTTCAGGTTTCAGACGGGCTCCGTGGCAGGCCGGGCATTCTCTCCGCACCGTATATTCCCGGAGACGGTCTCTTACCGCGTCGCTTTCCGATTCCGCCTGTCTCCGCTGGAGGTTGGCGAGGATTCCTTCAAAGGGTTTGCGCATTTCGTGGCGTTTCCCGCGCATCCAGAAACTGAAGTCGATTGCTTCGTCGCCGCTTCCATAGAGGAGGACATGACGGATTTTTTCGGGGAGTTTGCAGAACGGAGTTTCCAGCATGTCCGGGGCGTCGAAGTGCTGTGCGATTCCTTTCAGGAGATGATTGTAGTACAAAATCAGACGGCGCGGGCCTCTGCGCCAGGCCGGGATGGCGCCTCCGCGGATGGAAAGGGTCTTGTCCGGGATGACGAGATCGGGGTCCATGACGAGCATGGAGCCGATGCCGTTGCATTCGGGGCAGGCTCCGTAGGGACTGTTGAAGGAGAAATTCCGCGGTTCGGGCTTGGAAAAACTGATGGAGCACTGATCGCAGGAGAGATGTTCGCTGAGGCGTTCTTCCTTCCATACGCGTCCTGCTCCGCCGCGTGTGCCGCTGCTTCCTCCCGTTGCGTTGTGTGCGGTTCCGGCACTGGGATCTTCGACAAGGAGAACGAGATTTCCTCCGCCCAGGCGCAAAGCGGTTTCGACGGAGTCGTTCAGACGGGAGCGTTCGAGTTTCCCGCAGATAAGGCGGTCCACGACAGCTTCAATGTCATGACGTTTGGTTTTTGCGGGAAGTTTCAGGTCATCACTCAGTTCGACGATCTGGCCGTCGATGCGTGCGCGGACGAAACCGTCTTTTCTGATTTTCGCAATCACATCTCTGTGTTCTCCCTTTTTCCCCTGGACGTAGGGTGCGAGAATCATCATGGCGGGTCCCGGGGGCAGTCCCATCAGTTTGTCGCAGATTGCCTGGGCGGATTGTGCTTTCAGCAGTTTCCCGCAGCCGGGGCAGTGCGGAATGCCGACATGGGCGTACAGAAGACGCAGATAATCATAAATTTCCGTGACGGTGGCCACGGTCGAACGGGGATTGGATCCAGCGGAGCGCTGTTCGATGGCGATGGCGGGGGAGAGTCCTTCGATGTGGGCGACTTTCGGTTTTTGCATTCGGTCGAGAAACTGCCGGGCGTAAGCGGAGAGGCTTTCCACATATCTTCTTTGCCCTTCCGCATATAAGGTATCGAAAGCGAGGGAGGATTTCCCGGAGCCGCTCAATCCGGTGATGACGGTAAAACTGTTCCGAGGTATGGTGACGTCGATTTTTTTCAGATTATGTTCTTCGGCGCCTTTGATGATGATATCGCCCATGGCAGCAGATCCTTTCTCCTCCGTCTCTGGGGGGGAGGAAATCATAATGTACCATCAATTCCGCAGGATGCAAATGACGGGTTTGAATTCAAATGACGATGAAATGACGGAATCAATCCGTCATTTCACCAGTCAAAGGATGGATTTATATGGAATGGAAGTAGTTGCGGAAAAATGCGTTGAGCATTTTTCTCGCGGTCAAGGTCCGTGACCTTGTCGGGGTC
>CAJMAW010000137.1 GCA_905211485.1 uncultured Lentisphaeria bacterium | reverse complement strand
GCGACAAGGTCACGGACCTTGACCTCGAGAAAAATGCTAGCCGCATTTTTCCGTATTTTGTTGCTTCGCAAATTTTTATTTTTTATTTTTTGCCTCCGGCGGCAGCGTCTCGCCGCTGGAGTGCGGCAAGGTCACGGACCTTGACCACAAGAAAAATGCTCATCGCGTTTTTCCATAGTTTTTGTGTCTGCTTTTCCTGTTTCCGTATGTTCAGCAGAAGGGGCGCAAGCGGTATTTCCGTGGAGAGAGCCCCGTTACAGTCTTGAAGGCACGGGAAAAATGAAAGGGGTTCTTCCAGCCGCATTCATACGCGATTTCCTGGATGCTGCGCTCCGGGTGTTCCAGAAGTTTCCGTTCCGCCAGCGTAATCCGTTCGTGAAGAATGAAATCCCCCGGAGACATCCTCATGTGGGAAAAGAAATCCGCAAAAACTTTGGAACGGGAATATCCCGATTTCGCAATCAGTTCCGGGACATCGGGCGGATGATTCCCGGCACGTTTGCGGACCCAGTCACATAGATTTTTCAGATAATCCAGATGCGGTTCCGTCTTCAGATTCGGTTCCGTCAGGCTGTAAAGCTGCTCCAGGATTTTCAGAACCCGGATGTTGTCTGCAAACGGCTTTTTTCCCCCATCCGCAGTCAGTTTTTCAAGCTCTCTGGCGGGAGATTGCGTTTCCCGCGCAGAAAGCGCAAGCGGAATCGTCCGGAAGGAAAAAGGATCGGTACCCGATGCATCCTCCAGAACGAAGTGGAGATAGCGGATCCGCATCTGCCCGCTCCGCGGATCCGTGGAATGGAAAATCCGGAGCGGCGTTCCGGGCGCGGAAAAAAAAGCCCCGCCCGTCTCGCAGACGGTGCGGCATTCCGGCGTTTCCACTTCATAATGGCCCTCGTAAGCCTGGGCGAAAATGTAAAAAGGTGTGGTCTTGCAATGCACCCAGCCGTTTTCCGAACAGGAACATTCTCCGGCGGAGGCAAAACGGGTTTTGTAAATCTGAAGCGCTCCGGACATGATTCGCCACGCCCCTTCCGTTTTCTGATTCCCTCTTTCTGATTCCCTTTTTTCCCCTGTCTCTCTTCCCGCGCTTCCTGATTTTATCCGGAAGCGGAGAACGCTCATACCATAGCCCCCGCCGCCTTCCTTTGCAAACAAAATGGACGGAGAGATATGTTTTTGGATTCCACACCATGGAACTTTCCCCTCCGGAGGAGTATCCTTTTCCCCGATGACTCGGGAAATTTCATGAACATATAGGTATTGTACTTCAAGACAGGATCATTATCCGGAAAGGCCGCACCCCTATTGTAACACTCAATCCACTGGAAGACATACCCATCAGACGTCTTTCGGAAAGCACCCGGGAACTGGCCGGGAAATATCTGCGCGGAGAGTTCCGCGGCGAATTGCGGGAACCCGATTTCAGCCTTGCCGATCTCCATCTTCCGGAAGGCACGGATCCCCTGATTGCACACGGACGCATGGCGTGCCTGATTGCGGAAAAGGCTCCGATTCTTCTCCGTCCGGAGGAAAAACTCATCGGGAATGCGCCTTTCCTGCCCGCCCGGCGTCATCAGGTGCCGGGAATGGGACGCGGATCCATCAGTCATACCACGGCGGATTTCGGAGACGCCGTCCGCAAGGGCCTTTCCGGGCTGGAACAGGAAATCCGTCTCCGGATGGTCGGCGCTTCCGCCCCGGAGGAAGAGACCTTCTGCCGCGCCCTGCTTCTGGTTGTGGATGCCATGCGGATCTGGAGCAGGCGCTGTCTCGGTGAATGCAGAAAGCGCCTCGATTCCGAAACGGATCCGGATCTTGCGGATCATCTCCGCAGACTTGTGGAGGTTCTGGGGAATGTGCCGGAAAATCCGCCCCGGAATTTTCACGAGGCTCTGCAGTCCTTCTGGATGTTCTTTGAATTCCAGCGCCTCTGCGGGAACTGGAGCGGACTCGGGCGCTTCGATCAGATTCTGGGGCCGTTCCTTGAAAAGGATCTTGCAGAAGGAATCCTGAGTCTGGACGAAGCGCGCGAACTGATCGCCCATTTCTGGATCAAAGGCAGCGAATGGTGTTTCGGAATGCGCCTTTACAATGACGGACAGCCCGATTACGGAGGAGATGCACAGTTTTATCAGAACATCATTCTGGGCGGATGCGCGGGAGTGAAGGGGACGGGAGCGGGAAATGTGGATAACGCCGTCACGGATCTGGTGCTGGACGTGGTGGAGGAACTCCATATCAGCGATTATCCCATTGCGGTCAGGCTGAATGCCGACACGTCTCCCCGGCTCCTGAAACGGATTGCCGAAGTCCAGCTTCTGGGGGGAGGGATTGTTTCCGTCTACAACGAAGCTCTGGTGCTGGAGGCTCTGGAGCGTTTCGGATATCCGGGGAAGGAAGCAGTCCATTTCACGAACGACGGCTGCTGGGAAGTCATCCTTCCCGGCCGGACCCGTTTCACCTATACGCCCTTCGACGCCCTTGCCGTTTTTCAGGAGGCGTTGTTTGCCGATCCTGTGCCCGGATCCTGGGAGGAGCTTTATGATTCCTTCATCCGGCGTCTGGATGAAAACATCCGCATGCTGAAACGCCGCGTCCGCGAACGGTTTTATACGGAAAAAACCGATCCCGTCACGGGGGAGACGAATCTTGTGCCTGCGGATCCGGCTCCGGATGCGGTTCTGTCTCTTGTGATGCCCTCCTGCCGCAGGAATGCGCGTTCCTACACCTGTTTCGGGACCGACTATACCGTGAACGCGCTCCATGCGGGTGGACTGCCGGATATTGCAAACAGTCTGTCTGCGATTCGGAAATGGGTGTTTCAGGTGAAACGTCTCACTCTGGCGGAACTGGTCGGGATTCTGAAGGAGGACTGGAACGGGCATGAGGATCTGCGTCTGGAAATCTCCCGCGGCGTTTCCTGTTACGGGAACGATGAGGAGGATGCGGACGCGATTCTGAAACGCATTGTCGATGACTACGCCCGTCTTGTTTCCTCGGTCTCCGAGGAGGTTCCAGGCGTTCTCATTCCCGCGGGGATCAGCACCTTCGGAAGGGAGATTCCTTATGCCGCAAACCGTCTTGCCACCGCGTTCGGGAAGCATGCTCACGAATATCTGGCTCCGAATCTGAGCCCGACTCCGGGAACGGAGAGAAAAGCATTGACCGCCGTTTTGAATTCCTATTGCAAAATGGATTTTACGCGCATTCCGAACGGCTGTCCGCTGGATCTGCGTCTTTCCGCCGGCATCCGGAAAGTGGAAAATGCGCCTGCGGTTCTTGCCACGCTGCTGCGTGTCTTTGTTGTACGGGGCGGATTTTATCTGCAGATAGACACCGTCGATCCGGAAATGCTCAAGGCCGCTCAGAAGGATCCGGACCGTTTCCCGAATCTGGCGGTCCGGATTTCCGGATGGTCCGCGCGTTTCGCCTCCCTTTCCAGGGAATGGCAGGACATGATCATTCAGCGCAGCAGCATGGAGTCTTTCTGACATGTGCGCGTCCGGAATGCTGTTTGATATTGCACGTTTTTCACTGAATGACGGCCCCGGAATCCGCACGGTCGTCTTCCTCAAGGGCTGTCCCCTCCGCTGCCTCTGGTGCCACAATCCGGAATCGCAGAATCCCCGCTCGGAGATCCTGTATGACCCGGAGAAATGCAGCGCCTGCGGGCGCTGTGCGGAACTCTGTCCGCAGTCCTGCCATGAATTCGGGAAACCGGGGCGGGGGGAACAGTCTCACCGGATCCGGAGAGCAGACTGCGTCGGCTGCGGACTCTGTGCGGAACGCTGTCCCGCTGGCGCCCTTTCTCTTGCCGGGAAAATCATGAGTTCCGAAGAGGTGCTGAAGGAGGTCCGGAAAGATCTGGACTACTACCGACCCGAAGGCGGGCTCACTCTTTCCGGAGGCGAACCCCTGCTCCAGGCAGATTTTTCCCGGGAGCTTCTGGAAGGCGCCCGGAAAGAACAGATACACTGCGCGGTGGAAAGCTGCGGATTCGCTCCGTGGAAGCTCATTGAGACCCTGATTCCGCTGGTGGATCTCTGGCTCTACGACCTTAAGTGCATCGACCCGGAAAAGCATGCGCTTCTGACCGGACAGTCCAACCGGATCATTCTCGAAAATCTCCGGAAACTGGATGCTTTTGGAGCCGGAATCGAGCTCCGATGTCCCCTGATCCCCGGGAAGAACGATTCCGATGCCGAGCTCGAAGACATTTTGCGTTTCGCCGGGACTTTGCGGAATCTGACCGGAATCCGTCCCGAACCCTATCATCCGTTCGGGGAAGACAAGCTCCTTCGTCTCGGGCGGGAAAAAATCCGCCAATCCATTCCGGAGGAAAAGGATCTTGCCCGTTACCGCCGCTTTTTCCCTGACTGGAGAAAAACTTCCTGACTCTTTCTCTTCAGTATGAGGGGGAAAAGCAGGAAAATGCCTCCCTGCCTTTTCCGGAAGGGAGAAAGGAAAACGCCCGGACATGCTTCCCCGGAAAAACGGGAAAAAAGCGACTGCGAGAGCCCCCTCCATCCTTTCTGTTTTTCCCTGACTTTTTTCCCCCGGCTGACTGACTGCCATCCTTTAGGGTTGACAAATCCATGGCAAAGCTGTATTGTACTAAAATTAAAGATATTGATAAGATATTCCGAATCCCGCAGGAAATAAGGAGAGGGGAATATGAAGATTTCGCGGGTTTTCCGCAGGGCAGAGGCGCACCTGTCTGCAGGACAGGTTCATCCACGGCATTTTTTCACTTTGATTGAACTTCTGGTGGTGATAGCGATCATTGCAATTCTGGCGGCGCTTCTGCTGCCTGCTCTTGGCAGTGCGAAGAAAACGGCGCTGCGCATCCAATGCACCGCCAATCTGAAAAACATCGGGCTGCGTCTTTACAACTACTGGGATGCGAACGATTCCTACTTCCCGTTCTGTCTGGAATATGCCGGCAGACCCGCCCTGCTGGGACTCCTCACCGAAGTGGATCCCGCCAAACAGCTGGATGACGGGGCTCATTTGAAACGCCAGAAATTCCTGGTCTGCCCCGGGCGCGATATCTCCACAAACTATGTCAAACTTTTTCCCTACCGTTTCAGCTATCTGTTTGACCGGGACAGATGGAAAAAAAGCAATACACAAGGTTTGAAATCCTTTGCCGCGGTCAGGCCTTCTGAAAAGCTCCTGAGCATGGATCATTCCGCTTTTGGTCTGAATCATTATTATCGGCAGGTCTCGACCTGGAGTCTGAACGTGGAAATCTTTCTTCCCGGAACGGCTTATTCCGATCCGGAAATCTTTGCCAAGAAAACGCCCTATCCTCAATGCGAATATGATTTCATGGAAGGCCGCCATTCCCGGAGCGTCAATCTGGCTTTTCTGGACGGGCACATTGAAAACAAAGCCTCCTCCTCCCTGGTCTACATTTATTACAGACACGCCGGGAATACCACCTACAACAGCGACATGTTCATGCTGACGAAGTAAGAAGAAAGGCCGCGCCTTCCTCCTGTTGTGTTTTGAGAGGGGCAAAAAGGAAAAGGGGGAGGGAAAAAAGGACGCTTCCCGCTTCCTCCTGCCGGGAGGGGGGACACATCGGGAGAGGGACCCTCCTGGATTTCCCTCCCTTCTGCCGGATTCCCGGGATATTTTCTCTGCTCAGTCGGTCCCTTTTCCGACTTTGTTTTTTCAAGGGAAGCGTTTCTTTTTTTTCCCGTTTACTCCTGAAGACCGTTCTGAAGGAGTTTCAGGGGTTTTGTCATTCCAGCCGCGGCCGCGGGGATCAGGGAGGCGAGGAAGCAGAGTCCGACAGTAAAGATCACTCCGTCTGCGATCCGGCTCCACGGGATGTCGAAACTCCATCCCATGCCTCCGAAGAAGGTGGAATGGGCGGCCATCTGTGCGCTGCAGAGTCCGGAGGCGATCCCGAAGCAGAAACTCAGGGCCGAGGCCGCCAGGGCGATCAGGATGCCTTCCGCCAGGACGAGACGGATCAGCCCCCACGCGCTGAGCCCCACCGAACGCATGATTCCGATTTCACGCCGCCGGGCGCGGACAGAGGCGACCGCCGTGTTCGCGACGGAGAGCGAGACCACCAGAAGAATCAGCAAAGGCATCCGGAGCATGCCGTCGACCATCATGTTGGTGCGTCCCATGAGGGAACGTTCGAGTTCGCGTTTGGATGTGGCGCGGACGGTTTCCCTCCCGACCACCGATTCCCCTCCTCCGATCACGCGGAAGCTCTCTCCCGCATTGCTTTCTGCAAGGCGTTCGACGGATGTCCGGATGAAGGATTCGTCCGCTCCCGGTTCCAGATTCATCCAGAGGTAGTTGACTCTTGTCAGGCCGAAACTTCTCTCCACGCTTTCCCGTGAAGCGAAGAGCATGGCTGCGGTCCGCCCGAAATTGCGTCTTGTTCCGGAAACTTTGGAAAACCAGTGCCATCCGTTCATTTCAATGACGCCAGCCACACGGAAGTCCACCGGAGCTTCGGCGGGATTCGGGGGACGGACGCTGAAACGGTCGCCGGTCTTCAGATCTGCCGTTTCCGCAAAATAATGCGGGATCAGACAGTAATTTTCCGACTGTTCCTTCAGCAGTTTCAACGCCTCCTCCCGGTTTCCGGAGAGGAAACGGAAGGGGAAGAGCGGATCCTTTCCGCCGAGTCCCCGGTCCACATCCACTCCGAAGAACACGACGTTGTCCTGACGCACCACGCTCTGGCGCTCCCTGCTTCCGGTCAGATCCTCCGCAAGTTTCACCTGTTCGACGGCGACGGGCAGGCATTTCCCCGGAAGCACTCCGCGGATCTCCGCCACCTGTCCTGCCGTCTGTTCATTGAGTCCGCCGGGGATGACCGAAAGGAAATAATCCGGCATCCAGCTCCCGGGGATATACGGAATCAGCATGGAGGAGCTCCAGATCAGAATCATCATGAAAAAGCCCAGTCCGATGCTCAGAGACACCACCGTCCCCGTCGAACGCCAGAAATTCGCGCGCCACTGGGAACGCAGGAAAACCGGATTCAATCCCAGGATCCATGCCAGGGGACGGAAAAACACCCATCCGCAAAGACGTGTCATCAGCGGCGCCAGACAGACAAATCCCAGCGCCATCGCCGGGCACCCGGCAACGGCGTACAGGACAACCCTTGTCATATCCTTCAGCCCCGGAAGCGACACCACCAGCGGATTGACGCACAAAAGCAGAATCCCGGCGGCGGAAAGGATCCATTCCTTCCTCCCTTTTCCTCTTCTTCTTTTCTTCCACTCCCCTTTCTGTCCTTCCGTGCTTCCGGAGAAAAAGCCGCCGCTCAGCAGAGCGCCGGAGGACGGTGTCAGCGCGTCCAGCGGACGGATCCGTGCCGCCCGGATCATCGGCAG
>CAJMAW010000136.1 GCA_905211485.1 uncultured Lentisphaeria bacterium | reverse complement strand
CCGCCACACTCAGAACAAGAAGATAATTCTTCTCACCCGCCCCGACCCGAAGCGCATACACCGCCTTCTGAATCCAGGCGGAAACTCTCTCTCGGAAACTATCAAACATCAATCTGCTCATTTTCCGGGAAAAAACAGTTTCCCAATTTTCCATTTCAAATCCAAATAAATCCCTCTTGACTGAAAACAACGGAGAGCCGAATGCCGGGGAACAGCTCTGAAAACAGCTCTGAAAACAGCTCCGGGTCAGGAATGTGTCCGGAGAGATTTTTTCTTTTTCCTGTTCCGCTTCCCGCAGGAGCTGCGCTTTTCCGGATGGGGGAAAAGAGCAATAGAGGCTGCTTTTCAGTCAAATTCAAGTTCTCTCCGGAGTTCCGCCCGTCAGAAATCCCTCCCGGTCCGGAACGGTATCCGGATCCGGCCTCTTTTCAGCGGCGGCAGATCTGCCGGAGAGAAAAGGAGGAAAAAACGGTGATTTTTCAGTTCTTCTTCCTTCCCATCATGCGGATTTCTGCGATGAATTCATCAATATCCTTGAAGTCCCTGTAAACCGATGCGAAACGGACGTAGGCAACCTTGTCCAGGCTGCGCAGTTCCTCCATGGTCCGGTTGCCGACTTCGGAAGCGGGCACTTCGCGCTCGAATTCGCTTTCAAGCGAACGGGCCACTTTTTCGACGACGGCATCAATCTGTTCGGGGCGTATGTCGCGTTTCCAGCATGCCTTTTCGATTCCGCGCCGGAGCTTTTCCCGGTCGAAATCCTCTCTGGAATTGTCGCGCTTAATCACTTTGAGTTCCGACTGGATGATTTCCTCATGGGTCGTAAAACGATGACCGCAGGCAAGACATTCCCGGCGGCGTCTGACCGCGGCGCCCTCTTTCGCGGCTCTGGAATCCACCACCTTGTCTTCCGGGCAGGCACAACGGGGACAACGCATAAGTTCAGTTTTTCCGATTTAATTCACACATTCATCCGGATCCGGTTTTGAAATCTGTTACCATACCCTCTTTTTTGCGGAAATCAAGTTCCCTTCCGGGGAAAGGGATTGCCTTTTTCATAAACGCAGTTACATTTCCCGTATCGCAGGCTTTGTATTTTCAGCCTGCTTCAGGATGTTTTCAGGATTTACAGGATCAGGAAAGGACGGCCTCTTGTGAAAAGCTACAGAAAAGAACTCGTTTTCAACACCCGCAGCAAAGTGGAATTCATCAACATCACCCCGGAACTCACCAGAGCGCTGGAGGAATCGGGCATCCGTGAAGGACTCCTGCTCTGCAACGCCATGCACATCACGGCATCCGTCTTCATCAACGACAATGAACAGGGGCTTCACCAGGATTACACCGCCTGGCTGGAAAAACTCGCTCCGCATGAACCCGTCTCCGCCTATCTCCACAACAGAACAGGGGAAGACAATGCGGACGGGCATCTGAAACGTCAGATCATGGGCCGCGAAACCGTCATCGCCGTCACGAACGGCAAACTCGACTTCGGCCCCTGGGAACAGGTCTTCTACGGGGAATTCGACGGATGCAGAAGAAAACGCGTCCTCATCAAGATCATCGGAGAATAAATCCCTATGAAGCAGTGGATTGTGAAAGACATCGTCCCCCTCCTGCTGGAGGCGGGACGCATTGCCATGGACTATATCGACAATCCCGGAACCGCCATCAAAGAAGACAGAACACCCGTCACCGCGGCTGACAAGGCCGTTGAGAATTTCCTGACGGCCCGTCTGGAAGACGAAGCATCCGGAATCCGTCTGATCGGGGAGGAAACGAGCAGTTCCAAATCGGAAACGTATCTCAGGGATGCGCTGCGAGGAAGCTCATGGATCGTCGACCCCATCGACGGAACCGTGCTCTTCGCCAACAAAATCCCCATGTGGGGGACCTCCGTCGCATTCTCGCAAGGAGGAAAACTGCGGGAAGGCGCGGTTTACGTCCCGAGCACCGGAGAAATGCTTCTTTCCGATTCCGGAACAGTCCTCTATGCACGGGATGCGGCATCAGGGACCGGGGCATCGTCCGCCGGAGCATCTGCGCCAGAAGGATTCGTTTCTGAAGCTTCAGAAAAGTTCCTCCGTCTCCTGAAGCCCCTTGCCAGGCCGGAGCTCCGTTTCGACGATTCGAGCATCATCAATCTTTCCCAGCGCCTTGTCCGCCAGGGGGGAATCCGCTGTGCCAACACGGTGCATTCGCTCTGTTCAAGTGTGTATTCGGGAATTCTGCTGGCAACGGGGCGGCACGGAGCATCGGTGATGGGGGCAAAACTCTGGGATATCGCGGGATGTCTGCCCGCCCTGAAAAATCTCGGATTCTACATGTGCATGCCGGACGGGAGAGACGTTCTTTCCCTGGAAATTTCCCCTTCCATCTATGATCTGGATTTTTCTTCAAAGCGCGCTTTCGCCCTCCATGAGCTCACGGTCTGCGCTCCCACAAGGCAGATCGCCGAACAGGTCTCGGCTTTCTGCGGTCTCGGTAAAGGGAAATAGCATCTGAACGGAAAAAAAGACTGGGGAAAAAGAGCGGGGAAAAAAAGGAGTGCAGCCCTTTCATTCTCTCCCCGGAAGAATGATTTCTTTTTCCCTGTTTTCAAAAGAAAGTTCAGAACGGGTGTTCAGAAAGAAGCGTCGGCAATTCGCGTACCCGTCTCCTCCAGAACCGGAGCAACGATCGCTCCGGGATCAAAGCAGTTTCTCGAAATAAACTGACGGTAAAGAATGCGGATCAGGGCATCGACGAGCTTCCCGTTCTGAAAATTCAGGCAGGAAACAGCCGCTGGAAGATATTCCCTAGCCGCGCCGTAGGTCAGGAGCAAATAATCTGTGGGACAGTTTTTCCCCTGTTTTTCCAGATATTCCCAAATGAGAGCCGCAAGTTCCGGATCGTCTGTAACAATAGCAGTTTTTTCATCGTGTTTTCCCAGCATGTTTTTCTGCAGGAGCGCTTCCAGGGGAGTTCGCTTTCTCTTTTTTTTCTTCTCTTTCCGCTCCTTCGCATCCATTGAGTTCTTTTTTTCCCCCCGTTCCTCCGCCTCAGGATCAGGATTGATTTCCTCCCTGGAAAAGGGAAGAAGCAGACTGTGGACGGGACAGCCGTAAGGCCGGAGACACGATTCCAGCATCTTTCGGTGGTCTCCCGGAGGAAACGGCTCACGGAAAGGATGAAGCGATGCGGGAGACAGGAAGAGACAGCGTTTCAGACGGTGTTTCATGAAAAAAAGACTTGTCAGCGCGAAGGCATGGCGCATCGGAATGCAGAGCGTGTTGGGCGCCGGGGATCCGGAGGAAATCGCGGCCCAGGGAATCTCCTGATCCTGAAGCAGACGGACAAAATCCCGGAGCGTGCCATCCTCCATGGAATGAAGGAGAACAAATCCTGTAAAGGCTTCAAAATTCTCATGCCAGATCTGATTCCGCGGGATTCGCTTGCAATCATGTCCGTCCTCTCTGAAGCGCCTTTCCAGTCCGGCGCAGATCCATTGACGGATTCCGGGGAAGAGGGGGTGACGGCGACGGCCCGGATTTTCCCAGCCGGGAGAAACTGTGACTTCCTCATCGCAAACGATTCCGATTCTCTGTTTGGCGGAAGGTTTCCGGAGAGACTCAAGGCGGGCGTTCCGTAGAATGACTGCTCTCCGCCCGCGCTGGCAGGCGATCAGTCCGCGCGATTCGATATACTTCAGAATCCGGTACGCGGTCAGAGGCGCCACCCCGTAACGGAGGGACAGTTCTTTCCGGGTGAAAAAGCGATCTTTAAGAGCAGACGAGCTTCCCTCCCCCTCCTCCTCTGCAAGTTCACGGATCAGTTCTTCGGCAAGTTTCCTGTACTTCGATTCGCGTTCAAAATTCATTTCATTCTTCCCCTGAATCAGACCGGACGTTAAAAAAAATACGCTTTTTATAAAAAAAACAGAAAAAAACACTATTTCTATCTCTTCACACAGGACAATATATTCTTAAACATAGACAAGTTCCATAGACAACTATGAATTTCCTCTGAAAAAAATAAAAAAAATTTCTAAATTCACATTCACTCTCCTTGAAAGAAAGACTCTGAAATATATACTTTAATAAGGAAAGAGAAATTAAAGAAACACTCCATCATTCCGGGGGGATTGCAAAATACCATGAAGGGATTGACCGAAAAACAAAAAAAGATTATCGGTTTCATAAGCAATTTTATGAAAAATACCGATATGGCTCCAACCGTTTATGAAATTGCTGAACATTTCGGTATCAAAACGTCAACCGTTTTCGCACACATCAAGGCTCTGCAGAAAAAGGGGTACATCAGCAGAACATCGAAGGCGAGGAGTCTTTCCCTGGAAAAGGAGAAAACAAAACGCGCCAGAATATCCTCCCGCGTTCATTCCATTCCCGTGCTGGAAATGATTTCGCACGCCGCGGAAAAGCAGCAGGGCGCGTCCGGCCCTCAAACGCATGGGAAGGAGAAAAAACTTTTGCACGACGCTCTTTTCTGTGACAGAAAACTCCTCGGAAAAGAATGCAGAAATGAAAATCTGTTCGCATTTCAGGTCGAGGGATGTTCCATGCAGGATCTGGGGATTTATGACGGAGACATTCTCATCGTCAGGAGTTTTCCCGTGGACATCAGCAGCGGAGACATCGTTCTCACGGAACTGGACGGGGAATCCGTTCTCAGATCCTGCTACTGCCTCGATGCGGACCAGATTGAACTCAGGGCAGGAAATACTTCCGACAAGCCCCGTGTCGTCTGCAAGAAATCGGAATTCTTCCCGAAAGGCGTTGTCATCGGGCTTCACCGCTGCATGTGACAAGGCGCACAGAGCCGTTCCGGCCGGGTCCCGGCAGGGAAGCAGCAGAAGAAGAAAAGGAGAGAGAGAGCGTCTTCCTTTTCTTTGCTTTGCTTCCTTTTCCTACTTTTTTCCTTTCCCGGAGGAGGATTTCTGAGAAGGCTCGGGAGAAGGCTCAGGTGAAGGCTCAGGAGAAGAAGAGGGATCGAATATCAGTTTCACGCTCAGCAGATCGGGATGAATGGTCTTGATCCGGACATCATCCCTGTCCACCCAGCAGTTGACATTCATATTGTAAATTCCGGATTTTTCGATTCTGGAAACATCAATATACGGTTTGAGATTTTCCGGTTCCAGCAGTTCCAGGACACTTCTGTTGCCCTCCACAATGACATCCACATCGGAATCGGAGAGAATGTCGACTGTGAGTTCCTGTTTTCCGGAAGCATTGAGGATGCGGATGGGCACATCCTTGAAGGTGCGTGTTTCAAATTCCTTTAGAATTTCCACATTCACCATGACTTCAGCAGGAGTCAGGGTAATGGAGGGGTTCGGTGATTTCAACCCCACGGTATAGGAGAAACTCTGCGTTGTTTTATCCAGAGGGATCACATCCGTCTGAATGACTTTGAGGTTGGAAAGCATGGTCTCGGGAGCGGTCACGGAGACCACAGGCTGGGCAAAGGTGACTTTCCCGACCGTATAGCCTTCGGGCAGAGCGGAGTCAGGCGAATAGACCGGCTCCATCGGAAGCGGTTTGGAAACAATCCTGTCCACTTCAAAGGACATTACGGAAGGCTCCACTTTCACGACGGACACGCCGAAAGGCGATTTCACATTCCCCGGATGAAGCGGGATCTGATAGGTGGTCCGGCCCGGCGTGAATGTGGCGTCGAAAGGAAGCACGATGCTGAAATCTCCACGCAAGAGCGACTTCAGAAGACGCTCTGGCCCTGTCACGGTGACAGACGCATGAGGAATCTTCCCGCCGATGTCCACCAGATTCTCCGGGAGGGCGAGTTTGACTTCCACATCATCAACCGTTTTGCTCTGCCCCGTCTGCTCCGTCACAGCGAAATAAATAAGCGCCGTCAGGGTTAGGGCAATCACCTTGCGCCCGAAGTCATGGCGGATGATTTTCGGGACGAAGCGGAGAAGTTTTTCTTGAAAAGCAGACTTCATCAGACATCCTCCTCCGGCGGTGCGGAACCGTCGCTGAATGCGTTTTCGATCTCCGGTTCGGAATGCGTTTTCTTCGTCATCACAACATTTTTGACATTGCTGATAATGGTATCGCGGCGGATCATGAGATCCTCCAGCGTGTCCGTCAGAGTGATTTCATTGAAATCCCGGATCAGACGCCCCTTGTACGCCACACTGATAATCCCGCTTTCCTCGGAGACGACCACCGCGACGGCGTCCGTCTCTTCCGTAATGCTCAGTGCGGCATGATGACGCGTCCCGAGACCTTTCACCCTTCTGTCACTGTTTTCGGAAGCCTCCTGGGTCAGAGACAGGATCACATGCGCCGCGACAATCCGGTCGTCCTTGATGATCACCGCACCGTCATGCAGCGGCGAATTCGGATAAAAGAGCGTCCTCAGCAGAAGCGGATTCACTTTTGCATCCAGCACCACGGCCGAATTGATGATCGCCTGCATCCCGATATTCCGTTCAAAGACGATCAAAGCTCCGGTTCTGGTCTTGGCCATCTGCACGGCGGCATCCACCACCATGGAGATCACCCCCCGGCGCTCCGTCTTGTTCTTATGAGTGAAGGCCTTGGTGACGGTCCCGAGCTGTGCGAAGGCCCGGCGCAGCTCCGGCTGGAAAATGATGATGATCGCCATTGTGAAAATGGTCCACAGATTATTCAGGAGGCGCCCCAGAACCTCAAAATGGAGTTTTTCCGAAATCACGCTCATTGTGATCAGGGCGAAAATAATGCCGGAAAGGACCGCGGACCCGCGTGTTCCCCTCAGAAAATAAAGTGCTCCATACACCAGACAGGCGATAATGCAGAAATCCGCCACAGCAGACAGATTTCCCGCCACATAATTCAAGACCGCCCCGTAATCAGACATCGGCATTTTCCCTTCCGGAAGAACTCGGAAAGAAAAAACAAAATTTTCTTTCCGCCATATGATAACTCAACAATATAATGCTTCAAAATGAAAAACCACTCCCGTCTTTCTGTTTTTTTGCACAGAAAGCAAACATTTTCATGGCGGAAAGCGCCGCATCGACCCGATGAACGCGTACGAAGTCTGTTTTTTCCGCCGTTAAATACGCCAGGACTCCCGCCGTACCGAAATCCCGGTCCGCGGGACAGTCTTTCCCGCAGATTTTCCCGATGAAGGTCTTCCGTGAAACTCCGTACAGCATCGGCGATCCCAGCGCACGGAAGACTCCGGCAGCACGGATCAGTTCCAGATTCTGCTCCGCCGTCTTGGAAAAACCGATTCCCGGATCAAGCAGGATGGAATCGGGAGCCAGTCCGGCGGAAATCGCACGGGCACGGGCATCCTTCAGAAAATCCGAAACTTCTCCGATCAGATTCCCGTAACGGAGATTCTCCGGATTCTGCATGGTCTCCGGTTCCCCGCGCATATGCATGACACAGAGTCCGGCTCCGTATTCCGCCGCCACACGGG
>CAJMAW010000135.1 GCA_905211485.1 uncultured Lentisphaeria bacterium | reverse complement strand
TTTATTTTATTCTTAAAAGCATGAGGGGTGCTCGCCCTCATACTCCTCGGCAGGATTGCATCTCCTGCACCCGTCAGGCATCCGCCTGCCGTATTTTTTTGTTTTTGATCTTTCCTTCCCCCTCCCGCCCCCTCGGGAAATACAATCCTCCCCAGGTTGTCTTTGTTGAGATTCATGGTATATTGATCCCTTCAAAAATAATATAACCCGAATCCAAATCATCCCTCCGGAGCTGCTTCAGAATGCAAGAACCTACACTTTTAATCGCCGGATACGGAGTCAGCGGTCAAGGCGCCGCACGCCTGGCATCCTGTTTGAAACTTCCGTATTATATCGTTGACGAACATGACACCCCTGAAATGCACGCTGCCGCCTCCGCTTTGAATCCGCCCCCCATCGGACTCTGTACCGGATGGAAACCGGGAATTCCTCTTCCACAATGTGATGAAGTGTTGCTGAGTCCGGGAATCCGTCCCTCAAGTCCATTCGGCTCCGCCTTGCACGCTGCCGCTCGGAACGGAAAATGCTCAGGAGAACTTTCCTTTGCACTCCGCTCCATTCACTGCCCCGTCGTCATGATCACAGGGACAAACGGAAAAACCACCACGACTGAGCTTGCCAATGTTTTATTCCAGGCCGCGGGAATGCGTTCAGCAGCAGCGGGAAATATCGGCGTTTCTCTCAGCGACAGCGCGGTGGAGTCCCTTAGGAACGGACTCGACCTTCTCGTCGTCGAAGTCAGCTCCTTTCAGCTGGAATCCATGGATCCCTTCACCCCCGCGGCGGCGGCTGTGCTGAATCTGGCTGGCGATCATCTGGATCGTCACGGATCCATGCACGAATATGCGGCGACCAAGTTCCGCGTTTTCGGCGAACTCCGGAAGAATTGTGTCCTTGCTTCCTCTCTGAAAACGTATGCCGGAGAATTCCTGAATCCTGCGGCCGATCTGATCACCTTTTCCGTTTCGGACCCGTCCGCCACTCTCTATTCGGATTCAGAACAGATTTTCTTCCGGGGAACTCCTCTGATGAAAACCGCTCCTTTCCAGCTGCGCGGAAAGCACAATCTGGAAAACATCATGGCCGCGCTTGCACTGCTGTATGCTCTTCTCGGGGAGGAAGTGCTGCATCGGCCCGCTGTCCGGGAGGCGCTCGCATGTTTCAAGCCCGATGCGCACAGAATTGAACTCTTCCTGGAACAGAACGGAATCCGTTATGTCAACGATTCCAAAGCGACAAATCCTCATGCAGTGAATGCCGCACTCGATTGCGTCGGCGGGGACAAAAACGTGATCCTGATTCTTGGAGGTCTGGACAAGGGAATGGATTTCAGCGAACTGCTCCCCTCCGTCGGGAAAATGAAGACGGCATGCCTGATCGGAGAAGCCGCGAGGAGAATCGAAGAAACTCTTTCCCCTTTTGTCCAGTGCATCCGCTGCGGGAGTCTGGAAGAGGCGGTGTCCGCGGCGTGTGAGAGAGCGGTGTCCGGAGATGTCGTCCTGCTTTCTCCCGCCGCCGCAAGCATGGATATGTTCCGGAATTACCGCGAGCGGGGCGAGTGCTTCAAAAAAGCCATCCTGGAATATTGCGCCTCCGGGAAGAGGAACGTCTGTTCCTGAACGGAGACACGGATTTCCTCCGGAGAGAAAACGGAAGAAAGACCGAAACGAAAACAAAAGAAGAGGAGAACGGAGAAGCCCCCAGGAAGAAGCCCCCCTTTTTAATTTCTTCCTGAGGAATTCCGCGGAGGACGCAGATCGCGCCGCACAACCTCGCCCGGAAGAGTCTGGACATCGGGCCAGAGTTTTCTGCCCGGATAAATGGAGGTGTGGATTCCTGTGTGGACATTGTCTCCGATGATGGTGCCGAATTTCCGCCGGCCGGTATCCAGGAGTTCCTCCCCGACGAGAGAACGGTGATTTTTTCCGTCGTGTCTGAAATTGGAGGCGATGGTTCCCGCGCCGAAATTGGTTCTCGGGCAGACGATGGAGTCTCCGAGATAGGTCAGGTGTCCCGCGCTGACATGATTCATCAGAAGGGAGTTTTTCAATTCGACCGCCTGTCCCACATGGCAGAAATCTCCGATGTATGTATTGCCTCGGATATAACAGTTCGGCCCGATTTTGCAGTTTTTCCCGATCATCACGACGCCTTCCAGATAGACTCCGGGAAGAAGGACGGAATTTTCTCCGAGCAGGAGGATTCCGTCGATGGTCACATTTTCCCGTACGGTGCCCCGGATGCTGTTTTCACGGAGGGAGCCGAGAACTTCCTCGTTGATTTTGAGGATGTCCCAGGGATAGACGATCCGGAAGGAATGCTTGTCGTCATCCTCCGGGCGGAGGATCTTTGCCGAGGCAAGATCCGGCGCGTTTGCAGTTCCGCCCCGCCAGGCCGCTGGAATTCCGGAGACCAGAAGCGTGAAGTCTCCGGATACGGCTGAAAGGCTCTCAAGCAGTTTTCCGGAAGGCCAGTAGTCGGAACAGGCGAAGAAGGGACGCTCCTTTTCCTGTTCCGCAATGCGTTTCCAGCGTTCCAAAAGCAGAGACTGAAGCGTAGCTCCCGCGATTTCAAGATCCAGCGGGGAATGCAGGCATGTCAGCGGTTCCAGGAGGGAGGGATCTCCGGAAGGAATGAGTTCCAGATTGTCTTTTTTCATGCAAGCTCCTTTTTGACGGCATCGGTCAGTTTTGCATTCCAGCGTTTCACGGCGTCCTGGCTTTTTGCCTCGACAAGGAGGCGAATTTTGTTTTCAGTCCCGGAATAGCGGACGACGACGCGTCCGTTTGCGCCGAGTTCCTTTTCCGCTTCCGCAATTGTCCCTGAAAGGAGCGGCAGAGTCTCGACCGGGACGCGTTTCCGGACCGGAATGCTGGAAAGCACCTGCGGATATTCTTCCATGAAGGCTGCCAGTTCGGAAAGAGGTTTGTCTTTCGTTTTCATGAGCTTGAGAACATGCAGGGCGGAAATGATGCCGTCGCCTGTGGTGGCATAGTCGTGAAAAATGAGGTGCCCGGCCTGTTCGCCGCCGAGGTTCAGATTCAGTTCCTTCATGCGTTCGATGACGTAACGGTCTCCGACCGCGGTGATTTCCACCTGGATGCCTGCCTGATTCATGGCGTCGATCAGCCCGAGATTGCTCATGCTGGTGACAGCCACGGCATTGCCGTTGAGTCTGCCGCGCTGTTTGTAATCGAGGGCGCAGAGCCCGATGATGCGGTCGCCGTTGACGACCTTGCCGTCCGCATCGCAGAAGATGACGCGGTCTGCATCACCGTCGAGGGAAATGCCGATGTCCGCCTTGTGCTCCTTCACAAGGCGTGCCACGTTCTGGGGATGAATTGCGCCGCAGCGGTCGTTGATGTTGAATCCGTCCGGAGAAGTCGCAGTCCGGATGACTTCCACTCCGAGTTCCTTGAGAATCAGCGGCGCAATGTAGTATCCCGCTCCGTTGGCGCAGTCGAGCACCGCCTTGATGCCGCGGAGCGAGAAATTCCGTATGGAGCTTTTGGCAAATTCGATATAGCGTCCTCTGGCGTCGTCGATGCGGAAGGCCTTGCCGATGTTTTCGGGGCCGTTGCGGCGTGTATCCTGCTCGAGTTCAAAGATGATGTCTTCAATTCTGGATTCGGTTTCATCGGGGAGTTTGTAGCCGTCCGAACTGAAGAGTTTGATGCCGTTGTCGGAGGCGGGATTGTGAGAGGCTGTGATCATGATGCCGCAGTCTGCGCACATGGAGCGTGTCAGGTGCGCGACCGCCGGAGTGGGCATGGGCCCGATTTCAAAGACGTCCATTCCCATGCTGACCAGTCCGCTGGTCAGCGCCGTTTCCAGCATGTAGCCCGAAAGACGCGTGTCCTTTCCGATGACGGCTCTGGGATTCCCCGCCGTGCCGCCCACGCCCGGTGTTTTCGCCTCCGAAAACACTTTCGCGATCGCCTTGCCTACATTCAACGCCATTTCCGGTGTGATCGGATACTGGTTCGCCTTGCCTCTGATTCCATCGGTTCCGAATAATCTGCCCATTGACATCACCTGTTCTGCTGTCTGCTGTCTTCCCCTCTCATCTTCCTTTCCTCCAGGAAAATTCCCTCCCGGATCCGGGGAGGAAAAAAGGAGGAAGAGAGAAAAGAAGAAAAGTTTTTCCCTTGTTCACAATTTTGAATGATATACTGAATTAGAAAATAAAAATGTCCGCGGGTTCGCTCTTCCGTCCGGATATTTCACAATATTTCATGAGATTTCATGAGATTTTCACGCATTTTTCCCCTTCCCAATTATTCAAACAGGGAAAAATCCGCCTTGATTACCGTTTTCCGGATGGCGGACCCGGAGGACGGAGGCATTTGCGGCGCAAGACGCCCGAAATGTGCGTCCCATGGGAAAAAGACCGCAAACATGCCCGGAGTCATTTCCAGTCGGACCGCTTCCCGATCCCCTGGAAGATGAAGAAATTCCGCGTCCCGGACTGCATCATAGGGTGTATGTGTTTTCAAAGCGTCGCACGGCGTCGCAATCAGGACTTCAGTGCCCTGAATCGCAAATTGAATATCCACATATTTGCGGTGGGTTTCCAGCATGGGGGCGGGGCCGGGCGCAGTGTCGTATGTCATGACATTGGCGAAAATGCGCCGCCCGTCGATTTCATATTCACCGTCTGCAATGTCCTTCGGGAGGTTCTCCAGAAAAAGGAATGCTTTTCCCAGCGTCTGGCTGAAACGGTAAAACCGCCAATTCCTGATGTTGTCATAGATCATGTCCGCGTATGCTCCTGTCGTTTTTCGTTTTGTATCCGGGGGAAGGAAAAGGAAAGCGTTTGAAAATACCCGCCGTTTCCGCAGGGGGGAAAACCGGGGGGCAGGATTGCTGCAGTTTGCAGGCTTTTCCGGCTTCTGTCCTTATCCCTCATTCCGCTGGGCGTGTTTTTTTGTTTCCTTTTTGAGTTTCCGGTCCCCTCCGCTGCTGCAGTGAACTCTCCTGCCGGCGGCGGTGTGTGGAGGCAGAAAGAGAGGAGAAGGCGGCGGGGAGGGGGTGTCGGGGGTGGCGGAAGGCGCTCCCATTTCCTGTTCCTGCGTCTCTTCCCGCCCGGAGGAGGAGAAGAAAGGAGGCGCCCTCTGCTGTTGATGTTCTGCCGGAGAGTTATTTCCCGCAGCACTTCTTGTATTTTTTCCCGCTGCCGCAGGGGCAGGGATCGTTCCGCCCGATTTTCGGTTCGGTCCGGACAAAGGGTTTCTGCGGGACCATTTTGCCGTCATAGAAGAACCATTCTCCGTTGTCGCGGCGGAATTCCGCAATTTCATGGTGTTCCAGATTGACTCCGTGGTCGGCATAGCGGGCGATGAATTCGACAGTTCCGTCCTGATCCTCTTTCCCTCCGCGTTCGCAGCGGATGATTTCCAGCCCCTGCCATTCGGATTTTTCAGACCATTTCCGGATTTCCTCTCTGTCATTGCTCTCTCTCTGTTCCGGATGGGTGGAATTCAGGATATGGTCGATTTCCGCTTTTGCGTATGCTGAATAACGGGAGCGCATGAGTTCTTCAGGCGTTTCCGCCTTTTTTTCTCCCGAGATGATTTTCTTGCAGCAGGCGGCATAGGTCTTTCCGCTTCCGCAGGGACATTTTTCCGCAGGCATTCTTTCCTCCATAGGTTGCATCAAATTCCGTTGAAATCTCCGTTCTGCACGGACCGGTGGCAAATAATACGGCATATTTTGCGGAATTTCAAATCGGAAATGAGGATATTTGTGTTGCATTCTTCTGTTTTTTGTGTTATAATAGTCCCCGGAAAGAAAAAACAAGCGGAGAGGCCTCCCATGGATATTGTCAGGACTTCGGGTAACGGGAAGAGAAAGTTTACACTGGTGGAGCTGCTGGCTGTGATCGCGATCATGGCTGTGCTTGCCGGGATTACCATCGGCATTGTCCCGCTGATCAACAAGAACAGTGCCGATGCCAAGACGAGGGGAATCATCAAGGCAATCGAAGTCGCACTGGAGAACTACAAGGCGAAATACGGGTATTACATCCCGTCAGAGAAAGGAGAGGTCAATGTTTTCAATATTACACATAAGGGTGATCTGGAAAAAATTAATTTAAATTTTGCTCAGTTCATTGAGTATGATTCTATGTCAAAGGATCGTGACGGAAATCTGCTTGACGCATACGGCTCTCCGATTCTTTACCGCTGTCCCGGTTATTTCAACCGCGGTGGGTTTGATATCGGATCCCTTGGAAATGATATGAAATTGGGATCTTCCGGGAAGACACTCGAGTGGGGTGAAGATCCTGAAGATCCTGATAAGAAATCGCTGACTCCCGCCTTTATATCCAGCTACAAGGATCACTTCGGCAAAGGCGATGACATCACGAACTTCAAGAGAAAGACAGACTGAGCTGCTCAGAAACTTCATCCATCAGAAAGGATTTTTCCCCATGAAAAGAAAAGCGTTTACCTTGATTGAACTTCTGGTCGTGATTGCCGTGATTGCAATCCTGATGGGAATTCTCCTGCCCGCCATCGGAATGGTGAGGACGAAAGCCAAGGAATCCAAGGCCAGAGGCGAAATCAGCGCCATTGTCACCGCTCTCAAACAGTTTGAATCAGAATATGGGAAGTTTCCTGTTTCCAGTGACTTTGAACCAGGATCAAGGAATGATACCTTGGATAGCAACTATTATAAGCTGATGGATATCCTGACCTTCTCGGATCATACCGATGCCGGGAAAACACCGAATGATTCATCGGATCAGCGCAAGCAGAATCCCAGGGGCATCATCTTCCTGGAGGCTTCGACTGCCTATTACAGCTCCGATGTTAAGAAAAACGGATTCCGCGATCCCTGGGGCCGTTCCTATGGCATCCTGATGGATACGGATTATGACAAAGTCATCACTCTCCCGAACGCCGCCCGGAAAAACGACGATCCTGATAAGCTGAGAACGAATGTCGCGGTCTATTCCTACGGAAGCAACACTGTGGATGATCCCAGTTCCGAGGAGGAGAGAAACAAAGTCATTTCCTCCTGGAGCAACTGATTTCTTATTTTCCATCCGATCCTGAGAAGAAAGAGGAAAGAGGGAAAGAATCCCTCTTTCTTTTTTTTATTTTATTTCTCCTTGCCTTTTTCCCCGTTTCTCTTCTTCTGCAGCAGGAAAAGAGAAACGAGGAAAAGAAATGTGGAAAACAGGGAGGAAACGGAAGATTTTCAGAAGGTCCTTGCGGACGAAAGAAGGGCGGTCCATTCGGAGATTCGCCTGAGTTTCCTCTTCCGGGAGAGAGGAATTCTGAATTTTCACAAAGGAACTGCCGACAATGATGCCGTCCGCGGACTCCGCGGAAGCGCGTGCGGTTCCATAGTCGCTGATTCCGAACCCGGCGGCGACGGGGAGGGGGGAGAGTTTTTTCAGCGTTTCCAGACGCTGTTTCAAATCCTCCGGGAGTCCGCTTCGCTCGCCCGTGACGCCGCGTACGGTGATGCAGTATACGAATCCCCCCCTGTTTTTCTCTTCTCCCGAGACGGGATCCGCCGCCGCGTCCG
>CAJMAW010000134.1 GCA_905211485.1 uncultured Lentisphaeria bacterium | reverse complement strand
CCCCGGCTCTCGCTGCATTCCCCTGCACCCGGCAGGCAAGCCTGCCGTATTTTTTTTATTTTTATTTTATTTTTTCCCCTTAAAAGCATGAGGGAAGCCGCCCTCAACAAAGCGATTCAAGCAAAGTCCGAACGTCCCCGTCCGTCATTGGACGCGGGTTCAAACTCATACTGTTGCTCCGGCAATTGGCAATGATGAAATCAAAATGTTTTTCCTGAAGACCGTATCCGGAAAAGTTCCGCGGAATTCCCAGCTCTTCCGCCATCCCCCTGACTACCTCCGGCAAAGGTCTGCCCCCAAAACCACAGATACAGGCAAGCTCCGCATATTCCCTTTCACATCTAGGCATGTTCCATTGGAAAATATACGGCATCAGAATCGCACACGCCACCCCGTGCGGAACTTGAAGAAGTGACCCCAGCGGATGCGCCAGCCCATGCACCGCACCCAGCCCGGACTGAGAAAACGAAAGCGCCGAAAGCATCGAACCCTCCGCCATTTCACGACGGAAATCAAGCTCGTCCGGATGACGGCACGCTCCCTGTATGTTCATGAAAATCTTCTTCGCAGCTTCCGCCGCCAGAGGCCGGGTCGCACAGGTCGCATTCAGAGAGGTATAGGATTCCACCGCCTGTACAAAAGCATCCAGCCCGCTTGCAGCAGTCTGCTCCGGCGGACAGGAAAGCGTCAGATCCGGATCAATCACTGCCAGATCCGCTGTCATGAAAGGACTGCGGAGTGATTTCTTGACCCGTGTTTCAGGATCCGTTAGAACAGAATTGTTTGTCATTTCCGCGCCGGTACCGGCTGTCGTCGGCAGAGCCGCGAAAAAAAGCCCTTTCTCCCGAATCGCACGCTGTCCGGAAAAATATTCGGAACAGTTTCCTTCAGCCGGAATCAGCGCGGCCGCCGCTTTTGCCGCGTCAATGACACTGCCTCCGCCCAGAGCAATCACGGCCTCCGCTCCCGCATTACGCCCGATGTCCATGATTTCATTCACTTCCATGGGCGTCGGTTCCGGGTGAACCCCTTTCCGGAAAAAAAGGTCCATCCCCTTCAGCTCCTCCCGGATCAATGCCGGAAGTTCCCCTCCCGCCGCATGGGCACCCGTGACAATCAAAACCTTCTTCACTCCCGGAGGCAGTTGTTTCAATCCGGTCCGCATGGCCCCCGAACCGAAAAGTATCCGGTGCGGATAGGCAAGTGTATGAATTCTGCTATCCATCCTGTCCTTCTTCCTTTCTCTAGCTTTCTTTCCCGTTTTTTTTCACCCTTTTTTTCTCGTCTCCCGGGGAGTGTCCGCTCCGTATAAGGATAAAGAAAAACAAGGAGAGGATGAAAAAAGGGAAAACGCAGTGTTTTTTATTGCGCCTGCGGAGTTTCCGGAGACAAGGCTGCAGCGCCGCCATCGTCGCCATCGTCGCTGCAGCCGCTTTGCTCTTCCCGGGTCTGCCGCTGTTGCTGGTCCAGGGGCTGAATCCGGTCCTGAGCCTGGAATTGCCGCCGCGGCGGCTGAGGAAGAGGAGACTTCCGGCCTTCTTCGTCGCCGGAAAGAACACTCAAGGCCTTTTCCGCCGCATCCCGTTCCGCCAGCTTTCTGCTGTGAGCCGAACCGGAGGCAATGAAACGGTTTCCAATGAAAACATGCACTTCATAGGAGGGAAAATGATTCGGCCCCGTTACCGAAACGACTTTGTAGGAAGGCACCCCCTGAGCATGAGACTGCGTGTATTCCTGGAGCATCCCCTTCGGATTGTTGCTGTTCAGAAGGGTGGCGGGATCGGGGCAGAAGGCTTCCAGATGCTCCCGGAGAAAACTGTAGGCCGTTTCCAGGCCGTGGTCCAGATAGATTGCCGCCATCAGCGCTTCAAATGCGTCGCAGAGAGTGGAGTCCCGGTTTCTGCCGTCGTTTTCCAGCTCGCCTTTTCCCAGAAGAAGAAATTCCCCAAGGGAGATTTGCTTTGCCAGATGCATGAGAAAGGTCTGATTGACAAGTGCGGAGCGGATCTGGGAAAGTTTCCCTTCCGCAGAGTCCGGATAACGGCGGAAAATGTAGTCCGTGAGAATGATCTGAATGACGGCGTCTCCCAGCAGTTCGAGCCTCTGATTGCAATAGGGCAGATGGTGTTCCGTCGCATAGGAACTGTGTGTCAGCGCCTCATTGTAAATGGACATGTTGTGAAAACTGAGTCCCAGAATGCGCTGAAGTTTTCCGGCATTCTCCATAAACGGCAAAGCTTCCCCCGCGCCGGAAAAAGTTTTCAGAGCTTTCTTTCCCTTCCTTCTTTTCCTTTCATTCATCTCATTCATCCGCCGCGCTTGTGCTCTTCCGTTTTTCCCCCGGAAGAGTGCAAGGCTGAATTTTCATAGCTCGCAGAAACGGGATTCACACCCCCTGCGGGGAATTTACGGAATGAAATGAATGAACTGAATGAAAAAGAAAAAAGGACAGGGACGGGGGGGGCGGCTGTTTCTCCGGCGCAGATGTTGTCCAGCTGTTTTCCCCCGTCCGGTCCGCGGGAAAAGGAAATCCCTGACCCGGTCCGATCCGGATCAGAGATGTTCCACAACAAGATCACCGACCTCGCTTGTGGAATATCCCATTTTTCCCGCTGAAAGCGATTTGAGTTTGTGTTCCGTCAGATAAGCGACACTCTTTTCAATGGCGTCCGCCGCTTCCATTTCCCCGAGATAACGCAACATCATTGCGCCGGCAAGGATCGCCGCAAGCGGATTGATGACGCCTTTGCCCGTATACTTCGGAGCGGAACCGCCGATGGGTTCAAACATGCTGACGCCTTCGGGATTGAGATTCCCGCCGGCGGAAATGCCCATGCCGCCGGAAGTCATGGCGGCAAGGTCGGTGATGATGTCGCCGAACATGTTGGTCGTCACGATGACGTCGAACCATTCGGGGTTCTTGACCATCCACATGCAGGTGGCGTCGATATGGCAGTAATTGAGCTTGACCGTCGGATAATTCTTTCCCATTTCATGGAAGGCGCGTTCCCAGAGGTTGAAAACGTAGGTGAGAACGTTCGTCTTTCCGCAGAGCGTGAGCTGGGAGGTCTTGCCCGCGGCAATGTCTTCCGCGGAAAGCCCCTTCCAGGGATTTTCCTTCGTGTGACGTTTCGCGGCAAGTTCAAAGGCGAATTTGAGGCAGCGGTCCACCTGGGCGCGGTTGTAGACCATTTCCTGAATGGCGATTTCGTCCTTCGTGCCTTTCTGGGAGACTCCGCCCATGCCCGTGTAGACGTCGCCAGTATTTTCACGAACCACGACATAGTCAATGTCTTCCGGAGTCTTGCCCACCAGCGGGCATTCCACACCGGGATAGAGTTTCACAGGACGGAGATTGATGTACTGATCCAGTTCAAATCTCAGCTTCAGAAGGATGCCTTTCTCCAGAATGCCGGGCTTGACATCCGGGTGTCCGATCGCACCGAGAAAGACGGCGTCATAGCGTTTCAGAATTTCTGTAGCATCGTCGGGGAGGATATTTCCCGTTTTCAGATAACGTTCTCCGCCCCAGTCGAAACTGTCGAAGTCGAGTGCAAAGTGGAATTTTTCCGCGGCCGCATTCAGTACTTTGATTCCTTCCGCGACCACCTCCGGACCTGTTCCGTCTCCGGGGAGAGCGGCGATTTTATACGTCTTTCCGGACATTTTCTCTGTGTTTCCTTTCTGTCTCTCTTGAACAAGATTCCCGAAAAATCGGCCTGTTACCATACAGTCGGATTCCCGAATATTCAAGAACGCCTCCTGATTTTTTCCGCATGTCCGGGAATCCCCGGGAAGGAGAGAGAGCAGGGGGAGGAAGGAAAGAGGAAGGATTCCCGATCCTTCTTTTCCCCCGTCCTCTCCTCACGGGAAATTTGCATTTCCTTCTTCTCTGCTGTATTGTTACCGGATGAAACAGAAGGAAGGAATCTCCCGGGGAAGGGGGCCCTTTCCGCTTTTGGGAAAGCCTTTTTCCTTACATTCCCAATCCTGTCCCGCGCGTCTGTTCCTTGAGACCGCTTCAGAATTGGAAAGGACGGAAACGTGAACCGGAATTCCGGTGACCAGGGGAAAAAAACGGGAAAAACCGCGGGAACAGATTAAAGAAAAAAACAAAAATGTATCGGACCCGGATGAAAAAAAGAAGAGCTTCCCTTTTCCTGCTGAGTGTTCTCTTCCTCCTGCCGTTTTCCCATGCGGATTCGGATGAAACTCGTTCTTCAGCCGCTCCATCCTCCCGTCATCTGCGTCTGGACCGGGAGATTTCCCTTCCGGGGATCGGGATCCGTTTCCGGCCGCTCAAGGACTGTGAACAAAGACCTCTGCCCGCCTTGAGTCATACCTCGTTCCGCCGCAGCGACGGACTGGAGCTGGAAGGTGTTTGCGTCCGCGATGCATGGATGAACGATCAGTGCGCCGCGAGTTTTTCCTCTCCCGGCGTTTCCATTCTGATCGGGATTCCCTCTCTTCCTGCCCCCTCGGAGGAAAGTCCCCCCTGTTTTTATGAGAATTACGTTACCCGCGAAAGCTTTGACTCCTGGGCCCGTGAATGGAAAGCGAACGCTCGTTCGACAGCCAAGCCCGGGATTTCTCGTTTGAATACAAAGCCCCATGCCGATTCCAATGCGGAAGGCGGGAATGCCGGGAGAAAGCACTCTGAATCTGAAAAGGTGGATCCCGGATCCGGCGGATTATCGGGAATGGAAACATTCCCCTTCCAGATGGAAAAATGGCTGAAAGCCTTCACCGGAGCGGAGGGAAAGCTGAGTCTTTCCGGGGAAAATATCCGCACTTCCTCCCCGATGACGCGGATCCTCCGTTATGAGATCCCGGGCAGGGAAAATCTCGGAACCTTCCTTTTCCTCTGCACGGATGAACGTGTCCCCGGACACGGCGTGGTGCTTTTTTACCGCTTTGCCCCTTCCTTGTTCGGGGAGAAGGCGGGACGGGCGGCCCTTGCGTCCGTCAGCAGTCTGAAGCTCCAGATGCCAAAAGCGCAGTCTCCCCGGGAGGAGAAAAAAAGAGAGGGGCTGAAAAGGACCGGGGAAGAAATCCAGTACAGCGAAAAGTATCTGCGCAGCCGGCAGGACGTCATATCCAACATCCGGAACCTCCCCGGATGGTGGTATCTTGAAACTCCGAATTTCATCCTGACGGCCGATATCCGGAAAAGTTCCGAAATCGAGGAAATCCGCCGGGAAGCGGAGAAAATACACAGTTTCTACAGCCAGGTGCTTCCTCCGCTGCGGGAAATTGACGATGTCAGCGTGATCCGCATCTTCGGATCCCATGAGGATTACGTCGCTTACGTCGGAGAGGAATGGGAGTGGTCGATCGGGATCTGGATGGCAATGAAAAAGGAGCTTGTCGTTTCTCCCATTCCTCGTCTGAAGGGGAAGAACAGAATGGAGGAAATGATTCATACCCTTTATCACGAACTTTTCCATCAGTATTTGTTCTACACCGCAGGAGGACGGAATGCCCATGTGTGGTTCAACGAAGGCCTGGCTCAGCTTTTTGAGGATGTGGATTTCCGTGGAAGCGGGAAATTCCGTTTGTCTCCCGGACGTGATGCGCTCGAAAGGGGACGCCAAGCCGCGTTTTCCGGACTGGGCGATGTGCGCAGACTCAAGGAAATGTCTCTGGAGGAATTTCAGGCGGAACACGAACTTTCCTATCCCGCCGTCTGGTCTCTGGTCTATTTCATGCTCTGCGGCGGCCCCGTGCTGAAGGAGGAAAATTCCTATGCCGGAATCCCGGGCCGCTATTACCGCGCCCTCGTCGAAACAGGAGATCCCGCAAAGGCCAACCGGGCCGCATGGGAGGGAATCGATCTCGACCGTTTCCAGCAGGATTATCGGCAGTTCTGGAACAGCAAAACTCTGATCTCACGTTCCCGGAGCCGTGCGGAAATCCGCTGCCTGCTTCCCGATTCTGATTCCGAGGGGAAGAAAAAGGAAAGAGAAACGGGAAGCGGGAAAACCTCTTTTTCCACCGCATCCCTGCTGGAAGATTCAGTCCGGCCTCTGAGAAAAGTGAATCCGCGGACCACCGCTGTCGGACTTTTCCCTGCGGACCGGGAAGAAAGAACGAATGTATCCACGGATGACGGGAAAGGAGTTTCTTCCTGATGATGAACAACAGCGGAAACTCTGGAAAAACCAATGCCATGCGGATGCTGGAAGGCCTTGGAGTCGAATATCAGTTTCTGGAATATCCCGTTGAGGACGGGCTTCTGGACGCGGTTTCCATCGCCCGAAAGCTCGGAGTCGATCCTGAACAGGTCTTCAAAACCCTGGTGACGACTTCCTTTCAGCCTTCGGAATGTTTTGTCTTCATCATTCCCGGATGCCGTGAGCTGGATCTGAAGAAGGCCGCCCGAGCCGCTGGGCGGAAACGTCTGGAAATGCTCCCTTCAAAACAGCTCCTGCCCATGACAGGATACATTCATGGGGGTTGTTCCCCGCTGGGAATGAAAAAGACCTTCCCCTCCTGGATCGATGAAACGGCCATTCTGTATGACTCCATTTATGTGAGTGGGGGCAGGGTCGGCACCAATCTCAGAGTCTCCCCCTTTGCTTTGTCGGAAACCATCCATGCGGAATTTCTGGATCTGATCCGGGATTGACCGTTTGCCCCGGCGCCTGTTCTCCGGGGAAAAAATTTCCCCCCCTCTTTTTTCCCCTTCTTCTCCATACTATTTTCCATGAAAAGATGCAGAAAAGAGAAAAGAAGAGAAAACTGCATAAAAAAAGGCGCGTTCCGAACGGACGCGCCTGGAATTTTCATGTTCCTGAAAAGCGGGAAGGAAATTTCTTTTCAGAGATCCCCGTAAGCCGCCTTTGCATCGTAATTGAAGTAGGATGTAAGGGAAATCAGGGTTTTTGTCCGGGTGATGCCCTTGATCTGACGGCACATTTTGTCCGCGATGATGGCGGAAAGATCCTGGTTGCTCTTGACTCTGGCAATGGCTGCAAGGTCGTATTCGCCGACGACGGAATGGACTTCCGTGATGCCGGGAATCTTTACGATTTCGTCAATGATCTCATTGAGCAGATGGCGTTCGACACTGACGAGGATGACTGCTGTAACCATGTTGCACCTCATTTCCTTGGATATGGCTTTTTTTTATTGACCGACATCCCCCTCCTGTTGAGGCGGGAAGCCCGTTTTCTGGGGCTAACATAACCGTCCGGCGGACTTTGTCAAGCGCATCTTTTCTTTTTCCAAATAATTTCATCAAAGTTCTTCCATGGACTGGAAAAAAGAGGAGTCGGGAGCTCTATTATATAGATCAGAAAAATTTGAAATTGAATCAGGGAATTCCGTTCGGAGACAGTTCTGGATCCGGCGGTTCCTTTTGGATCTCTCCCGGGCAGGCGCTTTCACACATTGCGCCGATGAATGCCCGGAGAGAAAGAACAGATCGAGAGTGTAAAAAGAATGAACAGAAATGAATCCATCCTGGTCCTGGATTTCGGATCCCAGTACAGCCAGCTGATTGCGCGCCGCATCCGTGAAGTCAACGTGTTCAGCAAAATAGTCCCCTACCGCATGACGGCGGAGGAGATCCGCGCGGAAGCGCCCGCTGGGATTATTCTGAGCGGCGGGCCCG
>CAJMAW010000133.1 GCA_905211485.1 uncultured Lentisphaeria bacterium | reverse complement strand
TTAATTCCCCGTATGTTTGAAAAGATGTTCCTTGTTCAGTTCGCGGATATCGTTTTTGATCTTGTCCGGCAGGTTGTTGATTTTTCCATCCTCGCGGTAGTAGACGAGTCCGATTTCCTTGAAGTGATAGGATTCCCATTTCCCGATGGAGGGGCAGGCGAAGACTTCGGGAACGGGGATGCCTTCACGCATTTTTTCCTTGAGATCTTCGAGACAGGATTCATAGACTCCGCGCGGATAGACATTCTTTTCCACACAGACTTTTGCCGCCATGGCGACGACTTCTCCGAGATTGCCCAGAGTGCGCATGACGCGCGCCGCTGAAAAAGCCACGTGGGAAAGACTGATGAGACGTCCTCCGAGAAACAGATTCCGCAGATCCCTTGCATAAAGGCAGCGGTACGGCACCGGATAATACGATGGAATTCCCCTGTGATAGGCACAGGAACGGAAGGGTTCGGCAAAGCGCCTTTTATTTTCCGGTTCCGGGTAATGGAGGTCGATGGACCAGGAAATGGATGCTGTTGCGTCGGGATGGGGGATTTCCTGCTCGATGTCATTCTGAGTCATCACGTAATCGCCGATGATTCTGCGGCTTTCGCGCTTTCCTCCGCAGGAGGAGATCCAGTCGATTCTTCTTCTGGCCCATTCCTCTCTGCGCGGAGAACGGTTTTTGATCCAGGACCAGTTTGCAAAAGTGGTCATGAGGGAATAATCGCGGATGTATTCATTTTCTTCGGCCTGATCGCGGTATTGGCCCGTTTCGGTTTCCCAGTCTCCGCAGGTGAGGTAGTAGGCGTTGGAGTCGTTGAATTCGATTCCCCAGTCGATTTCGGGGAAGGGGACACAGTGGTCTTCCTCCACGCTGGTCCAGAGCACGGAAAGGCCCATGACTTCATTGCTGGATTTTTCCGGGGCAAGGGATTCATGGAATACGCCGCGCCCCTCGGTGCCGTAGAGATGGCGGGCTCCTGCGGCGATTGCGAGAAAGCCGTCCCCCGTGCAGTCGGAAAAGAGTTTTCCTCGATAGCGCGTTTCCGCTCCGGTATGCGTGTTTCGGGTTATGAGCGCCTTGATGAGGGAGGGATCTTCCGGATCGGTTTCCACGGCGACGACCCGTTCATTCAGGCGCAGTTCTGCCTTTCCTGCGCAGGGGGTGAGGAAGGCGTTTGCCTTGCGGACGTCTTCGTAATACGCTTCGGGTTTTGCGCCGGGAGTCAGATAGACGGGCGCGATTTCCTGAACCGTGTTTCCGATACGGGGATAGAGTCCGATATGCGTGCATCCGCCGAGGGGGACGCGGATTTCGGAACTGTTGCATCCGCCGAGCACGGATTTATCCTGCAGCAGAATGGAACGGAGTCCGAGCCGCGCCGCCGGTGACTGTTCCGGCGATTCCGCCTCCTGCAACAATCAGATCGTATTCTCCGGGATCGTCCGTGATGGAGATGCCGCTTTTTTCTCTGCGGAATGCTTCGAGTTCCGAGGCGGAATCGGGGGGGATGTCTTCCGGATCCGCAGTCAGGTAGACGGCGTCGCAGCGGCCGTTGAAGCCGGTGAGGTCATGGAGGGCGATCTGGTGGATTCCTTCGCTGAGAAAGGGGGTGATTCCCGCTTTCTGCCAGGCCCAGGATTCACCGTTGGTGCCGAGAATTCCGGGCAGTTCGGAGTCATTGATGCGGATGGTGAATTGTCCGGCGGGGCGTCCGCGTTTCCAGACTGCGGTCCAGTCGCGTGTCCGCGCCCAGACGTGATAAGTCCCGGGTACGGAAATTCTGATTTCCGTTACAGCATCGGCCACCGGAACACCTGCTCCGTGCGCCATCAGATAGGCTGAGCCCATTTTGTGCATTGCGGAGGGATCCAGCACCCATCCGCCCAGGTCGCGGAAGGATTCCGCTTCCAGAAACAAAGTGTTTTTCATGTTTTTTTTCCCTGCGGTTTTGCTTCAGATCCTTTTTTCCCCTGTGTTCCGATTTTCTTCCGCTTGGGGCGGAAGAGTTTTTTTTACATGGGGCTGATGTCCTGAATGACGGGCTGGATGGTGATATCGGGCACGGCCAGATGATCGGGCTGTTCAATGATGCTGCGGACCAGATTTCCGAGTTCCTCCGGGCCGATGCATTTTTCCGCCAGTTCCGGATTTTCGGAGGCTCCGGTGATGCGGGCGGCCTGGTTGAAGCCGGTTCGTCCCCAGGAGGGGGTCACACAAGTCACCCGCACACCGAAGGGACGCAGTTCCGTATAGAGGCCGTGGCTGAATTTGGAAAGTCCGGCTTTTGCGGCCGTGTAGACGCTCCAGCCAGGCCAGGCGTACAATGCGCAGACGCTGGAGATGTTGATGATGATTCCGCTTCCGCGTTCTGCCATGATCTTTCCGGCTCTGCGGCAGCCGAGAACGGCTCCGGTGAGATTGGTCTGAATGGTCCGGATGATCTCTTCATCGCTCTGTTCCCAGAGGGGGCCGATGCGTCCGCCGGAACCGGCGTTGTTGATCAGGATGTCAATGTTGCCTGTGCTCTGCATGACACGGTCCCAGTCTTCAGGAGACGAAACGTCTGCAACGACGCCTCTGACCCCCAGATCCTCTTCCGCCTTCCTGAGTCTGGCTTCCTCCCGTCCCGTGATCCAGACGTTTGCCCCGGCTTCTTTCAGCACTTTCGCCATTCCGCGCCCGTATCCGTTGGAGCCTCCTGTGATCAGGACTCCGGCATCTTTCAGATTCATGGTGAAATTCTCCTTTTCGTTTTTCGTTTATTATCTTGAATTCTGTGATTGCTCTGATGATCTGTTTTGCTCTGATAATCCGTTATTCCTTCATGGTGTCACTGCGGGAGCATGCGCGTCTTCCTGCTTTTTTATCTGATTCCGTCTGCAAGGGGGGAGGGCAGGAGAAACAAGGAAGAGGGGAAAGAAATATTCATGGAGTTTTCCACCCCGGAAGACAGAGTGGCGGCTTCGGTGCCGGAAGGTTTTCCTTTCCTCAAAAAAATCCTTCAGTATGGAATTGCTTATCCTCTATTATCATGGGATAATATGCCGTTCCTGGTTCATTTTTCAATTTCTTCCGCGCCTGTTTCTGGAAAAACAGGGAGAAGAGAGCGTTTTGACATGACGGGATGAACGGGAAAAACAAAAACACGGGATGGAATACGGCAAGGAGAAAGGGAGACGGATGAGGGAACTTTGCCGTTCTCAGTCAGGGCTGATGAGATGATTGCAGACAGGCGTCTTTTGTTTCCTTTCCTTTCCTTTCCTTTCCTTTCTTCCGTCTTCCTTCCTGAGATTGCATTACTTGAGATTGAACATGCTGGGAAGATTGTTTTTATACTTCTGATATTCCAGGATCAGAGTATCGACAGCATACGTTGTGACATGACCGTCCAGAAACAGCGCATTGTCTGTCCGGTTGTGTCTTCCATTGACAAAGTCATTGGCTTGCCTGGGGTCATTTATATAACTAATATCAGTGGCATAGGGAGTGCTTCCGGCTCCTGCGAGCTGCCCGTTCGAGCATCCGGTATATTCCGTCAGGAGGATTTTTTCAGAATAACGTTTCAAATCAATGCTTTTCGTATATTTACTGAATGGGGAACCATAGCCTCCGACATTGTAGAAGTAATGTTCCGCATAATTGAAATCTCCTTTTCTCTGAAGATCCATGATTCCCTTCGGGCACATGAATATGGGGATGGTTCCCAGCGGCGGGCGGCTGGGGGGAATGTAAAGAGAGTAATCGGGATCCCTAGAGCTTTGCCTGAGAACATATCCTTCATTTCTTCCCAGCAGAGAATACCATGTATGCGGAATAGTTAATCCATCACGAGTCATCCACTGGAAATTCGGGGGAATGTAGGAGAATGCGTTCTGATAATTGTCATAAAAAAGATGCAGTTGTTTGAGCCTGGAAATGCAGATGGCGCGTTCTCCTGCGATTTTTGCCTTCTGAAGCGAAGGCAGCAGCAGAGCGGCGAGAATGGCGATGATCGCGATCACGACCAGAAGCTCGATCAAGGTGAATGAAGCGCGGCGCCTTTTTTCACATGGACACTTTGTCCAGGCGGAAGCGGTTTTTCCCCAGGAAACGGCTTTTCCGGGATAGTCTTGCCATATTCCCTGATTCCGTAATGTTTTCATTTTTATAAATTTTCTCCTTTTTTATGAAAAACCTTTGTCCTGAACAGATTATTTTTCCCCCTTGCCGGATTGCCGGAGAGGGATTTGCAGGCATTTCCCGTGCGCGGGAAAATAGCCTGGATCCTGAAAAGAAGACGGGAGGGAACCGGGCCCCGCTTCTGTTTTCCATACTCTAGTAATTTGCATAGAAGTAATTGGCACTGTTGCTGATTCCGTTTTGAGAGGGATATGAGAAATGATTGACGATTGTCCGGGAGGGGATGCCTTCCACATGTCCATCATAAAAGAGGGAATTGACGATTCTGTTATGCCTTCCGTAAAGATAATCGTTGATGGTTTCATCCGTTGCTGCGGCGCCGGTCGGGGGACTTGTCAACGGGTGTGCGGCTGCGCCGGGGACATAGTTTTTGGAATCACTGGCAAAATCCATCAGATGAATTTTCCGGGAGGGGGAACGCAGTTTTTTCATGGTCACCCACTTTTCCCCGTTTGGGACGCCGTCTGTGAAGGTGAGAGTCGGGAAGACGGTGTAATGGCTTGCCTGATAGAAGTATGTCCATCGGTCATGCCCGTCCGTTTTGTTGCGGTTGAATCCGGACGGGCACATGAAGAGTTTTGAAGGAGTTTTGGGGTTCAGGCTTGTGTAAGGCACTTCCATGCTGAGCGATTCCACTACGTGCAGGTTCAGGATTTTCCCCATGGTCATGTACCAGTATTCCGTCTGGTTTGAGTTCAGGCTTCCGACACCGTACTGGGGAATGAAAGCGCTGTACATATCGGCATATTGCATTGCGGGGAGGAAGAGCTGTTTCTGGTTGGATGCGCAGGCGATGCGTTTGACATTGTCTCTTGCCTTTTTCAAAGACGGCAGCAGCAGAGCGGCGAGAATGGCGATGATTGCGATCACCACCAGAAGCTCGATCAGGGTAAAGCAGAAACGTTTTTTCACCGGAACAACCTTCCCTTTGCAGATTTGATCTTCTTTGAAACATTTGCTTTGTAACGCAGACATTACAGAAAAATATTGAACATGCTTTTTGCGTTGTAGTCTCCAAGAGCCTTGTGACTCCATGCCTCGTCGGAAGAAATATTTTCCACGTGTCCGTCGAAAAACATGCAGTTGATTGTCCGGACATGTCTCCCGTTGTAAAAATCTTCCAGATTCTTCACAATATAAGGATGGTCAGGAGAAGCGGGACATCCGGGCGTCTTCCCTGTTCCGGGAAGACTGTAGCCGAAGGCGCCCGCATCATACAGGAAGAGTTTCGAGGAGGGATGAAGCACCTGCGAAACTTTCGCCCCGCGCGTCAGGGATGTTGCCGCTTCTTCCATCTTGATGCGGGGAACATTGCAATGGTAGCTCCAGGACTGATAAAACGCTCCGTCCAGATTGGTATTCCATTTCCCGTTCGGGCACATGAAGATCGTCGGTGCTGTGATAGGATTGCTTCTCCCTCCGGGACGGTAGATCCCATGAGTCGTGCAGGATTTCCATCCGAGCTGCTTTCCCATGAGTTCGTACCAGAAAACCTCATTCTGGTTTCCGGGAGAAGGAACGCTCGTATAGATGGAATAGGGGACGAAATGCTCATAATCATTGCTGTAGGAGATGTTGACCATTCCGAGCTGTTTCTGATTGGCCATGCAGCCCGCTTTCTTTGCCATCTGCCGTGCCTGTCCAAGCGCAGGCATGAGCATCGCCGCAAGGATGGCAATGATCGCAACCACCACCAGAAGCTCGATCAACGTAAAGCAGAAACGTTTTTTCATCGGAAAGCCCTTCCCTTCACAGATTGAATAGATCTCTTTTTTGAAAAACCTCTTTTTGTCACAGACATCAGAGGAAGATATTGAACATGCTTTTTGCGTTGTAGTCTCCAAGAGCCTTGTGACTCCATGCCTCGTCGGAAGAAATATTTTCCACGTGTCCGTCGAAAAACATGCAGTTGATTGTCCGGACATGTCTCCCGTTGTAAAAATCTTCCAGATTCTTCACAATATAAGGATGGTCAGGAGAAGCGGGACATCCGGGCGTCTTCCCTGTTCCGGGAAGACTGTAGCCGAAGGCGCCCGCATCATACAGGAAGAGTTTCGAGGAGGGATGAAGCACCTGCGAAACTTTCGCCCCGCGCGTTCGGGATGTCGCCGCTACTTCCATCTTGATATAGGGAACACTGCAATGGTAGCTCCAGGATTGGTAAAAAAGCTGGTCTTCCCAAGTTCCCCATTTCCCATTGGGGCACATGAAAATAGATGGACTTGTTTTTGGATTCGTTCTTCCACCCGGGCGATATAACGAGTTGGCACCAGCGCATTGCTTCCATCCCAGCTGCTGTCCCATGAGTTCATACCAGTACATTCCATATGATGCCGCATAGGTTACGAAGTGTTCATAATCATTGCTGTAGGAGATATTGACCATCCCGAGCTGTTTCTGATTGGCCATGCAGCCCGCTTTCTTTGCCATCTGCCGGGCCTGCCCCAGCGCGGGCATGAGCATCGCCGCGAGGATGGCGATGATCGCAACCACCACCAGAAGCTCGATCAGGGTGAAGTGACGCCTGAGCGCCACTTCACCCTCTCTTTCCGGGAGAGGGACGGCCGAGAGAATCGTCCCGCAGGTCTCCGTGTAGTGGAAAAACATGCGGCGGCATTGCTTAGGATCATGCTTCCGCGGACTCTCCGCCGCATCTTTCCTTGTCATGACATCCTTCCCTGTCATATGTCGTACCTTCCCTGTTGATTTTCTCTACTTGAGTGTGTTTGTTTTCCCTATCTGGCTTTGGAAAGATCTCCGCAAATCGTGATGCCTCCGTCCGCCCGGATGATGGCTCCGTTCAGGTAGGAGGATTCCCCGGATGCAAGGAACAGTGCCACGCTGGCGATTTCCTCGGCTGTGCCGTATCTGCGGATCGGGGTCCGGAGATGCAGGAAGCTGAATTCGTCAAAGTCGTCCGACCCGTCCGCCGGATTGCTGGCTCGCACCATCGGTGTCATGATCGCAGCAGGGGCAATGCAGTTGACCCGGATACCGAAACGGCCGTATTCGACCGCCATGGATTTCGTCAGCTGGACAGTGGCTCCCTTGCTTGCCGTGTAGGCGTCGCAGTTCGGTATCCCGATCACGCCCGCGCTGGAGGCGGTGTTGATAATTGCCCCACTTCCCCGGCGGATCATCACGGGAAGAGTGTACTTGCTGAAAAGAAAAACGCTCCGAAGATTGATGGAAATGACTTTCTCCCAGACGGATTCGTCTATTTCCGTCAGGGGGCCGTCCGCTCCCGCCAGATAGACAGAGGCATTGTTATACAGGATATCGATTCCCCCGCGCATCCGTTCCGTCTCTTCCACAACATGCCGGACATCAGCGGAACTGGAAACGTCACAGGGGAGAAAACGGCAGCATTCCGTACACTCTTCCTGATTGCATTCCCGTTCCATGGCCGCGCCTTTTTCCCTGTCGATGTCCGCAATGACCGCAAATGCGCCCTCCCGGACAAACAATCGCACG
>CAJMAW010000132.1 GCA_905211485.1 uncultured Lentisphaeria bacterium | reverse complement strand
ACGCCAAGCGTGCCGCCTTTGTTCACCTGTATTTCAATGTGATCGGTGTTGTCCTGTTCCTGACTGCGTTCTACTCGCTGAACACCCTCTTGCATTTCGAAATTATTCATGATACCGTGAGTGTGATGGGCATTGCCGTCATTCACTCTACCTTTAATGTGATCACCACGCTGGTGCTGCTGCCCTTCGCAAGCCTGCTGGAAAAGCTGGCCATCCTCACCATTCCGGATTCCCCGGAAAAAGCTCCTGAGCTCTTTTCAAGTGCTCCTCCGCTTCCAGCTCCCTGCCGGGCAGATTATGCAGAAGACGGTATTTGCGGAAATGAAATCCCGCCCGAAGCGGATTTCTCCGCAAAGTCTCATTCAGATAGAGTTCCCCAAGCTCAAAGTTCCCCCTCGACAACATGAAATCCGAAGCCACCGCCCACGGGAAAGGCGATTCGGGAGCCGCTTCCACCGCCCGCTCCAAGAGACGGACGACCTGGTCCGGAGTCGTGAAACGCTGCGCATCCTCCTGCGCATACCGTGGATTGGCAGACTCAAAAAGCGAAGCAAAAGCCATTTCAAAACGAACCAGGCGCGCCGCCGTGAAAAAACTCAGAAGCGCCAGGATGCAGAGAGCCAGAAAAGCAAGCCGATGCAGATATTTTCCCGGATTTCCGTTTTTCCCCTTCCCCTTTCCCTTTCCCAGGAAAGGAAGGGTGACAAACCCTGTTTTCAGTTTCCGTATTCCCGGGAGAGAGAGCAGAATCAAAGAAAGCGCCGCCGCCGTCGCAAGAGCTCCCGGAGTCTCAAAGTTGAGCTCTATCAGGGAATCCAGAGACCAGATGAGGATTCCCAGTGTCAGCACCGCCGCGAACTGAATTTCATGATTGTCCTTCCACTGTTTCCATTGTCCCGCACGCCTGAGAAGAAGCACTCCGCAAGCACAGGGCAGCAGAAGGAGAAAGGAGGAAAGCAGAAATCCCGGGATCCCCGTCTGAGATCCGAAGAGCAGAATCATATTGTGCGGAGTATGCGGTGCTTCATTGTTCTGCATGATCTTGCGTGTGGTGTAGTCATGAAAGAAATCCCCCCATCCCGTGCCGCAGAACGGATGTTCCGCCATCATCCGGAAGGCGGCCTGGAAATAGTCAAAGCGGAAAAACATGGAATTGAATCCGCGTCCGCTCAACACAAGCACAATGAATCCCGCTATCGCCGAGAAAAAAAGCAGAATGGAGAGGATTCTCCACTTCCAGTTCATTTTCATGCAGAAAAGGAGCAAAAAGCATCCTCCGGTCAAGGCAAGCACCCCCCCGCGGCTCCCGGTCTCCTTCAGGAGGAAGAGAAACAGTCCGCAGAGCGGAACGCTCAGAACCCAGCGCGAAAGTTTCGGCGGCTCCACGTACTGTTCCCCGAAACGCCAGAATGCGTAAAGAAGCACGGGCAGAAGCGAAGCCAGATAGCCCGCATACACATTGCAGACCGCAAAATCGGCCGAAACACGCTGTTCCTCCAGACGGACTTCCAAGCCCGCACCGGTAGTCAGGTCCAGTCCAGTTTTCAAGCTTTCGTCATAGAGAAACTGGCGCGTCGCCTCAAATCCGTACCCGTACTGATACAGACCCGACGCCGCGGAAAACAAGGATGCCGCCAGCACGCTCCATAAAAGCCCGCGCGCAAATTCCGGTCTCCTTTCAAGCAGCAGAAACAGACTCAGAACATAGCACGCCATTCCGGAACAGCAGACCGTCATCTGAGCATGAAAATCCCATGTCGAAGCATTCACCACCCCGAGATACGAAACCGGGACCAGCAGGAACCACCCCGTCGCATACCATAGCAGTGGTCCTTTGTCTGTTTCCCCGGAGACTGCTGTGCCGGAAGGCTCCTTCTCCGCAGCATCCCCGGCTCTTTTCCTCCCCTCCAGGGCCAATGCAAGAAGACAGAGCCCCAGCAGCAATGCCGAACAAAGAAAAAAAACATTCAGCGGCCACGCCGCAAAAAGAATCCCCGCCACACTCTTCCAGTAGGTCCCCGGCATTTCAGGAACACCGGCAATCGACGCGAATTTCAGCGGCGAAAGAAACGTCAGCGCCATCGCCGCACATTCGGCTGCGAATACGGGAAAGGAAAAGGATCGGCCGCGTTCTTTCGTCATCGGGTCACGCCCTCGGATGTGCTTTGTTGTATACCTGTTTCATTCGTTCGGTGCTGATATGCGTGTAAATCTGTGTCGTGCTCAGATTCGCGTGCCCGAGAAGTTCCTGCACGCTGCGGAGATCCGCTCCGGCATCCAGAAGATGTGTGGCAAAGGAATGACGGAGTTTGTGCGGAGTCAGATCCGCGGGCAGGCCGGCGGTCGCCAGATAATTCTTGAAGTTGCGCTGAAAGGAACGCGCCGACAGACGGTCGCCGTCCTGATTGATGAAAAGCGCCGCCTGAGGACGGGAATCGCCGGAAAAATTCCTCCGGAGGGAAAGATAGTTCCGCATCGCGCGCACAGCAGGGTGCCCGAGCGCAGCAATCCGCTCTTTCTTCCCTTTCCCGCGGACCTTCATGACATCCGAAATGAGATCAATGTCTCTGAAATTCAGTCCGAGAGCTTCGCTGATGCGAAGTCCCCCAGAATAAATGACTTCCAGAAGCGCGGAGTCCCTCGCGGAAGAGAAAAGAGCGCTCTCCTCCGACTTGACGACTTCCCGGGCGGCCGCGTCACGCCAGAAAATGCCGGGAGCATCCAGCAGGCGGCCGACTTCCTCCACAGTCATGTATTTCGGAAGCATTTTCTGTTTTCTCGGGGAAACCAGTCCGGAAAACGGGTTGGAGTCCACAAGCTTCTCCCGTTCCATATAGCGGTAGAAGGAACGTAGAGCGGAAATCTTGCGGACAATGGAGGTCTTGGAGATCTTTTCCTCCTCCTGGAGTTTGACAATGAAAAAACGTGCGTCATGAACAGTCGCCGCATTCCAGTCGCAGGAATCTTTCGCAGGATCCAGGTGAAGGGCAAGCCGGGCAAACTGTTCAATGTCCATCCGGTATGATTCCAGCGTATGGACCGAAGCATTCCGCTCGTTCCCCAGATAGTTCAGAAACTCCGGAATCAGCCTGTCCCCCGCAGTCGACGACGACGCATCCTCTCCTGACATGAGTGACTCTTCACGCCTTTCTCGAATCCATCGCCGCCTTGATGAACGCGCGGAACAGCGGATGCGCATTCATCGGAGTCGATTTGAATTCAGGATGAAACTGACACGCCACAAACCACGGATGCTCCGGCAGTTCGATCATTTCCACAAGGGCTCCATTCGGGGAGGTCCCCGTAATTTCGAGTCCTCCGGAACAGAGTTCGGCACTGTATTTCGTATTGAACTCATAACGGTGGCGATGCCGTTCGGAGATTTCCGACGCCCTGCCGTAGGCTTCAGCCGCACGGCTGCCTGGCTTGACAATGCACGGATAGGCTCCCAGACGCATGGTGCCCCCCTTCGCAGTGACTGTCTTCTGCGTTTCCATCAGGGCTATGACCGGATGCGCGGTGGTCTGATTGAATTCCGCACTGTCCGCATCCGTCATGCCGCAGACATTCCTTGCAAATTCGATGACCGCACACTGCATTCCCAGGCAGATCCCCAGAAACGGCGTCCCGCTCTCTCTCGCATAACGGATCGCCTTGATTTTCCCGGGAACGCCGCGGTCTCCGAAGCCCCCGGGAACCAGAATGGCGTTGACGCCTTCAAACAGTTCGGACGCTGGAGCCCTGTCCAGCTCCTCCGCCTCAATCGGACGGATCTGGACCTTCACATGATTCGCAATCCCTCCATGGGACAACGCTTCGTAAATGCTTTTATATGCATCGCGCAAGGCTATGTATTTGCCGACAACCGCCACAGTGACCGTCCCGTTCGCAGGATGCAGAATGTTGGCGATCATCGACTCCCATTCCCCGATATGCAGTTCACGTTCCGGCAGATCCAGAAGTTTCAGAATATTCGTGTCCAGATGCTGGGCCGCCAGGTCCAGGGGCACCTCGTAAATGGAGTGCTTCACATCCAGTTCTTCGATGACCAGATTGCGTTTGACGTTGCAGAAAAGCGCCAGTTTGTTCTTATGATCCTCCTCCATCGGAACTTCGCAGCGGCAGATCAGGATGTCCGGAATGATGCCGATGTTCCGGAGAATCGCCACGGACTGCTGGGAGGGTTTGGTCTTGAGTTCTCCAGCCGCCTTGATGTAGGGCACAAGCGTCAGATGGATGAAAATGGAATTGTTTTCCCCCACATCGTGATGAAACTGGCGGATGGCCTCCAGGAAGGGGAGCGATTCGATGTCTCCCGCCGTTCCTCCGATTTCGGTGATTGCAATATCGATATCGCCGGAATCCAGGGAGGCGATCGCGGCCTTGATTTCATTCGTGATATGCGGAATCACCTGCACGGTTCCGCCCAGATACCCGCCTTCGCGTTCGCGGGATATGACGGAACTGTAAATCCTTCCGGTTGTATAATTGCTGGACTTGGAACAGGTGATGCCGGAAAAACGTTCATAATGCCCCAGGTCAAGATCCGTCTCCGCACCGTCGTCCGTCACATAGACTTCTCCATGCTGGTAAGGAGACATGGTTCCGGGATCAACATTCAGATAGGGGTCCAGTTTCTGCATCCCGACCCTGTAGCCGCGCTGTTTGAGCAGCATGGCGATTGATGCCGCCGTAATGCCTTTCCCGAGAGAAGAAACCACCCCGCCAGTGATGAAAATATGCTTTGTCATTTCCTGTATTCCGTTTGAAAAAAATATACCGATGTTGTTTTCATGAATTCCGATCCCGGAACTGGAATCCTTTCTCCGTAAGATATCACGTTTTGCCGTTTATTCAAAGAAAAGCCCCGGAAAAAAACTTCTCACGCGTTCTTTGCACACAATAAGATTCTTTCTTTTGCGTTTCTTATAACAAAGGTACTTTCCCTTTCCAGGGAATCACGGGACATCACAAACAGTCATCAAAAAAAAATCATCTTCACAAAAACAAAACCAAGGAGAAATGCACCATGAGAAGCGAAAAAGCATTCCTGAGCATTTGCGCGGCCGCTTTTGCCCTTTCCTGCACCTCTCCGCTTTTTGCGGCAGAGCCATCTGATCCACCGCCCCCGCCGCCTCAGCCTTCTGAAGCATCTCCGGGAGGGATTCTTCCTCCTTCCCCCCCGCCGCGGGCCGCCCTGCCGGAAGAAGGTCCGGAGATTCCCGCTCCTCCATCGACAAGACCTGGCAGAGATGCGCAGCTCAGCCCTGAAACCAGAGCGAAAATCCGTGAAATGCAAAAGGAAATCGAAGCCATCAGAAAAGCGGACATCGAAAAACGCCGCGCCGAAATGCTGGAACTCAGAAAGCAGATCGAACGTTACCGCGAGGAAAAATCCGATGACGCCAAGGAAAAACTCATGCAGACCCTTTCCAAGCGCTTCGACTCCCGTATCGCCGCAAGGGAAAAACGCATCGCAGACCAGAAACAGAAGCTGGAGCAGGAAAAAGCCGATAAAGCCAAAATCATTGCCGAAGAATTTGAACGCATGGTCAACGCTCCGGAACGCGGGAAACAACACATGCATCGGAGAGACAAAGCTCCCGGAAATCCTCCGGACAAGGCTTTGGCTCCCGGCAGGAATCATCATCCGGGCAAAAGAAATGCGAATCTCCCCGGCGGTCCGCGCAAACGCGCCGGAAAGCCCGAAGGGGATACTGACGTGACGCATATGCCCCCGTCGCCTCCTCCCGCCGTCTCCGATCCGCAGGCACTTCCTCCGGATGCAGAAGCGGAAGATTGAAAGGGAAAGTGGGATATTCATCAAGATGAAAATTCTCACCCGTCTGGGAAACAGGAAATTACAGCCGCGTGAGAAGGAATGTTGATCTTTCCGTTCCCTTCCGGGTTCCATCGGAAGGGCTGAAGAACGGATCCGGGAAAAGGATTTCGGACAGAGGGGGGCCGACTTTTCCTGCATCCGTTCTCTTTTCTTTCTGTCCGGAAGCCGGAGGGGGGAAAGCGGAGAAAGTGGACGCCGGAATCCGGCAAACCGGGATTCATGGCGTCAGGAAAATCCCTGGAAAAAGCATGGAGTTGCATGTAAGAAAGGGAAAGGGAAGAGGAAAGAGACAGGGGAAGTTCCGACAGAGAGGGGAGAACTCATTCTTTTCCCGCATCATGACTGATGCGGTTCAGTCTCCGTTCGAGTTCAGTCCGCCAGTATTCGAGTTCGACTTCGGAAAGGTTCGGGGGAATTCTGACTTCCTCGTCCAGAATCAGAGTGATTTTTGCCCATGGCTTGGGGATCTGGAAGGCGTCCCAGCTTTTCAGCTCCCAGTAGGAGGAGTAGTTGACGGCAATGGGAATGACAGGGATCTGGAGCTGGCTTGCCAGATGCACCGGGCCGCGGCTCATGATGTATTTCGGACCGCGCGGACCGTCCGGAGTGAAACTGACATAGAAGCCACCCTTCGCGTGGCGGAGCGCCCCGTGCAGAACCTGGACGGCCTTTCTGGAACTGGATCCGCGGACACTCCTGATACCGAACTGCTGAACGAGATCAGCGATGTACTGCCCGTCTCTGGAGGCGCTGATCACCGCGGTGGTGTGTTCCCGGGTCCATTTCGGAAACATGGCGGGGAAAAACAGCAGGCGGTTGTGCCAGGTAACCGTCACAGCCGGAGGGTTGCGCCTCCCGATGTGATTGCAGGGATCGATGATCTCATGGCGCATCAGACGGCTCAGCAGCAGAAGAAGACGCGAGGGGAGCCAGTAGATCCACGTGGGGAATTTTTTGATCTGGCGGAAACGTTCCTTGAATGTCATGGACGTCTTTCTCCTCCTCCTCCTTCTGCTTTTCCTTTTTCGCAGAGAGAAGCCAGTTCACAGTTTGCGCAGTCCGGACGCCGTGCCCGGCAGCGCGTTCTTCCGTGCACTATCATCAGATGGGAAAACTGCGCCCACTTCTCTGGCGGAAGACCAGAACAGAGAATTTCCTCAATCCGTTCCGGATCCTCCGAAGAAACCACTCCCAGCAGATTGGAAATCCGTTTCACATGGGTGTCCACCGGGAGCCCGGGCACTCCGAAAGCGTCGCCGAGAAGCACATTCGCGGTTTTTCTTCCCACTCCCGGAAGAGAAGTCAGGTCCTCCATATTCTCCGGCACCTTTCCTCCGAAATCACGGACAATGCGCTGCGCCGCCCCTGTGAGACTGCCCGCTTTCGCCCGGTAGAAGCCGCAGACACGGATCAGGGATTCGAGTTCCTTTCTGTCCGCTCCGGCCAGCGCCCCGGCATCCGGATAGCGCCGGAAAAGCGCGGGTGTCACGGAATTGACTTTCCTGTCTGTGCACTGCGCCGACAGAATCGTTGCAACCAGCAGCTGAAAAGGGGTTTCATGATTCAGAAAGCAGCGTTGTTCCCCGTAGGTCCGCAGAAGAATCCCATAGACGGCCTCGAGTTTTTCCGCGGCGGAAAGCGCAGGCGGAGTCCTCCTTCCTTTTTCCCTTCCGGAAACGCTTCCGTCTCCGGAGCGTCGCATATTCGGTTTCGGCAAGATCTGGTCCTCCGCGGCAAAGAAATCATTCGGTTTTCACAGAAAAACATCGGGGGAATATACACCCGCCATTGCGGATTGCAAGACGCCTACAGGATCTCGTTCCTTCCGGAAT
>CAJMAW010000131.1 GCA_905211485.1 uncultured Lentisphaeria bacterium | reverse complement strand
TGTGATGGGAGCACCATCCCCGGCAGCCGTAGTGGTTTTCTGCCGTTTTCCTTCCGGTTTCGGCGAGTCCTTCCAGCAGGTTGTAGAGCGGTTCCGCGCATTCGGGCAGGGCGGCGCTTTCCGCGTGCCAGTAGTTCATTTCCGTATTGACGTTCAGCGTATAGTTGGAAGCCCAGGGAGGAGAGATCTGATGATTCCAGATCCCCTGCAGATTCGTCGCCTGAGTCCCCGGACGGGAAGAGGCAATCAGAAGATAGCGCCCGTAATGATACAGCAGAGCGCAGAGCGAGGACGCGTCACCGGATGAGGAGGACAAGGATGAGTTTGTTGTGGAGGTGGAAGAAGAGGCGCTTGCGGCGTTTCCGTTTTTCTCCTGACGGCGGAGCCTTTCATCGGTCGGGAGTCCGTCTTCCGGAGACCCGGGCAGTTCGATGCGGTTCCGCTCATACAGAGCGCGGTAATCCGTAAGATGGCGCTCCCGGAGGACTTCATAGCCCAGGCGGGAGGCATTCGTCAATATTTTTTCCGTCTGATCCTCCGGAGGAGTGAGGGCTTTCCCCGTGCCGGGCATGCTGCGGAAATCGGTGAAATCCGTGCAGATGCAGAGATAGAGTGTCACGGATTCCGCGTTTTCAATCCGGAGAGCCGTGTTGGAGGAGCCGTCTTCCGGGGCGGTGAAAGAGATCTGTCCTCCGCATGTTTCGGCGCGCAGGGCGTTTCTCCAGCGGATTCCGGCTCGTCCGGATTCGTCGGTTTTGCAGAAGCGGTTGAAGCGGTTCAGGTACGGGCAGCATGAGTCCAGGAAGAGAGTGTTTTTTCCGTTGTGGGAGAGATGAAACGGAAGGAGTCCGGAACTCATGGAAAGTTCCAGATCCAGCGTTCCCGTCTTCTTCTCCGCGGCGTTGGAGTAGCGGAAGACCAGGACCTTGTCCGGGAAGGAGGCGAAATACTCGCTCCGGAAATCCGCTCCCTCTCCCTGGAAACAGCGGCTTTCGGCGATTGCGGTGCGGAGATTCAGGGCTCTGCGGTATTTCAGGAACTTTCCGCTTCTGCGGGGAAAGCGAATCATGAGCGTGCCGGCTGTCTGATAGCTTGCGCTGTCGTTGCCGTTGAGAAGGTTCTGCGCAACGAAGGCTGAGGCTTCGGCATATCGGCCCCTTCCAATGAGGAGTCTGGCCTCCTGGAGCAGGGCAGGGGGGCAGCGGGGGGGATCCTTCAGGGGGAGTCCGGACCAGAGAGTATCGTGATTGAGATGGATGATGTCCGCTGAAGCGTCCGGACTTTCCGTAATGACCGCTCCTGTAGAGCCGTTTCCGATGAGAAGACCCTCCTCCCAGACAGGGGAAGGTTTGTCGAACCATAAGAGATGCGCAAAATCCTCGGGCATGGGAAATACATCCTCCATATAGATAGCTTTTCTGATCCGTACTTCATTCAGCAGACAGGCCGATTTTTCCGGAAGTCCACTGTTGTTTTCTTATATTTTCTTACTGTAGCGGAAAGAAGCCGAGATGCAAATCAATGCGTCCGGGATCCGGAGAAAATCCGGGATTTGCTTCCTTCCCGCCGATTCCCGCGAAACGCCTTCCCGGAGGAATTTCACATTTGCTTTTTTCCGCTTCTCCAGCCCGGACGAGGCTTGACGTAAACGGAAAAACAGGTTATATTACCAAAGACAGAATGCAAGGAAAAACGACGCTTTCTCCTTCCTTTCCGCCGCCGCCCCTCCCGCCGCTCCTCCGCGCAGGAAAGACAGACGGCGGAACGGATCACATCCGCAGGTGACTGCCCTCCCCGGCCGCCTGAACGGCAGGAGGAAAGCATAGCAGATCTTATTTAGTGAATGGTTCCCATGCCCGGAGAAGAATTCGACGAAAACGAAGACAGCCTGCCTGTCATGACCAGCGCCAATTATGACGAAGCTTCCATTCAGAGCTTGAGCGCTCTGGCGCACATCCGCCAGCGCCCCGGTATGTACATCGGCCGCCTCGGAGACGGTTCCCATCCGGACGACGGAATCTACGTCATGCTCAAGGAAGTCATTGACAACAGCATCGACGAATACATCATGGGATACGGCAGGCGCATCGACATTCCCATTTCGGAACATTCCTTCACCGTCCGCGACTACGGGCGCGGAATTCCCCTCGGGAAACTCGTCGAATGCGTTTCCCAGATCAATACGGGGGGAAAATTCAACAGCGACGTATTCCAGTTTTCCGTCGGCATGAACGGCGTGGGGACCAAAGCCGTCAACGCCCTTTCCGAAAGCTTCACCGCCCAGTCTTTCCGGGACGGGAAATACCGCAAGGCCGTCTTCCGCGCCGGTACTCTCCAGAAAGACGAAAAGGGCGAAAGCTCCGAACGGAACGGCACCATGGTGACCTTCACCCCTGACCCCGCTCTTTTCCCCCGCTTTTCCATCCGGATGGAATATGTGGAACGCCGTCTGTGGATGTATGCGTTCCTGAACAGCGGGCTTTCCCTCTATCTGAACAATCAGCGCTATTATTCCCGGAACGGACTTCAGGACCTGATCGGAAATGAAATCGAAGAGGGAACCGGACTCTATCCGATCATCCGCTACAAGGATGCGACTCTGGAATTCGCCTTCACACATACGCCGGATACGGGAGAAAAATATTATTCCTTTGTCAACGGGCAGTACACTTCGGACGGGGGGACGCATCTTTCCGCCTTCAAGGGAGCTCTCACCAGAGCCGTGAATGAGCATTTCGGAAAGGATTTTGACGCAAAGGACCTCCGGGACGGGATTGTCGGCTGCATCGCAATCAAGCTCAAGGAGCCGATGTTCGAGTCTCAGACCAAAAACAAGCTCGGGAACACCGACATCAAGGGATGGATTGAAAGCACGGTCAAGACTGCCGTGATCGACTCCCTCCTGAAACATCCCGACGACGCCTCTCTCCTTCTGGAAAAAGTCCAGCGCAACCAGGAAATCCGCAAGGAAATCCAGAAGGTCCAGAAGCAGGGCAGCACCATGGCCAAACGCATGAGCCTGCGCAACAGCAAGCTCAAGGACTGCAAACATCATTTCGGCGACCGTTCCAAATATGCGGATCAGACCATGATCTTCCTCACCGAAGGCGATTCCGCAGGCGGTTCCCTCGAACAGAGCCGGAATCCGCTTTATCAGGCAGTCTTCTCTCTCCGCGGGAAACCCCTGAACTGTTTTTCCAAAAAGCTGGAAACCATCTATACGAACGAGGAACTCTTCTATATCATGCGCACGCTGGATATCGAGGAGGATATCGAAAATCTCCGTTATTCCAAGGTCATCATCGCCACCGATGCGGACGTGGACGGGCTGCATATCCGGAATCTGCTGCTGACATTTTTCCTGCAGTATTTTGAAAACCTGGTGATGTCTGGGCATCTCTACATTCTGGAAACGCCTCTCTTCCGCGTGCGGAACAAGAAGGAAACTTTTTACTGTTATTCCGAGGAGGAGCGCGACGCCGTCGCAGCCCGGCTTGGAAAGTCCGCCGAAATCACCCGTTTCAAAGGCCTGGGGGAAATCTCGCCAAAGGAATTCGGGCAGTTCATCGGCGACGACATCCGTCTGGAAAAAGTCACCCTTGAGAACACCAAGGGCATTCAGGATATGTTGAAATTCTTTATGGGCGACAATACTCCCTCCCGCTGGGAACACATTGTCGAAAATCTGGTGTAGTCACATGGCAAGGAAGAAAAAGGCGAAGGGATCCGAAGTTCCCGCTCCCGTACCGGAGATTTCTGAAAACGTTCCGGATTCTTCTTCTCCGTCCTCCGCTCTTCCCGCCCGGGCAAAGTCGAAGGCGGCGAAGAAAAAAACAGGCACAGCCTCCAGCGCCTCCTCTTCCCCGGATTCTTCGGGCAACACCGGAACGGAAGACGGGGAAAAAATGCCCGTGCGGCGGTTCCCGGACGACTATTCCGGATCCGCGGATGATTCCGGATACTCTTCTGATCCTCCGCTTCCGGAGGATGCCGCGGGAGATGCCTCCGAGGCAGGAGCCGGATCTCCCCCGGAGGAAGAGAAGCGGCAGATCGACGGGGAGAACGGGGTGGACGAGTCGGACGACGACTCGGACGAGAACGCCGGAGAAAGTGTTTCCGCCTTCATGCAGACTTCCGACGCCGATTCCCCCCTCCGGAACATGATGAACCGGAATTTCATCGAATACGCCTCCTATGTCATCAAGGACCGCGCGATCCCGGATGTGGACGACGGGCTGAAACCGGTTCAGCGCCGGATTCTCTGGACCCTGTTTGAAAAGGATGACGGCACCTTTCACAAGGTTGCCAACATCATCGGGGAGACGATGAAGTATCATCCCCATGGAGACGCCTCCATCGGGGACGCCCTCGTTAATCTGGCGAACAAGGAGATTTATATTGACCGCCAGGGGAATTTCGGGAACATCATGACCGGCTCTCCCTCCGCGGCTCCCCGTTACATCGAATGCCGTCTGACGCCCCTTGCCCGGGAGGTCCTCTTCAACCGGGACATCACCGAACTCATCGACTCCTATGACGGGCGCAACCGCGAACCCGTCTGCCTTCCCTCGAAACTGCCGACTCTTCTTCTAATGGGAGCCGACGGCATCGCGGTCGGCACCAAGACCGCCATCATGCCCCACAACTTCACGGAACTTCTCCAGGCGCAGATCGCCATTTTGAAGGGGGAAAGCTTCACGCTCTACCCGGACTTCCTGCAGGGGGGGATCATGGATGTTTCCAAATACGAGGACGGCATGGGCAAACTCGTTGTCCGTGCGCGTCTGGAAGTCGACGGAAGGAATCTTTCGATCCGGGAAATTCCCCCCGTGACCAATACCGCCAAGCTGATGGACTCCATTGAAGCGGCGGTCAACAAGAACAAAATCAAAATCGCTTCCTTCAAGGATTACACGGCCGCTTCCGTGGACATTCAGCTCACTCCGCTGCGGGGATACGATCCCCTGAAGGCGAGAAAGGCGCTGTATGCCTATACCGATTGTCAGATGAACATCAGCTGCAATCCGATGGTGATTCTGGAGAACCGCCCGGTGCGCATGCCGGTTTCGGACATCCTCCGCAGAAACACGGAAAAGCTTCTCCAGTATCTGAAATGGGAACTGCAGCTGGAGGCGGGGAAATGTCTCAGCCGGATTCTTGCGCGGACTCTCGCCCAGATCTTCATCGAGGAAGGCATTTACAAGCGCATCGAAAAATGCCGGACTCCCGAAGCCATTTTCAAGGAAGTGCGTTCCGGTCTTGAAAAGTTCCGCTCTGAATGGCTCCCGCTGGTTCGTCAGCTTTATGAAAACCAGCAGGATCTGCCGCGTGTCACGCCTCTGGAAAAGGAGGAGGAAGCGCGTCTGGAACAGCTTGCGGAAGGAATCATCCCCGATGCCGAGATCGGCCGTCTTGTGGAAATTCCCATCCGCAGAATTTCGGCGTTTGAGATCGGGAAGAACCGTGAGGAGATCGAGCTCCTGAGGAAAACCCTCAATGCGGCGAACCGGAATCTCAAACGCATCAAGGCGTATGCGGTCGGCTATCTGGAAAAACTCATCGAAAAGTACGGGCCGCTTTTCCCGCGCAGAACGGAAGTGAGACTCAACGGTTTTGAGAAAATCGACAAGAGTGCCGTCGCGCTGAACAACATCCGTGTCGGCTGGGACAAGAAAAACTGTTATATCGGCACCAACGTCAAAAGCGATGACACCGTCCTATGCAACGAATTCGATCATCTCCTCTGCGTCGAACGCACCGGGGAATACAAGATCATCGACATCCCGGAAAAAATCTTCATCGACCGTCTTTACGAGTTCCGAAAATATGACAAGTCCACCGTCTTCGGAATCATCTATTCCGAAAAAAAGACCGGGCGAGCCTATTTCAAACGAAGCTCCATCGATGCCTTCATCAAGGACAAGGAATACCGTCTCATTCCCGAATCCTGCCGTCTGGATCTCATCACTCCCCGTCCCAACGCTCTTTATGAAATCAAAGTGGATACTCCGATCAAGGCCAAGCAGATTCAGACCGTCAATCTCATGGACGCCCCTCTGCGTTCTCCGAAAGCCGGCGGGTCGCCCCTCTCTCCCAGAAAAATCCTGAAAATCACTTTCATGCAGTATCTTGACGGAACCGAAGAGTTGGATGACGAACAGCCTTCTCTTCTGGAACTTCCTCCTCAGGATCCATCGCCGTCTTCTCCGTCGCCGTCATTGTCCCCGTCTGTTTCGGCCTCTCTTCCCGCTTCCGGCGGAGAGGCGTCGGGTTCTTCTCCCTCCGCAAGGAAAGAGTCTTCCCTTTCCTCCTCTTCCGGCGTCACAGGAGGAAAGGTTCCCGCTCCACCGATTGCGGCGGCTTCCAGCAGCTCTCCCCCTTCTTCTTCCTCCTCCTCCGCTCCGCATACGGCAAAGTCCGCCCCGAATGTGGGAAAGACTGCGGCGCAGAGCGGAAAAAAGGGAAAAGCCCCTTCTCCTGAAACAGGTACAGCTTCTTCGGAACAGCTTCCCGCGGCAAATAATGAAAACGGGAAAAAGAAAACGGGCAGGACCGATTCCTCCTCTTCCGGCGCTTCCGGAAAAGAGAGAAAACAGCCCGCGCCTTCTTCTCCTTCCAAATCCTCTTCTCCTTCTTCCTTCGCGCCTGCATCCTCCTCCATTTCGCCGGACGAGGAGGAAAACTGGGGAATCCAGCAGCCGGATCTCGGATTCTGATCATTCCGGCCTCTTTTTGTTTGATTCAGCCCGCGGCTTTGATTCAGCCCGCGGCTTTCTTTGAACCTTTGCGGATCCTCCGCACCCGTCCCGGCGGATGCGGGGGAAGGGGGGAGGGCTCGAAGGGAAAAAAGGAAAAAGAGAAAAAAGAGAAAAAAGGAGAACTCGCCGCCCCGGAGGAGACTTGGAATATTTTTTTCAGCTTCCGGAGATATTCCGTGCGGGAAGAGGGGGCTCTTCCTGTCTTTCAGAGTGAAACGGTTCCATGTGCCTGGCTTCAGGACGGATGAGCTCGGAGTCCGAGTCAGCCGCCTTTTGCTGCAGTTGCTGCCGGCGGACCTCCGGCACAGGTGATGCGGGAAGACGGATCACTCCGATGCTGTAGAGAAAAGTGAGAAAGAGAAGGACCGGCGTGATCCAGCGGACGAAAATCCCCCAGAGCGATGCGGGAGTGAAGATGTGTTTGACATCGCCATAACCCTGTTCGCCCTTCAGTCCTGCGAGCAGAAGGAAGAGATTGGTGTCGATCTGGGAAGACATGCCCTTCCGGATTTCCTTGAGCGCATGACGCGTCCCCCAGATCCATCCGACATAAATGGTGATTCCGAGCCCCCCGATGGGAAGAAGCCAGTTGGAAGACACCGAATCGAGCATGTCGAACATGCTTCCCCCCGCGCTTCCGAAGGATCCGAGCAGACAGTCCCTGATCCACGGGAAATGTTCCCATGAGGCCACACTGAGAGCGGAAAGCACTCCCAACAGCGTAATGAGGATCACCGTCAGAATCACCGAAACTTTTCTGGAGAGTCTGCACTCCTCCATGCCGAAACTGATGACCGGCTCCATCAGACTGATGGAACTGGTCAGTGCCGCAATGAAAAGCATCAGGAAAAACAGTCCGTTCCAGAGCGGACTCAGTTCCCCCGGGATCAGATTGAAGGCCGCGGGCAGAATTTCAAAGGTGAGGCTGGGGCCGCGCCCCGGCTCAAAACCCATGGCGAATACGGCGGGGAAAATCGCCAGTCCC
>CAJMAW010000130.1 GCA_905211485.1 uncultured Lentisphaeria bacterium | reverse complement strand
CCAGCCGCAGATCCCCAGAACCCCGATCCGCTCCGGATCCGCTTCCGGACAGGTGGAAAGGAAATCCACCGCCGCCTGAAAATCCTCCGTATTGATATCCGGCGAAGCCATCCTGCGCGGGTGCCCTCCGCTCTCCCCCGTAAACGAGGGATCAAAGGCTAGTGCAAGAAAACCGTACTCCGCCAGCTTCTGCGCATAAAGGCCGCTGCACTGCTCCTTGACCGCTCCGAAAGGACCGCTCAGCGCAATTGCGGGAAGTCTGTTCCGCTTATCCGGATCCGCCGGAGGAGAATACAAATCCGCGGCCAGCGTAATGCCGTAGCGGTTGACAAAGGTCACCTTCCGGTGATTCACCGATTCATTCCGCGGGAATGTCTTGTCCCATCCGCTCTCAAGCTTCAGATCCTGTTTTTCAATCCTGCTTCCGATCACTGCATTCCTCATTGCCGCTGACTCCGTCCTTTCTTCTGAATGATTCCTTTCCTGCTCTTCCACGCCGCCGGGACGGGACTGCAGCAGCATCGCGGGAAAAAACACCGCGGAAAGCGCCGCAAGCCCCAGTACAAAGATTCTCTGTTTCATCCATAGTTCCCTTCTTGTTTTTTCCCGGGCATTTCCATTGTGACTGCTTCCTCTTTCCGGGATCTCTCTCATTCGGGATCTCTCTCATTCTCCCTCTCATCCGGGAAAACAGTAGCTCCTCTCCTCAAAAGAAACAAATACTTATTTCCAATATATTTTCATGCCTGAAAAGCATAGCAGATCCCTTTTTTCCCTCTTTTCGCCGCAGAGTTCCCTTTCTCTCACACCGTCTTCCCGGGCTCAAGCTCCCGGTTCACGCTCCCGGTTCACGCTCCCGGCTTTTCCCCTCCTCCCGGAAGCGGCATCTTCTTCCGGGAGAAACGCTTCTTTCCCCCGTATGCGGATCCGTCTTCACTGGATTTCTGAAAAGAAAGAGGGGAAATATTCGGGAAAAGAGCGGGGAAAGCCGGAAAAAAGGAAAAGGAAAAGGGAACGCCCTCCGGTCCGAAGCAAGGACAAGAGGGCGTTCAGTAAGTTCCGTGACGGGAGAGGAGTTCCGCCATGAAGAAGTTCCCCGTCGGATCAGAGACGCACCCTTCGTCCGGCAGGGACAGTTCCGCAAGTCAGAGATCTGGCTCTCCGCGGCAGCTCCTCACGCCAGATACTTCCTGACGAATTCCGCCAGCTGATTGCTTCCCGCGTTGAGAATGGCGCTCTCCCGGAGGAAACTTTCCCGGGAATCGGAAGCATGAGCGGCATTGACCATCATATTGGTTCCGAATTCCCCGCGCACGGTGCCTCCGGGAGCCTTGGCGGAATCGGTCGGGCCGAGCACCTCGCGGATTTTGCGGACAGGTTCGACGCCTTCATAAATCAGCACCATGCACTTTGCCTTCCCGGGCTTCGCACGATCCGGCTCGGGACAGCTTTCCGGACGGGAACCGGACATGAATTCCACAATGCTGTAAAATTCATTGTCTGCGAAATCCCTCCCGACGGACGAAGTGAGCATCTCCATGCCCTCGTCCCGGAGTTTCAGTCCGAATTTTTCTTCAAGATGTGTCTTGGCCTTCTCCGCGATTTTCGGCGCCAGCTTGGAACGGAGCGCCTCCTGGACGGGTCCGTAGAAGTTCAGCGCCTCCGCAATGGAAATCCGGTGCATCTTGCAGCCGACGAGACGCAGCCCCGTGCGGGTGAAGATATCCATGATCGCTCCCGGACGCGTGGAGGGGCGCCGCCAGTTTTCCGGTTTCAGAATCACGAGCGTCCGTTCCGAGGAATCGTCATTTTTCACAATGTTTTCCACAATATTCGGGGACTCGGCGGCAAAGCGGGAAAGGAGTTCGAGTTCCGAACGGGCGGACGCCTCATCGGAAGGAATGAGGACGGCGGGTTCACAATGGAGAAGGGTGCCGTCTTCAGAAAAGATCATGTCCGCAAAACTGTCGCGAACGGTCTCGGCATCGCTCGGGATGTCTTTCCGCAGGGGTCCCACGACTCTCTTCACCTCTTCAACGGCATTTTCTCCTTCCAGAACCAGCAGCATCACACGCTGTTTCTTTCCGTTTACCGGCATAAAGTGTTTTCTGATGTAAGCCGCCGCCCCCTTCGCCGCACACGCACAGGCGCCCGAGGCGGCGTGATTCCGCTCCTTCAGCGCCGCATACGCTTCTGTGAACGCTTCATCGGGGGCCAGAATCTGGGCCGCAGAAAGATCCAGGGAGGTCCGGGAAAGCAGCCGGGCAAGAATCGCTCCGTAACGGCCTTTTCTCAACGTGTAGGGGGTGATCAGCACATATGAAAGTTCCGCAGGCATGAATGTGTCTCCTTCTTGTTCTGTTTCGTCTCACGAACATGGAGTCAATCTACATTCATCTGGACGAACAATCAAGGGAAAGTCCCGGAAAAGAGAGCCGGAAAAGTTTTTTTCCTCCTCCATGGACGGACGCGCAAAAGATGTCCGCCGGATTCCCGGAAAAGTTCCCGGAACTGGAAGGATCCTCCTCCGGAACAAATTCCGGATTCTCCGGGAAAACAGGAGAAAAATCAATCGGACAGGATGGATACGTTTTCCCCGCCTCTTTCTCCTTTTCATCCATCCCCCGGACTCAGAAAGTTTCAGAAAGTTCCTTCCAGACGGAAAGAAAGGCTCCATTCGCCTGAAATCCGGCAGGACCCGGGGGAAAGAGTTTCCGCATTCCGCAGCAGCAGTTCCGGAGAAACGTGTTTGAGAAGCTCCCGGCCGCCGCCATTTTCATCACCTCCGCCGGAGGAGGACTCATTCAGCATTCCGCAATGCAGAAGCGCGGCATAAAGGCTCATGAATCGGAGAAAAGATTCCGAACGGAGGCAGTCTTCCCGGGCCTTTTCTTCCCGACCCTGCCCGGAAAATCCCGCAGGGGCGGAAGGAACTGACGTGGAAGAGGAAGGGATTCTCACCATGGCAAGAGATTCTGAAACTTCGCGTCTCAGTTCTGCCGTATCGGCGGCGGGAAGGACTTCCCCGGAATAGACAATCTCCCACATACCCTCACAGCGCCAGGAAATTCCATTCTGCGGCGGCCTTTTTTTCCACCAGCGGACTGTCCCCCGGGCGTGGAGAGACACGCCCGAATCCGCCGGAAGCGGGAAATTCGCGGGAAGAGCGGGCGTTTCCCGAAAGACCAGTTCAGGCAGATCCGCAACGCCGTATCCCGTTCCGGCAGCAGCGGCAGTCCTTTCCGCCAGAGTCCCGACCCGGGACAATGGATCGTCCGTTCCCGTATTTTGCAGCGGACTTCCTGAGGAACGGGCTTCCAGCGATCCTGTGAAACTCTTCCGGATCCATTCCAGCGTCCTTTCCTCCATCCCGATTTCGCTCAGGCGGATATTTCTCCCGTGTCCGGAAAAACAAAGGATCGCCATGTCGAGTTTTGTCCATGCCTTTCCGCTTCTGATCCTGAGGGCGGGGAGAATCCATCCATCGGACTGCAGCATGGAAAAATCCCATCCGCCCAATGCGTTTCCGGGAAACAGATCCATTCCCTCCTGCAAAGATTGAGAATGACGGGCTTGAGAAAAAGGCAAAGCGGATGCGGCGGCAATGTCCGATGCAGCGGCAATGCCCGATGCAGCGGCAATGTCCGATGCAGCGGCACTTCGGGAAGGCATCTCCCGGGAGGGACTGTTCTCTTCCGCTTCCGTTGCAAGGAAGGACATATTTTCTTTCCCGGCGGAGTCATCCGGGTCAAAAGGAAGGAGTCTGACGGGAAGAATCGCTTCTTCATTCCCCTTCTCCGGAAATGAGTTTCCGTCTCCGTTTTCCATTTTTCCCGTTTTTCCTGCTGATCCGGGAGCCGAGTCAGAAACTTCTGTTTCTGCCTTTTCATCCTTCTCCTGAAAGAAGAGACTCCGGGGCGGGAAAAGCGGGGCGTCTTCAGGGAGGGATACGTCTTCTCTTTCTGCCCCGGAAAGATGAGGGGACGGATAAGACGGAAGCGTCTCTCCGGGAACATGCCTTCGCTCCTCCTCCCCTTCCTCCTTCTCCTTCTGGAACTTTTTTGAAGCGTACGGAAGGAGCAGAACACGCAGTGTTTCCAGTTCTTTTGCCAGACCCGGAAAGAGTCGTACGCTTTTTCCCGGAATCACCGTCCGGATCGAGGGAAAACCGAAAAGAGCACGGAAGAAAAACAAATCCGGAATCGGCAAACGGGAAGCATTTTTCCCTCCTCCGATCCTGACATCCGATTCAAAAAGAGAATGATACAGAATCCGCCGGATGAAAGGATCCCTGCTCCGGGGGGAAGTCTGAAATCTGTTCTGAAAGAGGATCCTGTCGAGAGAACTGAGGGAGAATGCGTCTTTTTTCCCCATTGGTGCGCCTCCTTGTTTTCTTTTTCCCGGCACCTGACGTATCCGCCTGGAAAAACGGGCGGGGGTGGGTTGCCGACTTGACTGAGATAAAGCAGAAGAACTTTCCTGTCAGCAATATCCGCGCGTCAAATGAATGAAATGAAAAGAAAATCTGGCATGAGGAAATTAGGAAAAGAGGAGAAGCGAGGAGGGGATTCTGCCTGAGGAAGGAGAGATTCCGAGGTTTGGGTCCTTTTCGCTCCCCCTTTTTCCCACTCAGCATCCGAGATGGATTTTTTTCCCCCCAAACACGATAGCCGGACACAGGATGCCTCTTTTTTCCCTCACCCTTGCGGGAGGAAATTCTCCGCCTCCTCCGCGTCGCCCCAACTATTCGAGCGTTTTTTTGCGGGAGATCGAGAGAGTGTGTGTTTCCCCCCTGCCTAGTCCTTTGCGGGAAGAGTTTTCCCGCCTGACTCCGCGGAGGGATCGGCAAGGCAGTCCGCAATTTTTTTTCTGATTTCGGCATCGACTTCCCAGGTCAGATCCGGCAGCATCAGAATGCGTTCATATTCCATTCGGGCAGCGTCACGGTTTTTCTCCGCGAGCCAGGCTTCCGCGGAAGCGGAAAGAGCCTGGACGAGATCTTCGATGGAAGCGCGTCTGTCCCGAACAATCCGTTCATATTCCCTGCGTGCGGCGGCATAATTCTTTTTCTGCTCATAGACGGCTCCCTTCTCCATCAGGGAAGCGAAGAGTTCGGCTGTCGGCAGACCGCGCAAACCGGAGAGACGGTTGTATTCCTGAATCGCCCTGTCCGGCGCGCCGCATTTCAGGCGGTATTCCGCAAGACGTTTCAGCAGACGGATTTTCGTGGAAACATCCACATCCACATCATTGATCAGAAGATTGAAAGATTGTTCCACCTCCTGGACTTTCATATTCTCCTCATCCGCGCAGGAATACGCCGTTTTTTCCAGAGCGGAGAAACGGTCCGCATCCGGAAGGTTCCGGAACTGGAGGATTTTCCCATACCATTCTCTTTCTTCAGCATAGGCGGAAACGGTGCGGCAGGCCTCCGCCGCGGCGCAATGAAGAGCGATACGTTCCCGGAGAGGAAGGTGTTCTCCTTCTGCAAGCAGATCCGAATAGATCTCCAGGGCTTTTTCCTTTTTCCCCTGGAGAGAGGCGGATACACCCATTGCATAACGGAGAGAGAATTTCATTTCCTCTGTCAGGCCGGGCAGATTCTGCAGTTTTGAATAGATCCATTCCGAGCGTTCAAAATTATTTTCCTTCTGATAGAGGCGTGCGATCCGAAGGAAGAGGTCCCATTTTGTCTGAGGCGCATCGGATTCCGTTTCGATTTCGAGCAGGATTTTTCTGGCTGCGGGGTAATTGCCTTGGAGTTCCAGCACCTGGGCATGGAAAAGCATCACGGCAGTTTTTTCCTGTCCCGGAGGCATTTTACTGAGGATTTGTGTAGTTCCCGCCTCTATGGAATCAATGGATGCGCCATTGGAAAAGGCATCCTGCAGTTTCTGAAGATTTGCCGGAAAGGAATCCTGTGCCGGAGTCATTCCGAAACAGCAGCAGACACAGGAGAAAAACATTGCTGAGAGGAGATAACGATTCATTTTCAATTTCAGTCCGTTTTCTTTCTGGATTTCCGATAAACTTTGTCCGGAAAATTCTGAATCCGGCGCAAGGATTTCTGTATAATAATCCTGACAGATCAAAAAAGCAATGTTCTTTTCAGCAAATCAAGTCAATGTTTCCCGTATGTATCAAAACTCTTTGCAAAACATCGTAACTTGTGAAAAAATACGGCAGACAACGCCTGCCGGGTAGGTACAGGAAATGCAACGAGAACCGAGGTGTATGAGGGCGGGCAGTTCCTCATGCTGTTTTCTTTCTGTATTTTTTATAAGATCTCGTGCTCCGCACGACCAGCGTCTCGCCGCTGGATCGCGACAAGGTCACGGACCTTGACCTCGTGAAAAATGCTCCGCGCATTTTTCCGTAGTTTGTTGCTTCGCAATATTTTTTTTGTTGCTTCGCAAAGTTCTTTACTTTGCCTCCGGCGGCCAGCGTTTCGCCGCTGGACCGCGACAAGGTCACGGACCTTGACCTCGTGAAAATGTCAGGTGCATTTTTATGTGCCTTGTTTTCCGCCGGCTTTCCATTCCCATGATATCAATGAGAATACAGAAGAAAGCATCCATCAGGCAAAAAAAATCTCCCTGGAAGGAAATTCCCTCACGCCTGGAGGCAGAGAAAATATTTCAGGGAGATATCTCAGAATATACGGAAAATGAAATCAGGAAAAGACTGCGGAAAGCTCATCCCGATTCTTCCGGATTCTGTTATTCTGCAGTTTCAGATGCAGACGGGGAAGACTGAGCCGGAGCTGCGACAGCTTCAGAAAGCACAGAAGCAGATGCAGACGGTACCGCCGCCGGAGTCACTTCTTTTCTCAAACGACGAACCTTTTTCTTCTTCTCCGCCTGTTCAGGAAATTTTTCAGCCAGAATCTGCTTCATCACACGCTTCGGCATGGAACGAAGAGCCGCAATCCTAGCCTTCGCATCGGGACGGGGCACAACCTTCCCCTGCTCCCAGAACGCAACAGAATTCACATTCACATCCAGCAGAGCCGCCATTTGCGCCTGACTGATGTTTAATTTCTTGCGCAGTTTCCTGATCTGAACCGAACCGACACGTACATTGGAGGCTCCTTTCGGCTTCAGCGCAGGAAGCGGTTCCTGAACAATCTGTGCAAGCGGATGAATATTTTTCGCCTGAATTTCTTTCTCCAGAAGAGCAATCTTCTTTTTCTGCTCAGCCAACGCAATCTTCAACGCAGAAACCTGTTTCATAAGAGGTTCTGTGGACTTCTTAAACTCTTTCCGCGCAAGTCTTGAAAACTCATCCTTTAACAACTGTTTGACGTCCGGCATGAAAACTCTCCTCTATCTTGTTTTTCAGGAATATTCCTTTGATCAAAGCAAAAAATCAATCACTTATTTCACTATCTCTTCCATAATATATTCTCACGATATTCAAAAAGTCAATCTTTTTTTCTAAAAAATGATAAATTTTTTATTCCATTTTCATTATAAAGAAATAAACACGGATCTCCCTATTTCTCAAAAACGGGAAAATCAATTTCAAAAAACTAAAATGCTTCCCTCATCCTTTTTTCCTCTCTGCCGTTCCCCAATGCGAATTGATAAATGACAAGGAAAAACTGCTTCCCGTTCTCCGGATATACAACCTCCACTTTTTACAGTAAAAAATGCTCAGTAGAAAGACGCATTCTGTAAAAAGACAGCGTCTGCACAAAATAAGAGATTTTGACACCGCTATGCTTTTTCGAAAAAGTTTTCTCCTTTCCCGCTTCAGAATATTCAGTATTTTCCAACAGGCACAGCGGACTATTGCGGAGAAAAAGAATTTTGGGCGCCTCTATTTATTTGAGGGGGAATTGAGTTTGTAACAGGAAAAA
>CAJMAW010000129.1 GCA_905211485.1 uncultured Lentisphaeria bacterium | reverse complement strand
AGCACTCCGGCAGCCGATTCATCCCCCACCGCGATCAGGGCGCTCGGCCGTCTTTCCGGCGGCAGCGCCAGCATCCGGTGCAGGATTTTGATTCCCGACTTCACCGTGTCGGAAGCTGGAGCCAGATACTCCCTCGGATAGTCCGGGAACAGACTGCGCATGACCGCCCACTTTTCTTCCCGGTCGCTTCGGGTGATGTGGGTCATGACGGCGATACGCCGATGACCGAGGGAAATCAGATATTCCGCCGCAGTCCGGATCTTTTCTCCCTGGGAAACCAGAATCGTGTCGTATTTCCCGATGCCCTCCCGGTGCCCGTAGATGACAGTCGGAATGTCTTTCCGCAGTCCCCGGAAGTCGGAATGGGCGAGGATCATTCCGTCGATTCCGCAGTCGAGCAGTTCCCTGTAGGTGTGCAGGAAGGGTTCGCTCCGGTAGGTGTTTCCCCAGGATGCGCAGATCCCCGCGTAGCCGCGGACCGCAAGATTCCGCTGGATTTTTTCGATCAGAAGAGAATAACTGCGGCTGGAAAGACTGGAAAACATCACCCCGATCCGGAAACTCTTCCGCGAAATCAGATTTTTCGCCTCACGGTTCGGGCGGTAGTCCCATTCTTCCGCCAGAGAGAGAATTTCCCGGCGTTTCGCTTCGGAGACCTTCGCATTCTTCTCGTTCTTTCCATTCTTCCCGCTGTTGAGAGCATAGGATACCGTGCTCACGGACACCTTGCAGTGCCGTGCAAGATCTTTGATGGTCACGCGTTTCCCGTTCATGCGGAAGCTCCCTCCGCTGCGAATTTTCAGAATTTCCGGCAGATCAGGCGAAACGTTTCGCCTATGGAGGTAAAATATGGCTTTCTTTTTTGAAATCAAGTCGGGAAAAAGTTTTTTCCATTTTTTCAGGGACTGTTTTTTTTCTTTTTTCTGTGTTTTTTTTCAGTCCATTCCAGCGCGTTTGCGGTATTCCGAAGGCGAAAGCCCCGTCGCTTTCCGGACAAGACGGCAGAGATAAGGCGCATTTTCGAATCCGCATCGGAAAGCGATTTCCTTCAGGGGAAGACTGGTTTCCCGGAGCAGGGAAAAGGCCCTTTGAATCCGGATTTCATGCAGATAGGTGCCGGGTGACATCGCCATTTCGCGGAAAAAAACACGGTTGAGGGTCGTCCTGTGCACACCGAGTCCGGCGGAGAGTGTGCCGACACTTGCCGCGGGATCGCAAAACGTTTCATGCGCAAGGTCTATGAAGGCCTTGACCAGGCTCCCTCCATTTTTCGATCCTCCTCCGAATCCTGAAACGTTTCCCGCGGCAGCACCGCCGGAATTCTCCGTAGAATCCTCCTCTCCGCTTTTCCTTCCTGCCAGTGCAAGGATTTCCGCCGCGACTGAAAGCGCATGACGCTGAGCGTAAGGCGTTCTGCGTTTGAGCATCAGCTCCAGTTCCAGGAAGAGCTTGACCGGGCACTCCCCCGCCCGGAGCGCTTCTCTCGGATATCCGTAGGCGCTGAAGAACGCTTCCGCCCCCGGTCCGTCCGCCGTGAACCAGTAATAACGCCAGCGGGAGGCTCCGCTGGTCCTGTTCCAGTGTTCCTCATTCGGATGACGCAGGAACACAGTTCCCGCGGGGAGGCGCACGGAGCCCCCTTCCGGAAGCATCAGTTCTCCGCAGCCTTCGGCAGTCCAGAAAAGCTGGAAGAAATTCTTGAGTTTTCCCGGGAGCCGTTCACTCCAGCCGCATTCGGCCTCGTTGCAGCCGACGGAACGGACATGAAAGGGCAGCGGCAGTCCCGGAATCCTGTTGACGTCCGGGCGGCTGACGATTTTCCTCATGAAAAAATATCATCCTCTGCTTCAAAAGTGTTCAAATTGCATCAAAAACAACATTGTCTCTTTTACTTTAACACGCTATCATAGTCCATACAAGCGGAATCGGAGAAACTGCCGATCCATGAAAAAATGAAAAAACGCATCGAAAAGGAACAATGGAGGACAAAATCATGAAACGTTCGGAAGAGGTCAGGAGAATTCTTTCCCTTGGAGTGGAGGAGCTGAAACGGGAGGCCGGTCCGCGTCTTGTCATCACCCCGGATCTCGACACCCTGTACCGCTATCTTGCCGAGGAAATGACCGCTGAATTCGCTAAAGCCGCCGCAGGCAGTGAAATCCTTTCCTACATCATGCCCGTCGGTCCCACACAGCCCTACCGGATCATGGCGGAGATCATCAATGAACGGAATCTGAGTTTGAAGAATGTGCGTTTCTTCTTCATGGATGAATACTGCGACGATGAGGAAGACCGTCTGATCCCCGCGGATCACCCCCTGAGTTTCCGCGGACAGATCGGCGGACTCTTCTTCAATCATATCCGCCCCGAACTGCTCATGCCGCGCGAACAAGTCATCTTCCCCACCCCTGAAAATCTTTCCGAACTCCCGCGCATGATCGAATCCGCCGGAGGAATCGAAGTCTGCTACGGCGGAATCGGCATCCACGGGCACGTTGCCTTCAACGAGCCTGAACCGGGAGTCGCTTTCACGGATCCGAGAATTCTCCGGATCAATGAATTCACGCGTACGATCGACTCCACGCGCCACAAAGGGGTCGGCGGCAATCTGGAAAACTTCCCCCGCCGTGCCATCACGCTCGGAATGAAGCAGTGCCTGAACGCCCGGCGTGCGCTTCTCATGACCCGCAACGAGTCCAGGGAATTCTTCTGGGCGAATACCGTAGTGCGCATCGCGGCGCTCGGAGAACCCGGAGACGATTACCCCGTCACCCATTTCCGCTATCACCCGAACTGCATCATCGCCACCGACGCCGCCACCGCCACCGCCCCTGAATTCAATCTCTGAGGAGCTCCGTGTCTTTCATGAAAATAATCGATTCCCACGCTCATCTGCTGCACAATCACAGCGGATTTTACCCTCTTGTCGAATCCGGGATTTTTGATGAAATCTGGCTCATGGATCTTTCCGGAGTTTCCCTCAACGGCTATGAAACGGCTTCCCGCAAAGAGCTTCTTCAGGCCGCGGAGGATTTCAAGGGAAGAATTTTCGTCTTCGGCTTCCTGGATCTGGAAAAACCGCCCGAGGAAATCGACCGCTTGAAAGATGCGGGATTCGTCGGGCTCAAACCCTACAAACCGCTCCATCCCTATGACAGCGAATGCTATTACCCTCATTATGAACGGGCCGCCTGTCTGCACATGCCGATCCTCTTCCATACCGGGCTGGTTGCGCCCGGACCGGCCTGGAAAGGTTCTTCCGGACATTCCCGCGGCCCCGACCGCATGCGCCCGGGACATCTCGCAGGCATTGCCGAAGCATTCCCTGCGCTTTCCATCATGGGCGGTCATCTCGGATGGCCTTATCTGGAGGAAACGGCTCAGAATCTCTATTACTACCCCAATATCACCCATGATATCAGCGGCTATATGAGAGTCATGGAGTTCCTTCCCGGATTCCTCGACCGTCGCTGCCACGACGGCACCGCCCGCTTCTTCAATGAAAAAATCCGCTTCGCCACCGATTCCTTTTACGGGTCCGAAGAACAGAATTCCCGCGCATTGCGTCTCAGGGAATTCTGGCTGCGCTATTTTGAATTCGTAGGTGAACTCTACTATCGCTGGGGCGCCCCCGAGGAACAGGAGAAATTCTTTGCCGGAACCGCGGCCGCCCTGAGAAACGAGTGCGGTTTCTGATCAAAAAGAAAATGCCGCCGGAGGGAAAAACATTCTGCCCCTTTCCGAAGGTCAGACCCTTTCCGAAGCTCCGGAGAATTCCGAATGCAAAAAAAGGCGGGAACATTTTCCCGCCTTTTTTTTGATTTGCTGATCCCGGATGAGAGAGATCAGGGGTTCCTCATCCCGGCATACTGCCGTCAGGGATCGACAATGGCGAACATCATGTTGGTTTTGGACATGACTTTGCCGTCGACAATCATGAATCCCTCACCCTTTCCGAAGCGTTTTGTGTTGTCCGGGATGTCGACTTCCAGACGCATCTGGTCGCCGGGGCGCACGGGATGATAGAATTCGGATTTCTCAATGGACATGAAATAGGCGATTTTCCCTTTGGACGCCTCATTGGAAAGCATGTAGATGCAGCCGGCCTGGGCGATGATTTCCGGCTGAACGGAACCCATGAGGACGGAGTAGCCGTCGTCCCTGTATTCGCGGAGGATCGGTTCCGTGTTGGTGACGTTCTTGACGCCTGTCACATGGCTTCCCTCGATTTTGGAGACGTAATCGACGAAGAGGAAGGGAAAGCGATGGGGGATGTAGCTCATGATTTTGGTCACATCCATTTCCGAATGTTCAGACTTGTCGAACTCATTGAATTCGGCAGGCATGGCGCTTTCCCATACTCTTTCGCGGACGGCAAGGACCATTTCCGTGGCCTGGCAGGTCACTCCGGAATTGTTTTTCACGGATGCGGAAATCACAGCCTCGCAGTCCTTGACGGAAGTCACATTGACTTCGATGATGGCGCGGTCGCCGGGGTTGTTGGGTCTGCGGAATTTGATTTTGCTCATGGACTTGATGTAGATGTCCCCTTTGCGTTCGGGATCAAGCCTTTCCCAGACGGCGAGTTCCGCAAGCTGGGCGATGGCTTCGACCTGCAGCACGCCCGGCATGATCGGATGACCGGGAAAGTGCCCGGTGAAATACTGTTCGTTGAGTGTAATGGATTTCAGGCCGATCCACTGGTTTTCCCCGGCGCGGAGGACGCGGTCGAGAAGCATCAGCTCCGGTTTGACCGGCAGGATATCCCTGACTTCCTTCAGGGGAATGATTTTTTCCGACATGATTCAGTGCCTTCCGTTGCGTTTTAGCGTGTTGATGTTTTTTTCAAGATGCGGATTCCGCCTTTTGCCGCTGCTGGGCGAGCATCAGCTGAGCCAGCTTGACATTGGTCGGATGTCCGGGTTTGACCGCGATGATATGAGCCTTGACTCTCTTCCCTGTCAGGTAGAGGTCCCCGACCATATCCATCATCTTGTGCCGGACAAGTTCGTTCGGGAAACGCATCCCGTCCTTGCTGATGATGGCGCCACCGTGCATAACGATGGCATTGTCGAGACTCCCTCCTTTGACCAGCCCCGCGGCGATGAGCTGTTCGAGTTCCCTGTATATGCAGAACGTCCTTGCCGCGGAAAGTTCCTTGCGGAAGCTTTCCGGCGTGACGGCGCAGCTGAAAAACTGTGCGTCAAGAGGCGAGGCGTTGTATTGCACGATGGCTGTGATGACAAGATCATCCGCAGGCGTGAGCACCATTCTGGTTTCCCCCTCTTCCAGAACGATCGGTGCGGAGGCCGTCCAGCAGTTGTCCGGCGCTTCGGGCTGAGGCTCGATTCCGGCGTTTTGAATGGCTTCGAAATACGGGCCCGCACTGCCGTCGGCGATCGGGGGTTCGGGCCCGTCCATTTCAACATAGGCATTGTCGACCCCGGAAGCGTGAAGAGAGGCCATGATGTGTTCCACGGTCACGACGAATGCTCCGCTTGTTCTGGAGGCGATGGTGGTGGCTCTGCGCACATCAATCACGTTGCATGCGTTTGCCTTGACTTCAGGGGCGCCGTGCATGTCCGTGCGCCGGAAGATGATTCCGCTGTCCGGCGGTGCCGGCAGGATTTTCAGATTCGCTCTGACTCCTGTATGGAGGGCGATCCCGGAAACCTTCGCGGCTGTTTTGATCGTATTCTGCATTTGGGTTTTCCCTGAAATGATGATTCATAACAATAAATTTTTCTTTAATTTAATCCATTTCCGGATGATTACCAGTCCTTCCTGTACTATATTATTGTGATATTTTTCCGGAGCGTCTGCATGGAATGCCCGTGAATCCGCTGCCGGAACGGGGCGCATGGATCCGGATCCTTCTGAACTTTCCGGCGGGAAAACACGCCAGACCGTGCGAAGGGGCAAACGGGAAATGGAGAAAATGGGAAAAAAACAGAAGTGCATTCTTCTCCTCGGTCCGACCGCGACTGGGAAAACCGCTTTCGCGGTCCGTCTGGCGGCTTCGCTGGGAGCGGAAATCATCAGCGTGGATTCGCGCCAGGTCTACCGCGGGCTCGACATCGGGAGCGGAAAGGATCTTTCCGAATATGAGCTCCCAGACGGAACGCGGATTCCGCATCATATGCTGGATGTCGCGGATCCCGCGCTCAACTATTCGCTTGCGGACTATCTGCACGGAGTCCGCGCCGCTCTGGAAATCATCCGTTCGCACGGGAGTGTTCCTCTCTTTGCCGGGGGAACGGCTCTTTACATCCATGCTCTATTGAATGACTATGAACTCTGCGGCTGCGCTCCCGATCCTGACGGACGGGCTCATCTGAGATCCCTTGCTTTGCCTGAACTCAGGGAACTTCTTTCCAGGCTGGATCCTTCCGCGCCGATCCTTCAGCATGAGGGGTCCAATCCCTACCGCCTGATCCGGAAGATTGAACAGGCGCAGGCGCGTCTGGACGGGATCCCGTCCGCAGGGGAACACCCGCTTCCGGATCTGGACTTCCTGGTGCTCGGTGTTTACCGCGAACGGGCAGAGGTCCGATCCCGAATCGAACGGAGACTCGACGCCAGACTGAACGGAATGGAAAATATGATTGCCGAAACGGAACGCCTCCATGCGGACGGCATTTCCTGGGAGAGACTGGAGTCCTTCGGCCTGGAATACCGGGAAAGCGCACTCTTCCTTCAGGGGCGCGTTTCCTATGACAAGATGCGTGAATCGCTTCTCGCAAAGATCCGCCAGTTCGCCAAACGCCAGGATTCCTGGTTCCGGAAACTCGAACGCGAGGGTGTGGACATTCACTGGTTCCGTCCGGAGGAGGCGGAGAATGCTCTGGCTCTCTGCAGAGACTTCCTGGCGGGGAGGGATCTCCCCGTTCCGGCCTTCCGTCTTTCTGAAACGTATTACGGGCCTGTTTCCTCTTCTCCGGGCAGCCCCTCCTGTTGTTCCCGCAGGAAAGGGAACGGTGAAAAAGTTCCTTCGCAAAAAAGCACTGATGCCTTCTGAAAAAGGCTCGGATGAAACGGATACGCATTTCCTCCGGGAAGGGGGAGGGAAAAACGCAGGAACGGAGGAAGAGGCGCAATCTCATTCCCCGGGGTTGAAAAATCTTCGTACGGGCGCTAGAATATGAAGCGGAAAGGAAAACGGACCTTCCCCATGGAACGGGAGGAGAAGAAGCAGCTTAAGGAGTGTGCCGATGCATCAGGATTTGAAGAATGAAATGGAAAAAGTCGCGAAAAAGATCGGCGCATTGATTGCGGAGGATCCCTTTCCGGAGCCGATTGAGCCTGAAAATCTGCGTTCTGCGGTGCGTGCGTATCCGATGCGCGGGGGGAAACGGATACGCCCGGCGCTGCTGCTATGGAGCTGCGGCGCTCTGGGAGGGGATCCGGAGACGGCTCGCTATGCCGCGGCCGCGGTCGAAATCTACCATAACTGGACTCTCGTTCACGATGACATCATTGACTGCGATGAACTCAGACGCGGAATTCCCACCACCCATATTGTGTTGAAACGTCATGCCTCCGCCGCGTTCGGACGGGTTGAAGACTTCTGTGAAAAGTATGGGCGGGATTTTGCGGTTCTTGCCGGGGACATTCAGCACGGCTGGGCTGTGAACATGCTTCTTCGTTCGGCGGAGACGGGTGTTCCCGCGCCTCTTCTGGTTTCCCTGATGCGCCGTCTGGAGGAATCGGTCAACCGGGAGCTGATTTCAGGGGAGGCGCTGGATGTGGAGTTTCCGTACCGGGATTTTTCAAAATTGTCCGTGGATCAGGTTTTGAAGATGAATCTGGGGAAGACCTCCGCCCTTTTGCGTTTTGCCGTTCAGTGTGGCGGGGCGATTGCGCTGGGAAAAGCCG
>CAJMAW010000128.1 GCA_905211485.1 uncultured Lentisphaeria bacterium | reverse complement strand
CACCGCGCGCACGCGGTAGTAGACCGCCTGACCGGGGGTCACGTTCGTATCCTCATAGTACAGGCGATTGTTCGGCACAGAGCCGAGCAGCGTGTAGCTGGTTTCGCCGCCTAACTTGCGGTACACGTCGTACTGCGTCGCAAAGGCGACAGAGCCCCAGCCAATGCGCACGCTCGTTTCGGACAGCGTCGTGCCGATGAGGTCCGTCGGCTGGAGCAAGACCAGCTCGCGGTAGGGATCGGGGCCGTTCACGTCGTCCGACGGCAGGATGCTGATGTCGTCATCCATATCCGGCAGAACGATGTCGTCCTCGTTCACAGGAGCCTGCGTCGGTTCGTCGGGCGTCTGCACCTCGTCCGACGCCACATCCGACACTTCGTTCATGATTTCGCCCTGTGCGCCGTCCAGCGTCTCGCCGAATGCCACGCAGGAGAGCATCATGCAGAGCACCAGGAATACAGAAACCAGTCGTTTCATGGTCTGCGTCACTCCTTTTATCTGTTGGGGGAAATGGTATATGCCTTCCAGCAAATACGACGAATGAGCTGCCGATTCTGTTTCCAGCAATCTGGGCAACTTTCCTCTTATTCGCTGGGATGAGCCTAAAAAGTTGAATCGCAGGAAAGTTTCTCCTGCTTACGGCGATTTTTGCGCCGCTTCCTTTGCGCGCTGCTGCCACACGGCGCGCTGCTGATTTTCCACCTGCGCCCGATACGTCTCGTAATCCGGCGACAGCTGCGTGCGCTGAAGATGATCCAGCTGCGTCCACTCGCGCGTGAAGGCGACATACGCCGGAATCATGCGTTCCGCCGTGTCATAGCCCACAACGCGCCCCTGATGCAGCCACATCACCCGGTCGCAGAAGTTCAGCATCTGCCACGGCGCGTGGGTGACGAAGAAAATCGTCTTGCCCTCCGCCCGGAAATGCCGCATCCGCGCCATGCACTTCTCCGCGAAGCTCGCGTCGCCCACGCTCAGCGCCTCATCCACAATCAGGATTTCGGGGTTCATGTGGGCGGAAATGGCGAATCCCAGCCGGGAGCGCATTCCGCTGGAATACGTCCGCAGGGGCTGGTCGATGTACACGCCAACATCCGCAAAATCAATGATTTGCTGCTGGATTTGGGCGATTTTGCGCTTCTCCATGCCCATCAGCATACACTTATAGGCAATGTTTTCGCGCCCAGTCAGCTGATCATTCATGCCGATGTTCGCCGCCAGCATACTGACCGTGCCGCTGACCTCGCAGAGCCCCGAATCCGGCTGGGTGATGCCCGCGATGATACGCGCCAGCGTCGATTTGCCGGAGCCGTTCAGCCCCGCCAGCCCGACGATTTCGCCGCGGTGGAAGTCCTGCGTCACGCCGCAGAGCGCCGGAAATTTCTTCACGTTCGCCCGAAGCCCCAGCAGCGCCTTCAGGCGGTCTTTTTCCTCGCCGTACAGGTCGTAGACCTTCGTCAGTTCCCTGCAGCGGACGATTACATCCGCCAAGCGCATCGCCCCCTTTCTGCGGAATTTCTTCCTATTAAATGGCGCTGATTACAGCTGGTCGATGAAGCGGTTTCGCAGCCGCATGTGCAGCGTGCAGCCCGCCGCCAGCAGCGCCAGCGCCGCCAGAAGGCAGGCGGCGTAATCGGATTTGGAGACCGTGTCCTTCCAGCGCCAGCGCATGGAGGGGGAGAAATCGGCCAGGATCATGCATTCCAGACTGGTTTCGGCTTCAAAGCGTTTGATGTAGTATTTCCCGGTTTTTGCATAAAGGCGCCAGTCGATTCTGGAGGCGTCGTCGCCGGGCTGATAATTTTTGTAGTCGAAGAATTCGGAGCTGAAGCCGCGGCGGATGGATCTGTGAAGACCCTGCTGGACACCGTCAAGGATTTCTCTTGCGATGAAGTCCAGCCTGCCGATTGCCGCCAGAGCCTCGGGCGACCATTTGTCCCGGAAGGAATTCTTCTGAAAAACGTTCATTTCCAGTTCCTTTCGGCATTCAGTTCAAAGAGGGCGAAGAGGATGTTGGTGAAGAGACGTGCGGCCGATTCGCCCTTCAGCGCCGGGATGTCTTCCTCCAGATCGCCTTCCAGAGCGCAGGTGATGTCGTAGGGCAGATATATCATGTCCCAGGAGTTTCCGACGCCGCGGATTCCGTAGAGAGGCTGGATCTTGTCTGATCCGTATTGTTTTTTCCAGGCTGCCGTCGTCGCGCTGCCGGGGGAGGGGGACTTGCCTGCAACTGTAGTAAGGGAATAGGGAAGACGGTAGACGGGATCCCCTTCCGGGATCGGAGTCAGGGGCCTTCCAGGGAAGAGATGTCTGCAGAGTTCCCGGAAAGAATTGTCGAAAACCGTATCTCCGCAGCAGGCCTCGACGAGAAGTTTGCCTCCGGAACGGAGGTATTTCTGAAGATTCGCAGCGGCCTGTGGGGAAAGGCGCGGCACTCCGTGTCCGCTGAGAAGGAGCAGGCGGCATGCGTAAATATCGTCGGATTCGGGATCGACCGGGATTTGAGCGTCGAAGAGCGGAACTTCCGGAGGGAGATCCCGGTTTTCCGCAAGATTCCGGATGAAATTCGGGTCCGAATCCCACTCGCCGTCGAAACGGATGCGCCCGAGAGGGTTTTCATAGGCGTAGACGGCTCCGCTTCCCCGGACGGCTTTGCTGTTCAGTTCCTCCTCCACGGAAAGTTCACGGAAGCGGACCTCTTCAAACTTTCCGTGCGCCTTGCGTTTGTTCAGAGCGTAGGAAAGAAGGTTGATGGCGGTTTCCCAGGCATCTTTCCGGACGCCTTTTCTGGGATCGTCGCCGTTCAGCGTGCAGGAGATGTCGTCTTCGAGGAGGAAAATCTGTTTCCGGGAGCATCCCTTCCGCAGATTGTAGATGACAACGTTCCTTTCATCCAGAAGAAAAGGCGAATTCATGAGCGGATGTTCGCTTGCGATTTTCCGGAAGCGGAAGTCCTTCCCCGGTTCCAGCTGTTTTTCCATGACGTTGCGGAAAGTCCGCAGAAAGGTCTTGTCCCCGCAGCAGGGCTCGGCAAGCACGACTCCGCCGGCATCGAGAAATTTCCGCAGATTGTCCAGCTCCAGGCGCGACGCCTTGAACGTTCCGTGTCCCGAAAGATAGATCATGCTGGATCTGCCTGCCCGTGCAAGGGCTTCGTCGGAATCGAGGCGCGAAGTTTGCCAGTCCAGCGGCCGTTTCAGTATCTTTGCGGCCCGTTCCGTCCAGTTTCTGATGTCGAATCGGTCTGGATTCCAGTCTCCGTCCCACTCCCACTTGCAGATGGCGTAGGGGGCGGCGTTGCGGGCGATGAACAGAAGGACAAAGGCCATGTCCGTCACTTTCAGGGACCATCTCTGCTTCTCCAGAATGTTGAGACAGCCGGCCGCATACCAGTCCGTATCGCCGAATTCCCTGATCCCGTTCAGAATCCCGACCCTTTCCATGCCGTAGAGCGCATAATACCCATATCCGTTCTGATAGCGTTCCACTTTACCGAGGAAACTTTTTGAATGCGCGCCTAGCCATTGAAGACCTTTGCGCATTTCCAGACTCCCGCGGTATGTGCCGCAGCGTTCCGGGACGGGAATGTCCGGTTTTTCCCCGAGAAGGGTGAGACTCGCCAGCCCGGCACAGGTCATGGAAAGCGTCCCTTCCGCTCCGACGTATCCCCAGGACCCGTTTGAATGCTGTTGTTTCAGATAATATTTTTTTGCGTCCTCCAGAACTTTTCCCGGAATGCCGAGTCCCGCTTCCGCCGCGGCGGAGAGTCCCAGCACGGCGTACTGTGAGCAGGATTCGTCTGAACGCGTGATCGGCATCCCGTATCCCCATCCGCCGTCCTCCCCCTGCCAGGAAATCAGGTTTCGGAGAGCAATCTGCATCCGTTTCCCGTATTTTCCGGGATTGATCTTCCCCAGCGCGCAGAGGACCAGCCCCTCCTCATAGGTGGATGTGCTGACTGTGTTGTCCAGGAAATCCGCTCCTTTCCGGATGGCCGGATCGTCTTCCGGAAGACCGGAAGACGAAAGCGCGTACAGCACCAGCGCACTGGCTCCGACAAGATACTGATTGCTCCCCGGAATATAGCAGAAGGACCCGTTCTCATTCTGCATCTTCTTCAGCGCCAGTGTAATCAGTTCCGAAAGGAGGTTGATCTTCTGCTGATCCGGGATCTCCTGGGCATGCAGATGCGCCGGGTGTAGTACTCCCGCATGGAAAAACACAAGCAGGACAAAAAGGAGATGTCCGCCTCTTTTCCGCATCTGTTTTCTCTTTATCAGTGAATCGGTCAAGGGAATGATCCTTTCCGTTCCCGCGTTTTGGTTTTGGGGATTTATTTCTGCAAGTTCATCTTTCCCAGTATGATGCGGATGATGTCATCCTCATTCATCCCTTCGGAACGGGCCCGGTAACTGCAGGAGATGCGGTGGCGGAGGACGGGAAGAAGAAGCCTGCCGATGTCGTTTCTGGAGATGGCGGGCCTTCCGTCCATGGCGGCGAAGACCTTGGCTCCGCGGATGAGTGCCTGGCCGGCGCGGGGACCTGCGCCCCAGTCGATGAGTCCGGCGAGTCCGAGCCGTTCCGCTTCCGGAGTCCGCGGACGCGTCGCGCGGACGACATTCACGGCCAGTTCCAGCTGTTCATCCGGCACACCCACATTTTTGACAATCTGCTGGAATCGGATGATTTCATTCTGTTCGATCACTCCGCGGCATTCGGGCTGAACTGTTCCTGAAGTCGTGCGCAGCATGATTTCCAGTTCCTCCTTTATTGCGGGATAGTCCAGGTGCAGACAGAACATGAAGCGGTCCTGCTGGGCTTCCGGCAGAGGGTAGGTCCCTTCCTGTTCAATGGGGTTCTGGGTCGCAATGACGCAGAAGGGAAGGGGCAGCTGGTAGGATTTCATCGAGACGGTCACCTGACGTTCCTGCATGGCTTCCAGCAGCGCCGCCTGGGTTTTCGGAGGAGTCCTGTTGATTTCGTCCGCAAGCAGAAGCTGGGTGAAGATCGGCCCCTGGACGAATTGAAGTTCCGGAACGGAATCGTTTTCCTTTTTCTTGAGCATTTCGCTTCCGATGATGTCGGAAGGCATCAGGTCCGGAGTGAACTGAATGCGCTGCGTCGCCAGCCCGAGCACCTTGGCAAAAGTGCAGACCATGACCGTTTTCGCCAGCCCCGGAACCCCCACAAGAAGACAATGCCCCTGGCAGAGAAGCGAGGCAAGAATCCCTTCGACGATGTCCTGCTGCCCTACAATGACTTTCGCCACTTCATCCCGGATGGTCCGGCATTTTTCGGCTAGATCCGTCAGATCCCTGTCCAGATGCGCCACTGCGTCGGAGTGTTCGACGGCTTTGTATTTCTGGGCCTTCTTTTCATTTTCCTCCTCCTGCAGCGGGGGCAGGTGGAAGGAGAATTTCATCATGCCCAGCTGGATGCTGTCGCCGTCGCCGAGATCCGATTCCGTGACGATCTTGCTGTTGACCATCATCCCCACAGTGCTGTTCAGGTCCCTGATGGACGCCTTACGCCCCTCCACAGTCAGACGGGCATGATGGCGCGAGACGTTCGCAGCTCCTTCACACTGAATGTCGCAGTCGTCTCCCCGTCCGATGGTATAACTTCCGTCCTCCAGGGGCAGGGAGCTGAGCAGAGTCCCCGATTTCGAGTACACGTTGAGCACTGCCATCCTGCGCCCTTCCGAGGCTTTCAGCGCCTCCTTCTGCGGGGCGGGGATCCGATTCTCCTCCCGGTCATTCATTTTCCTTGAGCTCCTTGAGATCCAGTTCCCGGATCAGGTCTTTCTGTTTCATTTGCACATTGAGATGGATGTAACGCGGATCCTCTCCGCGGTTGAGCATGACCAGCGCCAGAAGAAGGCGTCTCCGGTTTTCAAGACTCTCCTTTTTGACGGACGATACCGGAAAACTCGATGTGACCGCATGGTAAAATGCGGCATTCTCCGAAACCTTCCCCTCCGCTTCCTGCAGCAGCATGGAGGAATGTTTCCACAGTTTCTCATGCACCAGCTCCTTCCAGAGCTTCTTCTCCATTTCCAGAGGACGCGAAAACATTTCCCGGATCTCCGCGGAAGGCTCTTCCCCGAAAATCAGATTCCAGCTCCTGAGAAAACACTCTTCCGCTTCCGCATAGTCCAGTTTGTGCAGCGCTTTCAGAACGCCCGGCAGGGAGCGGAATGCCGAAAGAAGAAATCCGTCCGTCCTGGCGTTTGCCCGAAGTGCCTGAATCCATTCCAGACCCTGTACATGGGATCGGAACGATTTTCCCAGAAGATCCCGGCTCATGGCGGAGGGGCCGGAGAACGTCCTGAGCGCAATCAGGCGTCTCATTGAGACGGGAAGCGAAAGATATTCCTTCAGCTCCAGATCCCGATCCCCGGAACGGATCACTTTCCTGAGCGTCCTTGCCTGTTCCTTCCCCGCGGGAAGGGAAAGAATCCACTTTTTGTCCGGCCCGTCCTCCGGGGCGCGGGCAAGCGCGTTCAGAATCAGCTCAAAGCGTGAATTCATGTATTCCCGCGGGAAAAACGGATCGTTCCGGAAGCGCTGAAGGAAAAATTCCTCCGCCTCTTTGCCCCCGTAGGCGACCGGCAGGGCGGGCGGATCCTCCTGAAGCTGCGCCAGCGCGAAATGCCGCAGAAACGCATCCGAGGGGGAATTCAGAAACGCCCGCATCAGAATGGACACGATTTCCCCGGAAATCCGTCCGTTCAGCAGGGCAAGGCGGATGTTTTCCAGAAAAGCCGCCGCATCCGGCAGGGAGAGTCTGTCAAAATCGAAGCTTGGGCAGGACGTCTCCTTTTTCCAGCGCTCTGTTTCTTCCCGGAAGGCGTCCCCGAAGACTTTCCCGTAATACCCGGAGACCAGATCCAGCTGATCCTGTGTGAAGTTTTCCGGATTCAGGCGCGTGGAAAGAAACAGAGCCGCCTCCCATTTCCCGGCTTTGCGGAAACGGTGAAGGGCTTCTTCCATGAGAGTGTCGTCAGGACTCCAGGAATAGGTTTTACTCCCTGCGTCCTGCGGCGGTCTGACGCCGATGGAGGGCAGAGAAGCTGAGCTTTTGTCAGAATTCCTGTTTTGCTGCGGAGCGCGGGAAACTCCTTCTGGATTTGTCTGATCGGAAAGGGGAATTTCCGTCTCAAGAAGTTCTTTCTGGCGGCTGAGTTCTCGCTTCCATCCGAACACTTGCAGGGGAAAGCGGAGACAGAAGCACAGCGCGATGCACGCTGCCGCCAATGCCGGAATCAGCCTGAAATAATGGCTTTGAACGATTCGTTTCAGGATGGATGCTGCTCTGCTTTCCATATTGTTTTCAGCCTGTTTTCAGCTTGATTCCGGCCTGATTCCGGCCTGATTCCGCCTGATTCCGCCGTTCGGGGAGGAAGAAAAGCCCTCCGCCGCGGGAAGGAAGAAAGATGGCCGGAAAAAGGGCGCTTGCGGTAGCGCGGCCGCGTGTCCTGCGCGGAGGGGGAAAAAGAATGGAGTCTCCGGCTTTTTCTGATTTCCTTTTCCCTCCTTGTTTCCCCCATCCTCAGAGAAAAATCCCTGAGGATTGAAAAATATTGCGCCCGTTTCCGTCTCTTCCTTCCACGAGGAAATTCTTCCCGTTGATTTGCCCCCCGTAGAGGACGGATTCATTTCTTTTCAGATCGGCGTTGAAATTGATTTGTATTTCCTGTATCCGGATGAGGGAGTCGAGTCTGGAGGCGATCCAGTCTTCCGTCATGGACGCGTAAAAACTGTTGTTCAGATGCTGGTTGACATCCATCTGGGACTGCCTGACCGTCAGTTCCAGCGGATGTTCCGGTCCGGTGCGCGGGATTTTTTCAAGTTCCGGGAAAAAGCGGGGCTCCTCTTCGTTGAGCGGCAGACTGTTCCCATGAACAAGCGCAGGATTCTGCGGCCGGAATGTGGCGGCGTTCAGCGTGAG
>CAJMAW010000127.1 GCA_905211485.1 uncultured Lentisphaeria bacterium | reverse complement strand
CCAGTACCTTTTGAAAATTGCGCCAGTCCCGATAATCCAGTAACGGTGCCAATTCTCTCGCTGACCAAAATTCTTGCCCTTCAGTGCCATAATGCCGTATTTCTTCAAAAGGTTGATGATGTTCGTTCATTGCCCACTCCATGTGATATCGATTGCAAAGAAAGTAAATCTGTAACTGTATTTATATACAGTTGTGAGTATCTCACGTTCTCAGTGTGCTGGGCAAAAAAACATCGCAAAATCTGGAGCAGGCACGCAAAACAGAATTGAAGTTGCGGGGAAGAAAAATGCCGCTCTGTTTGAGTGGGCGGCATTTGTGAAGGCTGAAAAGTAAGAATTAGTGTTACGAGTTACTCAATATTCTGAATCTGCTCGCGCATCTGCTCAATCAACACTTTCAGCTCGATGGCAGAATTCGTCACTTCAGCATTGATAGATTTCGACGCAAGAGTGTTCGACTCGCGGTTGAACTCCTGCATCATAAAGTCCAGACGACGACCAACCGCTTCTTTTTTCTTCAGAATGTTGTAGGTCTCTTTGACATGCGCTTCGAGGCGATCCAGTTCTTCGGCAACGTCAATTCGTTGTGCCAGCAGAACCAACTCCTGCTCCAGACGGTTGTTTTCCAGTTGCCCCTGAGCATCTTCCAGCTTCGCGACCAGACGCTCACGCTGCCATTGCAGGATTTCCGGCATATGGGCGCGGACTTTGACCACTTCGGCGGTGACGCCTTCCAGACGCTGCTCGATCAATGCTTTCAGCGCCTGACCTTCGGTTTCGCGCGCGACGATAAAGTCGTCCAGCGTACCATCCAACGCCGCGAGAATTTCAGCGGCAATCGCGTCGAGATCCTGCTCCTGGGCTGCCATCACGCCCGGCCAGCGTAGAATATCAACCGGGTTGATTTCCCCTTCGTCACTCTGCATTTTTACCCAGTTCGCGGCAGTTACCAGCTGTTTAGCCAGTTTTTCGTTGAGGATCAGCTCACCTTGTGCGCTAACATCTGGCTCATAACGCAGGGTACATTCCACTTTACCGCGCGTCAGGCGAGAACGAATACGCTCGCGAACGACAGGTTCAAGGCTACGGAACTGCTCCGGCAGACGAAAGTAAGTTTCCAGATAACGCTGGTTTACCGAGCGCATTTCCCAGGTTGCGCTCCCCCATTCACCCTTGATTTCACGCCGGGCGTAGGCGGTCATACTGCGGATCATAGACGTTCCTGTTTATAAAAGGAGAGGTGGAAGGATTATAGCCATCGATGCCTTGTCAGGATAGGAATAACCGCCGGAAGTCCGTATAATGCGCAGCCACATTTGTTTCAAGCCGGAGATTTCAATATGCGTCCAGCAGGCCGTAGCAATAATCAGGTGCGTCCCGTTACCCTGACTCGTAACTATACAAAACATGCAGAAGGCTCGGTGCTGGTCGAATTTGGCGATACCAAAGTATTGTGTACCGCCTCTATTGAAGAAGGCGTGCCGCGCTTCCTGAAAGGTCAGGGCCAGGGCTGGATCACCGCAGAGTACGGTATGCTGCCGCGTTCTACCCATACCCGTAACGCGCGTGAAGCGGCGAAAGGTAAGCAGGGTGGACGCACAATGGAAATCCAGCGTCTGATCGGGAGGAGTTTCCGCTCGGTGATCGACCTGAGCGCCCTCGGACCGAATACGGTCTATATTGACTGTGATGTGATTGATGCGAACGGAGGAACCCGTTGTGCGAGCATCAGTGGAGCTTCCGTCGCGCTGCAGCTGGCATTCCGCCGGCTTCTGGCGAAAAAGCTCATTCCGCGTTTCCCCATGCGTGAAAACGTGGCCGCGGTGAGTGTCGGAATGCTGAAGAAGGAATGCATTCTGGATCTCTGTTACGAAGAAGACTCGGCCGCGGAAGTGGATATGAATGTGGTCATGACCGAATCCGGGAAGTTCATCGAAATTCAGGGCACAGCCGAAGAAAATCCCTTCTCCCGCGAAGAACTGGACAAAATGCTCGGTCTGGCCAGAAACGGACTCGAAAAAATCTTTGAAGTGCAAAACAGGATTCTGGAAAAAGAACCTGTGCCGCCTTCCAATGCTCCGCTCGGAAGTCTCAGCGATGCCTTTTCCGCGCTGAAACTGTGATATTGCGATATCCACTTGATTTTGATGCATTCAAACTGCCCAGGACACCCTTTTTCATCGCAAAAGCATATAAAAAAAGGGGCTGAAGGTTTTTTTTCAGAAAAAAAATTTGCCAGACTGAAACAAGCGTGCTATATTCGTTTCCACTGTCGGATCCAAAGGATTGCGGCAACGTTTTTTCTTGGAGTGAAAGAGATTGAAATAAAAGCAGTTTTTGAAACCTATCATCAGGAAGGGCAGGACACTATGGCAAACACACCCGGTTTCAACAATGGTCTGAATGACCCGATGAACATGCGCAATACCGATACCGGAACAATGCAGAGAGTCAATTCCGCGACTCCCGAACCCAAGACTGCACCTGTCGGGCGGAAGACCCTGAAACTGAAACCGATCACACCCAAGGCCCCGGCTGCGGTTCCGCCTCCGGAATCCGTTTCCGCGCCGGAAGCATCCCCAATGCCGGTTTCGCCTTCGGATACGACCACGGCCGCGGCTCCGGCGCAAACGGGCACTGTCCTGGTCAGCCGGATCCGGAAACCTGCCACTCCGACCACTGCGGACAGCCCGACTGCGGATATCCCGATGCCGGGAGCAGTCCCCCCTTCTGCGCCGTCATCCGTTCCGCCCTCTGCAACGGCAACGACGGTTTCCCCCGCTTCGGTACCCGGAGTCAAGCAGACCATCAAGCTCAGACCTTCCACCTCAGGAGCTCATTCCACTCAGGTCTCCCTACCCGGAATCACCGATTCCGTCCAGGCGCCCCAGGTCCAGCAGAAGCCGGCTTCAGCGCAAACCATCAAACTGACTCCCAAGAGTGAAAACGAAACAAATTCGTCCACTGCGCGCATTGCGAAACAGACAATCAAACTGGTCCCGCCGTCTCACGATGCGCCCTCTGGCGGCGCTCCCGGTGCGGCAGCGGCTTCTTCAGGCAGTGCTTCGACAATCAAGCTGGCTCCTCAGCAGGGAGGCGGTGCCGCATCTGCAGCGCCAACCCCTTCTTCGCCTACAATCAAACTGGGATCCGGATCGGTTTCGCCTTCCGCATCCACGGTCAAACTGACTCCAGGATCTGCGGTCAGTCCCTCTTCGCCCACGATCAAACTGGGAGCGGGCGGCGGTGCGGCCGCTGCTCCCGCTTCATCCTCAGCTTCAGCCACAATCAAGCTGACTCCTGCAGGCAGTGCGGCTTCTGCTACTGAGCAGCCGCATAAACTTTCCCTGAAAAAACATGATCAGCCTGCCGCGGTGCCGCCTTCTGTTGCCAATCCGCCTCCTGCAGTGGCTGCTGCCAATGCATCCGCGGGCAAGGAAAAAGCCGAACCTTCCATTCTCTTCACCATTTCTGCCGTGGCTGCGCTCCTGGTGGTGCTTTTCGGCGCCTTCATGATGTTCGCGCAATATTCCAATATCTGGAATGGAGCGGATATTTCCGTCCCCGGACTGGAACGGACTTCCAAATGAATGACACTGTCATGAAGAATTCAAACTCTCCCATATAAAAGAGAAGCACAGATCTGAAACCTGTTGTTGTTTTGCAGGAAATCTCTGTGAAAGTTGCGGAGCATGAGGGCGGGCAGTCCTCATGCTTTTTTTATTTCAATCACAGAAATTCGTGTTCCGCACGAGGACTTTTCGCCGCCTCTTTGCAGCAAGGCCACCGGGCTTGACTTCAGGAAACAAAAGATTCCCGGAAGAAATGATGAAAACGCACTTCTCCCGCACTTTCACGCTTCCAGGCCCTCTTCCGCTCTGAACTGATCTTTCCCATTCCATAACAAATCAGAAAAGAAAATAAACGCATTCAGATAAATAGATTTTCTCTTTTACAATAAAAATATTTTTACAATAAGAAAGATTTGAGAGTCTTTATAAAGTTAGCTGTTCTGTTCAGATGGCAAAAGGCATTCACCCTTCTGTTCTTGTGAAGCATAAAATATTATATGAATCATTAAAAATAAAATTTTCACCCTTTTCCCAAAAAAATATTTCAATCACTCACAGTTGGAAACCATCTTATTTTTACTTCATTGAATCTGCCTGGAAATAGCTTATATTATTCAGTCAAACGAAGCTGAGTCCTTGTGAAGATTGATAATGCGGAAGAAGAACTGTTTTACCCTGGCAGAACTGTTGCTTGTGATATCCATACTTTGCCTTTTATGCGTTCTGCTGTTTCCGGTATTTCTGGAAATCCGTTTGAAATCCAAGGGGATCCAGTGTTTCGCCTCCCTCCGTCAACTTTGCAGTGCAAATCTGCTTTACGCCGCATCCCATCAGAATTACCTGGTGCCTTATTCGCCCAATTTTTCCGAATCGAAACGGCACTACTGGTTCGGAGGAGAAAATCCGGGATCAGAATCTGATTCCTCCCTGCTTCCCTACCTGAACGGAAATCTCAAGGAATTGGCCTGTCCCGCATTCTTATCCGGGAATCAAGTGCAAAATCAGTGCGGGGGATACGGACTCAACCGTTTCATGGGCATTTCCAGAAAAATCTCTGCCTCCGGAAATGAACTCATCGGTTTGTTTTTCGGAGAAAAAAGCATCTATCAATCCGGGTATCCTCTTTCCGCCGTACGACGGCCGGCATCGAAAATCATGTTCGGTGATACTGCCGAACAAATCAATGGGGAAAGCAATCTTCAAAAAGCGTTTCAAAATCATTCGGCGATAGAGCCGTGGAATGAATTTTCCTCGCTTTTTGCGCCCTCCATCCATTTCCGCCACCAGGGAGGAGAGGCCAATTTCGTCTTTACCGACGGACATGCGGAATCTTTGCGGATGGAAAGCGCCTCCCCCTGCCCTCTCCTCGGACTGCCATGGAGCAATTCGGCAGAAAGCCTCGCTCTTCATTACATTCCCTGAAACAGTCTGTAAAAGCAAGCAGCGTATGGAAGGGGATCCGATCCTTCTTCCCGCGAGGAGAGCAGAGCGGCAAGTCCACATTCAGCGGGAAAGAGGATGCTGAAGAAACGGAAATGAGGGAAAAAAGGAAGAGAGAAGAGAAAAGAAAGAACTGGAATTCATCCAATCAACAAATCCAGCTCATGAGCAGAGAGAAAAATACGGGGCCAATGTGGTTCTCTGCTGCAGAAGTGGACGATTCAGATGGAACGGTCTATCGACTTCTGACTCCAGTCCCCGAGCGTATAATTAGTCTTGAAATAATCCTGCCCCCAGCCTTCCAGACGGCCTTCCTCATCAAAGACGAGCGGTGTACATTCATCCCGTGTGACATAACCGTCAAACCATCTGTTCCGTGTATAATAAAACCAGACGCGCGGCGTATTGTACACCTCATTCACCAGTGGTTCCCCCATGATTTCCCGAACCTGTTCCCGGGTCATGCCCACGCGGATGCCGCGGATTTTCTGCCGATTTTCATACGTTTCCCTCACCGCGCAAGCCGTCAATGCGGACAACAACAGACAAGCCAGTGCCAGACAGAACACTGCTCGCAGACAAACCGTTTTCATATTGCTCCATTCCACGCTGTCATTCCAATCAAGGCGTTTTCTATTTTTCATTGTTCATAATGGCGTTTCTGCGTGCTTCAACAGACAGGAAAAGCGTTTTCCGTCAAAAACCCGTCATTTGCATACTATACATCTTTTATTTCATCTTGCAACACCGTCAATTCAGGGGGAAGGGGGGCGAAAAGAGAAATTCTCTCCCCCTCCCTCCCGAAAGGGGAAGGAAAAATCATGCGGGAGGCATGAAGCGCCTGACGGTCAAGGCGGAGAATCTGACGATCCTGTTCCGTCAGATTCTCATCTATGTGACGGAGATAAAACTGTTCGTCCAACCCATACAGCTTGTCTCCCAGAAGCGGCCAGCCCAGAGAACACAGTGTCGCCCGGATCTGATGCAGACGCCCTGTCTTCGGCAGCGCTTCCAGCATGCTGATCTTTCCGTTCCCTTTCAGAAAACGGAATTCCGTTTCCGCAAATTCACGCTCGGAGGATTCTTCTGCTGTTCCTCCTCTCTGCGCGCCTTCCTGCTCTGGGACTTCAGGAATTCTTCTTCTCTCCGCATCCTCCGCATTCAGAGGGCAAAAACGGCGTTTCTTGCGGACTTTGCTCTCCAAATCCCGCGAAAGGAAACCGTGTGTTTTCATCCCCTCCTCCGGGAACGCCCCGTGAACAAAAACCGTGTAGTGTTTCTCGACCTGTTTTCTGGAAAACAGTCCGGAAAGAACGGAAGCCGCCTCCGGATCGCGTCCGAACAGAAGCACTCCGGAAGTCTCGCGGTCCAGCCTGTTGACTGGAAAAAGTTTTCCGTACTGCCCCCTCAGAAGAAACAAAAGCGTATTCCGGAAAAAACGTCCGGCAGGGTGAACGGGAAGATTGCCCGGTTTGTCTACCGCCAGAAATCTCGGATGTTCCAGCAGAATCCGGTATTCTCTGCAGACTTCCGGTTCCTCCCGATCAGGAAAATCAAAGGAAATGTATTCCCCGGCATGAAGACGCCGGCAGGGACGGATCCGCCGCCCGTTGACACGGATTTCCCCTTTCCTTACTGAATCCTGCCATTCCCTGCGGCTGCGATACGTGAAACGGTTGCGGAGATAGCTGTCCAGACGCATTCCCTCACATTCCTCTCCGGTTTCCGTCCCGATCTGACGTTTCTCAGAAAATTCGGCAGGCTGAGGTTCTTGTTCTTCCTTCATTCTTCAGAAAGCATCGGTCCGGAGAATCCGGATCAGATTGTCCGCATAGATTTTCATTCCGTCATCATTGGGATGAAGACCGTCTATAAAATATTCGGAACGTTCTCCCAGAAGCATTTTCCCGTCAATCACAAGAGTCCCAGGAAATTCCCGGGCGGCCGCAGCAATGGCTTCACGATAGCTCTCCAGAGAAAAGCCAGACTCATTTTCCCGCCCCCCTCTTGTACAGGGAATCGGAGTAATCACAATCACTTTCCCTTCGCGCCCTGCTCCGCAAAGGGCATTCAGCATCCGGAAGGCTTCCTCCCCCGTCCGGTCCGGCGGAACACAGTTGTTGAAATCATTGATCCCATAGGCTATAAACGCAGAGTTCCAGTCATACGCAAGCGCGTATCGCCCCAGTTCGCCGCGCATGATTTCTCCCCCGACAGACAAATTGATAAAATCTGCTCCGAATGCTTCGGAAAGCACTGCCGGGTATGCAAGCGAGGCACCCGAAACGGTCATCCCCTGCGTAATGGAATCGCCCAGAAAAAGAAAGCGGCGCCCTTCCCCCCTGCCGCCTTTCGAAGAAGCGGCGGAAAAGCAAGACTTCACAAATGCTCCTTCTTTGAGCTCCAGGCATTTCAGTGTATTTTCCGTCAGATGCGGAAGATGAACGAGAATCTGATGGAGTCCTCCGCGGGAGGGAAGTTCCATCTGAAACTCATATTCCTTCCCTTCCTCCGGATGCGGCGGAATCCAGCGTTGAAGATTCTGTCCGTCTACAATCACATCCACGGCATAGACGGCACGTGCGCTCCTTCCATATTTCAATCCCATTTTCATAAATGGGGAATCCGTCTCAAAGGCCAGACGGACTCCGGAAGGGCAGTTCGCACGGATAAAACGGTGTTCCCCATCCGCCTGATACAGCGATTTCAATTCCGGACTCAGTCGATTGGCTGTCAATCCGTCCTCTGTCGATTCCAGATTAAAAATGCCTCGAAAATAATCCGGTGAATCTTTTACAAAAATTGACATCTCCCATTCCTTTTCACTACAAAAACCAGACAGTCCTTTTTATGCAACACGGCAAACAGCATACCTGCCGAAATGACCTGTAAAAAACAAAACAAGCAAAATAAAAAAATACGGCAGGCTTGCCTGCCGGGTGCATGGAATGCAGCCCTGCCGGAGAGTATGAGGGCGAGCAGCCCTCATGTTTTTTTTATTATTTTATTTTTTTATTTTTTGCCTCC
>CAJMAW010000126.1 GCA_905211485.1 uncultured Lentisphaeria bacterium | reverse complement strand
TACTCCCCGGCTCTCGCTGCATTCCCTGCACCCGGCAGGCGCTGTCTGCCGATTCTTCAGAGGCTGTGGCGGATGGTTTTCCCGCTTGCCGTCCGGGGAATGATATCCACTCTCCTGAATCTTACAGGAATTTTCCAGCCGGGAAGACGTCCGGAAGCAAAAGTCCGGATCCGATTCTCCCAATCCCCCGGAACTGTTCCGGTAAGAACAACATCCGCAGCCGGAATTTCCCCAAATCCCTCCATGGGAAACGCATAAACCCGAACATCGGAAATCCAGGGACACTCTTGAAGAACTTCTTCCACTTCATACGGGAAAATCTTCATGCCGGAAAAATTGATGATGTCTTTTGTTCTGCCTTCAATGAAAAGAAATCCATCACAATCCAGATGCCCCGTGTCTCCCGTGTCAAACCAGCCGTCCGGACATAATTCTTCCCTCGTCCGGAAAGGAACAAGATAGGCATCGAAAAAACCAGGCCCCGCCAGCAGAATCCGCCCCGTCCCCCGTTCGTCCGCATCCGCAATGCGGAGGCGATAGGCCTTCTGAAGACGCCCCACAGACTGCATTTTCTCCCGCTTGTCCGAAACATTGACACAGGGCAGACCCACTTCAATAATTCCATAGGCCTGTGTCAGAGGCAGAGAAAACTTTTCCCGGAAAGCATCGGCAAGCACCGTCTCCAGTTTCATCGCAGTCGAGAAAGCACGCCGGACCGGACTCAGATCCTCCCGGCGGAAATCCGGAGAATGGCACATCAGAAGATAATGATACGGTGTCGCGTAAAGCATGGAAATCTTCTGAGAACGAAACGCCTTGAACATTTCCGTCTCCGTCGGCTTCCCGCAGATGACAATTTGAGCCCCGCGCCTCAGAAAAAGCAGAATCGTGACGACAAAGTGAAACGCCATGTCCAGAACCCACAGCACGCTTTCCCCGCGGCGGACATCCAGTTCTGTACAGGCGGATGTCCGTTCCAGAACAGACTGATGTGAAAGCACAACCCCTTTGCTCCGGCCCGTCGTCCCCGAGGAAAAACGGATGAAGGCCGCCTGTTTCCCTCCCGGCAGCGGAACAGGCCGGACCGTTTCATCCAGAAGACTCAGAAAAATCTCCGGCCTTCCCGGAAACGGAAATGATCCTCCGGTTCCGGAACACTCCGCCTGGTGCGCGTCTTCTCCGCAGAAACGCCGGTCGGCAATCAGAAGATTGACTCCTGTTAGTTTCAAAAGCTCTTTCCGCTCCGCTTCCGCTGAACGGGAGGAAACCGGAATAATAATCGCATCCATCGCCAGCACCGCCAGACTGAAGGCAATGCAGTCAAAAGAATCCTCCATCAGAACGGCGATTCTTGAGTGTTTCCGCGCACCGTGGACTTTCAGAAGCGGAACAAGTTCCCCGACCGTGCGGAAAAGTTCCGGATAAGTCCAGGACCGTTCCCCTTCAATGACCGCCGTCCCCTCATATCCGCGGTTTTCCTCGACAATCTTCTCATAAATATTCATTTCAAAGAGCCTCCCTTCCGGTCAGTTCAGACTTCAGCAAGAGCACAATTCTGTTGAGATCGTTCTCCTCCAGCGCTCCCTCCCTGCAGGAAATCACACAGTTCATCCGCCCGTGAAACTGATTGAAGAAAAATCCGACTCCCGGTTCGGGCGGCATCAGCGGCATGTGAAAAAGATTGACCACCCCGTTCCCCAGAAATTCAGGCGTTTCCAGGACCGTTCCGGGAAGATGGGAAAACATGAAACTGCCTGTAAACACCTTCCCGAACGCGCTCCGGAAAATCGTTTCCAGAAGCGGGTAGGGAGCAATCCTTGCAAGATAGGCCGCGTTGCGGAAAGCCTGGGGAAGGCGTTCCGCATTTGCTTCGTACAATTCCTCCCGGATCCGCGGCAGAGGATCATTCAGGTCTTCCCGCGGAATCAGCAGGGGAAGAAGAGACCATTGATTGAAGAAGATGCTGCGCTGAGGAATTCCCTCCGTCCCCCGCATGTCAAAGGACATGTAGGCAAGGAGATTGCCGCTCTTCTCCTCATCAAGCGCGTTCCCGGCGTCCGCTGTTTTCGTCTTCCTTTTTCTCCTGTGATGATGGCTGTCCAGCACGGCCGCCATACTGCGCGCGGCTGCCGAAAGCAGAAACGCCGTCAGCATGAACGGACCCGCCTTCCGTTCGGAAAGAGAAGCAATCCCCGCGCTCTCCTCCGGAGTCCAGGAAAGAATCCGGAAACGGGCCGCGGCCGTCGGAAGAGGCGTGAACGGATGAGAAAGAATTCCGGAACGTTTGATGGAAAGGAGTTTTCTATTCACCTGCCTGCCGGCGCGGAACTGACGCGTCCAGTCGCGGAGCATCGGAGTGGCCAGGCCCGGAGTTTCCCCGATCGTGGATTCATCCGAATCATTCAGCGCACGGAGAAGATATTCCGCCCCGAGTCCGTCGAAAAGCTGATGACTGAATTTGAAGACGGCATAGGATACACTGCTCTTTTCAAAAATTTTCAGTTCCAGATGATCCCCGGGGGGGAGAGGCGCATTCGCAAATACGCTCAGCGCATCCTGAAAATCTGCCTTCTCCCCGAGAGATTCAAACGTGATGCGGATTTTGGAATCCGCAGCATGCCGGCGCTTTTCCTCCCAGTACGGCGCAAGATTCAGCGCATGGCGTCTCATCCGTCCGGAAAGAAGAGCAGCGCACGGCGCAAGCAGCCGGGTCAGATGTGGAATGTTAGGCGCATGAAATTTTTCCCTGTTCTCCAGAACCACCAGAAAATGATTGCCCCTTCCAGGGGTGAGGCGGCAGAGATGGTTCAGCAGGCCCGCCGTATAGTCGAAGGAGTTGAGATAAATCCGTCCGTGCCGTTTCATGAATCGTTGTTCCGTTTTGTTTTTTTCTGTGGATCTCAAGATCCGTCCCTCTTCCCGGAATGATGCGGAGAGGAGAAAAGAGGAAACATGGGAAAGAGGGTGAAAAAAAGGTGTCCCACCCCTCTCTTTCCGCCTCGGAGTCTTCCTTTTCAGTTTTCCAGATGATTCCGGATGGATTCTGCCAGGGCCCGGATGGATTTCACGTCCGACGCATGGATCCCGGCTTTGAGCAGATGGATTCCCCAGGCTTTTTCGACGGAGAGAAGCAGTTCCATGAAGCCCATGGAATTGACTCCGTTTGAATAGAGGGACTGATCGGGATCCAGGTCCTGTTCATTTTTTCCGGAGATCCGCGCGATTTCGGAAGTCAGTTTTTTTTCGATGGATTCCAGAGAGAGGTCTTCATACATAAGCGTTGAGTCTCCTTTCCGTGACAGGGATGAAGTCTTTGTAAAAAGCGGGCGGGAAGATCTGCTGTTCATTTTCCGGCTGTCCTTTTGCCAGGAGGAAAGCCGCTGCTCCTTCGATTTCCTTTTCCTCCGGGGAGGAGGGGAGTGCATTTTTTGCATTTCCCCTCCTGATGATCCGTGCTGCGGCTTCCGAAAAAACCGCCTTCTCTGAAATGACGGCGTAGATCAGGCAGGGGCAGAAATCCGACTCCAGAAGCACCTCCGCCGTTTTCAGCGACGATTCGCAGAGATTCCGGAACCCCGCCACGCTGTAGGACGGCCCCCGCAAAGCGAAGAACGCCGCCGCATACGAGGCCGCCGCATTGTAAACCGAATGAGAAAAAGTCGCCGGCAGGACCTGATCCTCCGGATAGTCCAGCATGTCGTTCAGGAATTTCATTCCCGTATTCTGCGGACCGAAGGCGGTCGCCGTGAGCAGTCCCGTTCCCGGAGGAAGATCCTGCGGCGCGATCCGGGCATTCTCCAATGCCGAGCCAATGGCCGAAATGAGAAAAAGAGTGGACTTGTCCGCTCGTTTCAGAGCGGGATTGCGCCGGAGATCTTTCCAATGATCCTGTTCCGCCGCATTCAGGAAAGCCGATGCGAGAAGTTTCATCTGAAAATCATCTCCTCTCCGCAAGCAGAGCCGCATTCGATCCGCCGAAAGCCAGCGAATCGGAGACTGCAAAGCGCCGATGAATCCGGGCGGGTTCCGTCTGGGGTGGACGGATGATGTCCTCCGGCTTTTCAAAAAATCCATGGCTGGGCGGGATACGCCCCTCCCTGAGCAGCAGAACCGTGAATATGAATTCAACGGCTCCCGCCGCTCCGAGCGTGTGCCCCGTCAGAGCCTTGGTGGAGAAATAAGGCGTTTCCGGACCGAAAAAATGATGTATGGCGTTAGCTTCGCAGGAATCGTTTGCGGGTGTTCCGGTGCCGTGGGCGTTGAGGAAGGCGATTTCCCGCTTTTCGCATATTCCGCCCATTCGCAGAGCGCCTTCAAAGGCCCGGAGAAGGCCTCCGGCATCGGGGAGGGGACGGGTGATGTGATATGCGTCCGCGGAATTCCCGTATCCGCTCAGGAAAAACTCGGGCTTTTTTCCGCGTTTCCGTGCGGATTCCGCCGATTCCAGAATCACGACACCCGCAGCTTCACCGAGATTCAGGCCTTTCCGGTGTTTGTCAAAGGGCCTGCAAGGTTCGTCCGAATCGACTCCGAGGGCGTGAAAGCCGGCGATGGGGACGCGGTCGAGCGCATCCGTGCCTCCTGCGATGACCAGGTCGCAGAGTCCGCTCCGGATCCACATGGCGGCGATCCCGAGTGCATCACTTCCGGAGGCGCAGGCATTGGATATGCAGAGCGCGGGCCCGTCGAGGAAAAGCCCTTCGCGGAGAAGTTCCGCGGGATTCCCCTTCAGATAGCGTTGCATGGGACCCGGGCAGGAGAAGTCTCCGTTCCGTATTTGCGCATAATACTCAAGGTCGTTCAGCTGGCATCCGACTGTGGTGCCGATACAGACCCCGGTCCGGCGGGAACGGAGTCCGGAAAGGGAAAGATCCGCCTCCAGAAGCGCTTCCTCCAGCGCGTGGAGCAGAAGATCCATGCTTCTTGTCATCGCGCATTCTGTTCCGGAAGCACAATGCCGCCGCATGGCGCGGGTGAGTTCGGAATCCTGAGGACAGCGGAAGCGGGCAAGCTCGAAGAGAGGATTTTTCAGCCCTGTTCCCGTCCGAGGCCCCGGCAGTGCGGGATAAGAGGGGTCCGGGTGAAAAAGACGGAAAAGCGTTTCGGCACATCCGTTTCCTGCACAGGAGAGGACTCCCATTCCTCCGATTGCCGCATCAGAGATGTTTTCAGATTTCATACACTCAAGTCCGTTCCCATGACCCCATGATTTTCCGCCGGAGGCCGTTCATGTTCATGAAGGGAAAAAACGGGAATCATGAAGGCTTCCTGTCCACGGGGTCAAAAGGCGTACAACCCGATGTTTTCTGTGCACCGTCGCCCCGTTTTCCCCGGCAGTGCGTCCTCCGGGGCCGAATTATATCATAGCACAGGGAAGGGCGTTTTTCAACGCACTGAAAAACACATTCGGTTTTTTTCAGAATTTTATGCGATAGCCTTTGTTGAAAAAACATAAAATTATTTTACATTAAAAGGATTCGATTGAGTCTGCCGGGTCCAGTCGGCAGAGTAGAGTCTGCCGGAGAAACCGGGAAAAGAATGAGTCTGTATGGGTACGCCGGAAATACTTTTGGAAATATCGGATCTGACTAAGTCCTACGGACCCGTCAAAGTCCTGAGCGGGATCAACCTGACCATGCCGAAAGGGGAGATTCTCGGTCTTGCCGGAGAAAACGGAGCCGGGAAGTCCACTCTTGCCAAATGCATTGCCCGCAGGACTCCGATCAGTTCAGGGGAAGTGCGTTTTCTGGTTCCGCACGCATCCGTCTACACGGTTCCCCAGGAGTTCAACCTGATTCCGGAACTTGCGGTGTATGAAAATATTTTCCTGGGCCGGGAGCTTTCCCGCTTCGGACTCCTGGTGAAAAAGGATATGATCGAGACCTCCCGCTGTCTGCTGAAGCGTTTGAGAAGCGCGGTGGATCCTCTGACTCCGGTTTCGGAACTCAGCGTGGCGGAAAAACAGATGGTGGAAATCGCCAAGGCCTTCCTGAGGGATTGTTCGCTCCTGATTATGGATGAGCCCACCACCGTGCTGAACAGCCGGGAAACCGCGCTGCTTTTTGAAAACATGGAAAATTTCCGAGCCGCCGGCGGATCCGTCCTTTATATTTCCCATAAACTGGAAGAGGTCCGGAACATCTGCGACCGCATTGCGGTGCTTCGTGACGGCCGTCTGGTCTCCTGCACTCCGGCGAAACAGCTTTCCGCCGCAGAAATCGCCGAACGGATGGTTGGCCGGGAGCTGACACGCATTTTTCCGGAAAAGGCCGTCGTTCCCCCCGATGCCCCGGATGCCTTGAAAGTGGAGCATCTTTCTTCCGGAAAGGAAGTGCGCGACGTTTCATTCACGCTGAAAAAAGGGGAAATCCTGGGCATTGCCGGACTGGCCGGCGCCGGTAGGACCGAACTGGCCGAGGCCATCTGCGGCCTGCGGCGGACCAGCCCCGGGACAACGCTTTCCGTCTTCGGGGAGAAAATGCGTTTCCGGAAGCCCTCCGACGCCTTGAAAGCGGGCCTTTCCTATCTTTCGGAAGATCGGCAGGGCACGGCAGTGCAGACGGCGTTTTCCGTGGCGGAGAACGTGACTCTTTCCTCCCTGAAGCAGTACTGCCGTTTTTCCCTTGTGAACCGTTCCGCCGTGAGATCGGCGGCGGAAAAATACATCGCACGTTTCCGGATCCGCGCGGAATCGCCGGATACGCCGCTGACGAGCCTCAGCGGAGGGAATCAGCAGAAGGTTGCCATCGCGAAAGGGCTGGATACGGGACCGCGGATTTTTATTTTTGACGAGCCTACCCGCGGGGTGGACGTCGGTGCGCGCGGAGAAATTTATGAATTCATTCACGAACTTGCTTCCGACGGCATTTCGTGTCTGCTGATTTCCTCGGATCTGGAGGAAGTGATCGGCAACTGCCGGCGCGTGCTGGTCATGCGCGGAGGGGAACTCGCGGGAGAACTTTCCGGAGAGCATGTGAATGAAAAGGAAATCATGTACCTTGCAACAGGAGTGGAAGAAGAATGAGCGAAGACATGGAATTGTCCTCCTCCCGTGGTGCTGGCCCCCGGGATTTCAAGCGTCTGAAACAGTATCTGGCCTGGCTGAGCGGTCCCTACATGGCGCTTCTGGTGCTGCTGATTGTGTGTTCGCTTTCGAGTGAGCATTTCCGGAGCGTGCAGAATCTTCTGAACATCACGCGCCAGGTGTCTTACAGCGGGATCATCGCGCTGGGGATGACGTTTGTGATTGTGGGCGGGGGGATTGATCTTTCGGTGGGATCGCTTCTGGCGCTGTCCGGAGTCTTTTCCATTCTGGCGATGAATCAGGTGCAGGGGGGGACGGCGGGAATTCTTGTCGCCGCGCTTGTCGCGCTTCTTTCCGGCCTGGCGGGAGGGGCGCTGAACGGGCTTCTGGTGACGCTGGGGAGGATTCCCCCCTTCATTGCCACGCTGGGGACACTGTCGCTCTACCGTTCTCTTGCTTTGTATTTTGCCGATGCGGGCATGGTCGCGAGCAGGAATGATCTTTACCGGGATTTCGGGGGATCGTTTCTGCTGGGGCTTCCGACGCCCGTGCTGATCATGCTGCTGCTGACTCTTCTGATGGGAGGAGTCATGACTCATACCAGTTTCGGACGTCATGTCTGTGCGCTGGGGGCGAATGCCCGTGTGGCCGCCTTTGCAGGGATCCGCACAGGGCTTGTGGGGTTCTGCACGTATCTGATCGCCGGCGGAGCCGCAGGGATCAGCGCCATGCTTTTCGGAGGAAGGCTCGGTTCGGTGAGTTCGACCAGTGCGGGGCTTTCGTATGAGCTGGACGCCATTGCGGCCGTGATTATCGGCGGGGCGTCGATGTCCGGCGGGCGCGGTTCGCTGTGGGGGACTCTTGCGGGGGTGCTGATTCTCGGAGTTGTTTCAAATGCGCTGGATATGTGGGGCGTCTCCGTCAATCTTCAGGGGGCGGTGAAGGGACTGGTCATCATCATTGCGGTATTTATACAAAGAAAGGACAGATCATGAGTTTCAGGACAAGTGTCGGAAGAAGATTTTCTGCGGGTTTTTTCGTCTCCTTTGCGGCTGTGGCTGCTCTTCTGCTCAGCGCCGCCT
>CAJMAW010000125.1 GCA_905211485.1 uncultured Lentisphaeria bacterium | reverse complement strand
ATTACACGCCGCAAGCAGAAACCGCGAACGTCAGTCATTTATCATACCATCTCCTCCGGAGGGAATGCGGATTCCCGATAATGTCGACGTTACCTACGTCACAAAAATTGTACACTACGCTTCAGACCCGGATCTCTTCAACCAGGAGCTGGAAAAGGTGCATGCGTGGTCAAAGTTGCTGAACAACAAAACAGAGCGTTTCGGAATCTGGCTGAATATCGTCGACCCGGCCACATATACCTCCAAGGTCCCATTTATGTACCCCAATATTTTCAAACGCTGGCTGTTGGCAACAAGGGACGTAACTGACAGCTGTTTCATCAACGGCTTGAATTCCCGCCTGAACCGGTCGGGTGAAGAGGGGCGTTTGAACGCATTTTCCACCTATCCGATGGTCTGGCTGCAAAGCCGTCTCTTATGGAATCCGGAATACAGCGTTGATGAACTGTTGTGGGATTACATCAGGAACTCTTTCGGGCCGGCGGCGGATACGATGCGCAGATTCCACGATCTGATCATCTCCCGCTGGGAAGGAATTCCTTGGTCGCCCGAAACAATGGATGAGATCGCTTTCATTCATTGTGTCCGCTACGATGAAGACCGAGTGCGGGATTTAAAACTTCTGCTCAATCAGGCGGCTGCTCAATGTGAGCCCGGCTCTCCGGAACATCGGAGGATTGTTTTCTGGAGAGACCGGATCTACTCCCGTTTTTTTCAGGAATCCGCGCGCTTCCATCAATATGCCGATCATATTCCGGAATATTACTGCAGAAGTATTTCAGAGGAACCGGAGGAGTCCGACTGGAAGGAGCAGCCCGTGGCATCCCTGGTGGAACGTCAATGGGGCGGTCCCCCCGAAAAGACAGCGACCGTGCAGATGCTCCGCCGCGGCAGTGAGCTGCTTTTCCGGCTGGAAATGCCGAATGCGTCCCCGGAAGATGAATTCCGCATATTTACGGCCGGTGATTCGGATGCCGTACAGAAAAATTACGCGCCCAATGTCAATAAACGATGGACATTCTGGCAGGAATACCGCGTGCGGAATGAACGTGACGATGGAACATTCCTTGCCATATTCCGTCTTCCGCTTTCCGGGCGGGGAAAATTGCGTCTGCAAATTATGCGCTACGGCGGAGTCTGGAACCGTTCCGACCTCTGGAGCCCGACGCTGCGCCCGATCGCGGATTTCCCGGTCAAACGGTTTGGACGGGTGATCTTTGACAGAGGAGAGGAGTAAAACATGCCGGAGACAGCCCAGCATCGCAGGATGACCGCAAATGCCTTGAACCTTGTTCCGGAACTCCCCGGCCCCCGGAGCCGTTTGACGGAAGAATTCTGTCTTTATCCGGACCTGGCGCTCAATGCCCCGGAAGAGTTCGCACGGTATTGCCGTCTTCCCTCCGGAGAATGGTTCCATTATCTGCCGGATGTGTCTTATGCCGAACTGTACCGCTACCATACCGTCGATTGCGCCGGACAAATCCGCCGCGCCCGTGCTTTCCGGAACGGGAATTATGACTTTGCGCTTCCCGGATTTCTTCATCTTCTGCGGCAGAGTGCGACTCTGCTTGGCGACGGCAAAGAGGAGGAGGCGATGAAATACCTCGGAGTTCTGCTGCATGTCCTGCAGGATGCCTGTTTTGGCATTCATGCACTGGAGGGCCCCGGAGGGAGTGATCTGTTTTTCTTTGACCGTCTGAGAATCGGTGATTTTTCTCCGGCGGAAGTTCTGGCCCGGCTGGATTGTTCGGACTTACCGTTTTTTTCAGCTGCGCCCCGTATGCTCGGCACCAGCGTCCCGGAAGCGGCTCTGCGGCTCTATGCCCATTACTGCCGAACGGCGCGCGCGGCCCGCAGGAGCTGCATGGAGGTTCTGCTTGCGCACTGGAACGGGAAAAGTGAAAATACGGCCTCCTGTTTGTCCATGTACCGGAACGCCGTCCTGCTTTGTGCGGATGTTCTGAAAACGGTGTCGGAACTGGCGACGGGAAAAACAGAAGCTTCTCCGTATATACCTCTGGCTGAACTTGAACCATACGAGTTCCCGGTCGGAGGGTATGGCGCGTATCGTTTCCGTACGCAGGAAATTGACTGTTATTATACCCCAGACGGTCAAAAACAACAGTTGACCTTTCCGGAAGCAGTTTTTCACTCCGGACTTTCATTCGGGTTGTCCGTTGAACAGAACCTGCTCTACCATTTGCCGGAAAAAACGTTTGACCGTTTTTCAGGGACACTTCTTCTTTCTGGCGAAAAAGATGCAAGCGTGCATTGCAGGCTCGTCAATCGGGGAACTGTAGTCCGGAAATTTGTATTCGATGCCGACCACCCCGTTCAGACCGTGAATCTGTCGGATCCTGCCGGCGAGTTCGGTTTCCGCCTGACCAGTGAAGCGCCTTTCGGCATTATGGTGCTGGGAGACGGTCAAATTTGCGCCGGTCGATTGGCTTCAGGAGAAATCAACAGTGGAACGGATGGACGTGTCTCGGGCAAAGCATCCAGAAAATCACAGAAGAAAGAAGCAGCGTCATGACCGATTTTGGTAGCCCCGAAACCAATGACCGGCAATCCCATGGCTTCTATGATGGGAAATGACGGCGATGCATTTACCAGAATCCGCTGGTCGGCAATCAGGTTGATCCCACGCGCTAAAAATACCTCGTGGAAGCCCAGGGCGACAAAATCATCCGTAATCCAGAAAAAGCTGTCTGACGCCTTTGTGAGTAATTCGTTTGCCATACGACGGCCGGTTTGAATGGCCGGTTCGGTGTGGTCAAGTTTTGGAAGATCAAACTGTAAAAGGGAGGCCTGAGCCTCCAAATCAGGAATATGATAGGATGAATCCGTGACAAGACGGACGATTTGGGGCATATTCCGACGCAACGCAAATTCATACGATTTTCGAAACTGTTCCCGGAAATCATACTGACACAGACACACTTGATGAGATGGTGCAATCTCTTGTGGAGGATTGATCAACATCAGTTTCGGAGATGCGGAGCTTCGAGGTAGCAATTCCTTTGCCATGCTGTTTCCGCCAATTACTCCAACTACTCGCTGCCCCAACAGATTAATCCGCTCTGGATTCAAATCCTTCCGATAAATCGGCAATCCGACATATCCTTTCTGTGGAAGTGTTTGAAGTAGTGCGCTCAGACGCAACTCAAAAAACAGATTCGGGTGTTCTATGTAATGATGATGAGGAATCAAAATGATACGCTCAAACGTATTCAAGGTATTCAAAAGTTCCCGGTTAGCAATATAAATGCCGCTGGCGGACTTGCAGGAGAGAATACCGTTATTCTCGAGAATGGATACCGCCTTTCTTACGGTAATGATGGACACCTTGTATTGGTCACATAAATCTTTCAGAACACAGAAAAAATCCCCGGTCTTCAGATTTCGACGGATAATATCCAGCTCAATCTTGTCGACCAGCTTTTTATACAAAGGTCTGAATGTTTCACTACGCGACATATAACTCTCCTAAACTATATTATATCACAAAATCCAATAAATACAATCGCATTAAAATTCAACATCGGGATTTACCAACGTGTTTCAGAAAATTAAGGACAATCACTAAAATTCAAGATGGTGGAGTCTTATTTAAAAATATTAAAAATATTATTTTTATTATTTATTGGATTGAAGATGAGGTAAAATATGTTATTTTAACAGGGAGTCACACGATGGTTAACTGGGAAATCGCGATGGAAAAATGCCGGAAATCGTTGCCAGATGTGTTCCCGACAGTTTCTCCTCTTTCTTCCGGGCTTGTCTCCTTTCGTTCTGCAACATCTTGCGATCCAGCAGTTTCTCGAGATGACACGAAAGTGAGTTCTCTTTCATCTCCAACGCCTTGCGTCCCCTCGGACGTGCCTCCAGAGCTTTCAGCATTCCCTCCAGAGCAAGCAACTCCCAGCGTTCCACCTGCGGGGGCCGCACCGAATACCGGCGGCAGACCGCGCTCACACTGGTTTTCTCCGTCCAGACCGAGAGGACCGCCTTGCATTTCTCCTGCGCCGTCAACGGCGGTGTCTGCGATTCGGTCATTGCTGATTTCTCCGCATTTTCCACTGCTGTCGGATGGGTCTTCTCCATTTTCAATATTCTCCATGATTGGTTGTTTGTCAAGCTGTTGCGTGATGTTTTCATCGGAAATGATCAGAGGGGATGTTTCCCCGGTCGGTTGTTCGACGCCGTCGATCTGCATGGAAATCCGTCCCTTTTTCTCCAGAATCGACACACAGGAATCCCCGACGCGCCCGACCATCATAAACGGTTTGCGGACATGGCCTTTCAAGGCAAGTTCGAGAGTATTGTCTGCTATTTTCTCGGCGAGCTGCCGTTTCACCGTCGTTTCGATTTCAAAAAAACGATCCGCCGGGGTCAGGCCGCCGATTCCCTGATGGGGACGCTGAAAATTGTAGTGCCGGACATAGAGCGCCAGCTGCTCCCGGAGATCATCGAAACTGCTGATCTTCGCCTTGTCGAAAAACTCCTGCCGCAACGTCCGCCAAAACCGTTCCATTTTTCCATTGGTCTGCGGATGGTGGGTGCGGCAGACCGTATGCTTGATCTGGTGGTTGCGCAGATAGGTTCCGAACTGGTTGTTCCCGGTCCAGCTGACGAACTGACGGCCGCCGTCGGTCAGGATTTCTTTCGGGAACGTATAGTCACCGCACGCTTTTTTCAACAGATCAATGGTATTTCCAACCGTCTGGCGATGAAACAGATCCATGGAGACCACATAACGCGAATAATCATCCAGATAGCCGATGACAAAGACTTTTTCGTGGTTCGGCATGATGAAATACATTACGTCGGTGTGCCATAGTTCATTGGGAGAACGCCGTTCGAAGAACCGCATCGGAGCGGGAGAACGCCGTTCGAAGAACCGCATCGGAGCGGGAGAACGCCTGGTACGGGACGTTGTCGCCGTTGACGATGACGGGTGCGCCTGCAAAACAGCGCGGACTTCATGAGTTTTGACCGGCAGACCGAGAAAGCGGCGGAAGATCTGAGTGATCCGTTTGACGCCATGATCCGGATGTGCGGCTTTGTGTTCGAGAATTTGCGCGCGGACAAACTCCCGGGCTGGATCGGATTTTTCCGCTGCAGCAGCACTTTTCTCCGGTGGAGACGTGAAAGCTCCAGAACCTTTTTCCCGGTATTCACGGATCCATTTGCCGAGGGAACTTTTCCCGATCCCGAGTTCCCGCGCGATGTCTTTGGCCTGATAATCTTCTTCAAAATAAAGTTTCACAGCCTTGAGCTTGTCGGCCGCCGAATAACGGGTTCCACTCCGATTCGGCCCTGTTTCCGGTGCAGCTTTCATTTCACACCTTCCTCCTTGTTCTGAGAAAAGTGTTACCCGTTTTTACAAACTCTTCAAACCATTTTCCCGCAGCTTAGCACAACATCAGACTTTTTCGTGACGGCAGCGAATTGCATTAATCGGAGGCTTATTCCCGCGTTCACTCCGTCCTACGGACGGTTCCGGCGCTTCCGGATCGCCTTTCCTTGAAAGCCGATCCTCCAGCGTCGGTCAAATTGATTTATGATTCAGAAATTCTGATTTGCAATCAGAATTTTCCATGCTATCTTACTCTTATTGACAGAATATGATGCAATGTTGCATCATATTGACTGTCAATTTATTAACATGGAGAAAAGTGTCACCTGTTTTTTACTGAAAAACAGAACCATTTATTCCCGCACATGACAATTCAGCGCGTGCATGCGTCATCTTTGACAGATAGATTGCCATCAGAAACGGTACTCCCGCAACAGACTTTTTCCGAAATATCCGGCTGGGCCGCCATATGGAGGACATCACAGGCCCGGAAATGGATGTCCGCCGCATTGCGGATCAGCCACGCCGCGCGCGGGATCAGGTCGGTGTTTTCTGTGAAATCGTAATCCGCATCGCGGTATTCGCTGTACCCGGTTTTCGGCTGCAACGTCAGCACCACGTTGTCAAACGTAAGATTACGAATATTCCCCGGCGCATAGGCGTCAATCAGGCACCCCGCGCAGACGGTGCCGCGAATGTTGCACAAGAGAATGTTTTCAATTTTCCGCGTCACCGGTCCGAGTTTGCGTCCCCATGCGTTGCTATGAAATGAAAAAGGACGCTCTGCCTCAATCCGAAGCTGCGAAAACATGCAATCTTCGATTTGCAGTGACGCTCCTGCGAAATATTTGGTCACGAAGCAAATTCCCGTCCGCGAACCGATAATGGTGCAGTTATCCATTGAGACGTTGCGGATGACCCCCGCCCCCACGCCGAGACGCACCGCGTTACAAACTGTGGTCAGGATACAGTTGGTAATGCAAATGTTTTCGCAGACCGGCTGATCCGCACCGAAATCCCCGCAGGCGCGCAGTGCGATGCAGTCGTCACCGGTCTCAATGATGCAGTCGCTCACAGTAACCCGTCGACACGCGTCGAGATCCAGTCCGTCGCCGTTAGGCGTGTGCATCGGATTTTTAATCCGCAAACCACGGATTTGAACATCGGTGCAGTTGTACAAAAAGCAGTTCCAGTATGGAGAATTGGTCAGCTCCACGTCCGCAATCGTAATGTTACTGCTGTGTTGGAAGAAAATCATCTGTCCCGGCCGCCATGAAATCGTTTCGTATGAGCAGACCTGTGCTGCGGGCAGATCGTAAATCGCCGCGCGGTTGCCGTCGATTCTGCCGCCGCCGCGAATGGTGACGTTATGGCAGTTTCGTGCGATGATGAAGTGGGCACCGGTCACGCATTCCATTTCGTAGACATGGTTGTCCGGCGCGAAGTCGTCGGTGTTGTAGTCCGCCTGATCGGGACTGGCTAACAGAACCGCCCCCGGTGCGAGTTCCAATGCAATGTCGTCGCGCAGATACAAGGTTCCGCAGAGATAAGTTCCCGGCGGAAACGCGATCACGCCGCCACAGTCGATTGCCCGCTGCACGGCTTGGGTGTCTTTGGTGACGCCGTCGCCAACGGCGCCGAATGCGGTTACATCCGTCATGATATTCACTCCTGTCAGATTCTTCCATGTTAGGTTTTGTCAAGCCACTTTTGTAACTTTTTTCCAGTTTTTCTTATATTCGAAGCGTAATTCCCCTTACCCATGTAACCATAGGTGTCGTTTTTTGCCAAAATCAAAACTTATTGTATCTCTGTTTCTGTTCTTCAAAAGATATTTTCTAGCACTTCACACCGGCAGCGGGTAAGCCATCGTTCCCAACCTTCCATCGACCGCGAACGTTCCAGACATTCGCCGATATATGCCACATGCGAAAAACGTGTGAATTCGAAGCCTCTGTCTTAAGGCGTCGGATGCAATCCGCAACCAGGAGTTTTGTCGAGTAGCCTCTATGTTCAAAAATATCCTTTCGTTCTCCTTAAAATGGCGGTGAATTTCTCAATTTACCGGTGAAGCGATTTCCAGATCGGCTCCAGATTGACCACTTCGCCTGAAACCGCGGCACGGTCGAGCGACAGCGCGTAAACCGCGCTCTGCAAGCCCTCATTGCCGCTGCATTTCGGGACGACGCCCTTGGTCATCGATTCGTAAAGCTCCTTCATGATGTAGTCGTCGCCGCCGCCGTGACCGTCTCCGCTGCAGACAATTTCGGTGACGCCTTCATCGGCGAGGTTGCGATACCGCAGGATGCCGGTATAAAGATCCAGGCACATTGTCCCTTCGGTGCAGTTGAACCGCATCCGGCGTTCCGGAATCCGGTTGGACATCGTTGCCGTAAAGGTTGTCCGTATCCCGTTGCGGAATTCCGCAATCGACACCATATTATCCATCAGATCGGTGTCGTTGTTGAACGGAGTTTCCAACGTATGCGGATCCCACCAGGACTTGAAGGTTTTGACCCCGTACTTTTCTTCCAGATTGCGGTTTTCCGGCCGGAAGAAATCACGGCCGCCGAATGCCGCCACCCGGCTCGGCAGAGAATTGCAGAACCAGTTGATCAGATCGAGGTCGTGGCAGCACTTTTCCAGAATATGCGGCCCGGCCAGCTTTTTCAACCGCCTCCAGTTGCACATGATATAACCGCCGTGATCGGGGGCGATGTTCTCATTGGCTTCCAGCGCGATCAGCCTGCCGATTTTTCCGGAATTGAGAATCTCGTATGCCTTGCGGTAAATCGGAGCGTAGCGAAGGACAAAACCGGTGGCAAACAGTTTGCCCGCTTTCTGATAGGCCTCGAAGATCTCCTGACAGTACTCGATGGAGGTTGCGAG
>CAJMAW010000124.1 GCA_905211485.1 uncultured Lentisphaeria bacterium | reverse complement strand
TTCGGACATCACCGCCTCTATCAGCGCCACGGCATCCGGATCCGACATGATGACGGATGTATCCGCAGAAACGCCAAGCACGGAAACCGGATTGTAGGAGGCATTCCAGAGCAGTTTATACCAGCGTTTTGCTGTAATGTCCGATTCGATGGAAACGGGAATTCCTGAGGAGCGGAAGAGTTCGATGAAGTCCATCATCCGTTTGGAAAAAGACTTTCCAACGGGGAAAGGACCGACAGCGAGCGTGCCGCCGTCAAGATGCTCCACGGTCCCGGGTTCAGGACGGCGGACCCCGACATACGCAATCGCTCCGGCAATCTCATTTTCCGGAAACGCTTCCTGAAAAGGCTTTTCATTGCCCAGTCCGTTCTGGATCAGGAAAAGAGCGGTATGCTTCCCCATGACCGGACGGCAGAGAGCGGCCGGATCCAGTCCGGGAAGGACTTTCAGGGCGCAAAGCAGAATGTCAGGAGCCTCGGGAACTTCGGAAACATCATGATACACGGCATCCGGACGGAAATCATAGTCTCCCTTGCAAGAACGGATATGATACACGCCATGCTGTTTCATCAACGCCTCATAATCCGAACGCGCAAGCACGGAGACATGCGCGGAAGAGGAAAGTTTCGACGCAAAAAACACTCCGACAGCACCCGCTCCGACAACCAGCACACGCATTTCTTTCTCCCGCTCTCTTCCCTCAGCCTCTGTTGCCGAACACGGCCGTCCCGATCCGGACAATGGTCGCCCCTTCGGCAATCGCGTATTCAAAATCGCCGCTCATCCCCATGGAAAGCTCCGGAAGAAGAATTCCGAATTTCTGTTCCATGGCATCGCGCAAAGTGCGCAGCCCGGCGAAAGTCTCCCTGATTCTCGTTTCTCCCGCTCCGAATTCCGCCATGGTCATCAGACCGCGGAAGGAGAGATGACACATGGAGAGGGCTGTCTCCGCAAGTGCGACCGCCTCGTCCCTGCCCCGGACGCCGGACTTCGATTCCTCTCCGGAGAGATTCACTTCCAGCAGAATGTTGATCTGTTTTCCCTCCTCCTCCGCCGCGTGATCCAGTTTCCGGAGCAGCTTTTCCGAATCGACGGAATGAATCCAGGAGGCGTAACGGACGGCCTTTACCGCCTTGTTGCTCTGAAGATGCCCGATCAGATGCCAGGAAATTTCCGCAGGCAGCTGCGGGACTTTGATTTCCAGTTCAGCGGTCCGGTTTTCACCGAAGCACAGCTGCCCTGCACGGAAAGCTTCCGCGACATCTTCCGCGGGAAAGGTTTTCGACACCGCAAGAAGCCGGATTTCTTCCGGCTTCCTTCCGTACTTTACGGCCACATCCGAGATTTTTCCCAGGACAGCGGCAAGATTTTCTGCAATCGAAGGCATTCTATCCGGACCTCCCTCCTTTTTTTCTTCTCTCAGGCTCCGCCCCTCCCGGCGGAAGAGGAAGAGCCGGAATCATTTCCATCCGCTTTCCCCTGCTCCTTTCCGCGCCGGAAGCGATTAATGGTCAGGCCCGGAGGCGCGATGGTGATCTTCGTTCCCGGCTCCGTGCTTTCAGTGAGCCAGACATTCCCCCCGATCACCGAACCGCTTCCGATCACAACGGATCCGAGAATCGTGGCGCCGGCGTAAATCGTGACATTGTCCTCGATGGTCGGATGGCGTTTGGCCCCCTTGATGATCATGCCGCAGGCATCCTTCGGAAAGGAAAGCGCCCCCAGCGTGACGCCCTGATAGATCTTCACGTTCGATCCGATGACGGCGGTCTCGCCAATCACCACGCCCGTTCCGTGATCAATGAAAATGCCCTTCCCCAGCCGCGCCCCGGGATGAATGTCGATCCCCGTGATTCTGTGCGCATATTCGCACATCATGCGCGGAATCAGAGGCACATTGCGCTGATACAGGAAATGAGCGATCCGCTGAATCGTGATGGCCTTGATTCCGGGATAGCTCAGGATGATTTCATCCAGGGAACGGGCGGCGGGATCGCCTTCAAAGGCGGCCTGCACATCCAGCTTCATGATCTCGCGGATGACGGGAATTTCCTCCAGGAGGAGCCTTGCGGAATCGCGTGCAAGGGTTCTGCAGTCGCACTCCGCGCGTTTCTGCAGCGAGCAGCTGTGGCGGTAGGCGCGCAGAATCAGATCCTTCAGCTCGGAATAGGATGCCCCGACCAGATTGCCCACCGCATATTTCAATGATTCAGGAGAATACGCCTCCCGCTCCGCAAATCCGGGAAACACCAGTTCCAGAAGCTCGCTGAGCACATGGAGGATCTCCGATTCCCGGGGAAGATTCGCTCCCTCGTTGTGATTGACGCCGATCCCGTCCTGGAAAGTGGCGGCGATCCGATCCACCAGGAGTTCCATGAAACGGCCGTTTCCGGCGTTCACTTCTTCTCCGCAGGGATTCTCCCTCTGTTCCTCACAGTCAAGCTTCATGAATCTGCGTTTCCTTCCTGATTATTCGATATTCTGCACCTGTTCGCGGATCTTTTCGAGTTCCGTCTTCATGGAAACGATCCGGGGGGAGATCTCAATGCTCAGGGCCTTGTTCCCGAGGGTGTTGATCTCGCGGAACATTTCCTGAACCATGAAATCCAGAGTCCGGCCGACCGGTTCCGAAGAAGTTTCCATCAGGGCGGAAAAATGAGAAAAATGACTTTTCAGACGGGTGATTTCCTCCGTCACATCCGCACGGTCGGAAAAAATCACCAGTTCCCTCAGGAAGCGTTCATCCTGCGGATCCGCAGCCATTCCGGATTCCCGCACGCGCTGAAGGAGACGCTCCTGCTGGAGAGCCGGAATCCGGGCGGCCAGGGGAATGATTTCCTCCAGAGTCTCCTCCAGAAAGCGAAGGCGTTTTTCCATGTCCGCCTTCAGATTCGCGCCCTCCGTCTCCCGGTGCTTCAACATGTTTTCCGCCGCTTCCAGAACCACGCGCCGAAGGGATTCTTCCACACAGGGAAGAGTGAAGTCCATTTCAGAAATTTCCACAACCCCGGGAAGAGAAAGGACATCGGAAATCGTCAGTTTTCCCTGCAGTCCGAGTTTCGACTGCAGGGCCTCCGCATCCGAAAGAAGTTCTTTCACAAGAGTTTTGTTGATCCGGGGCCGCAGAGAGGAAGAGGATCCTCCCTCCTGCCGGACCAGATCCACACGGACGGTCACAGCACCGCGGCTGACAAGAGGCGTCAACGCCGAACGCAGGGAGGCCTCGTAACACGAAATCTCCCTCGGCATGACAAACTTCATTTCAAACTGGCGGCGGTTGACGGAAGACACCTCCGCCCGAAATCCCGCGGGAAGCGCCGCGACACACCCCCCGGACGCACGTCCGAAACCGGTCATGCTTTTCATCATTCAGGAAGCGCTCCTTTCCCCTCCGCCGCCGCAGCCTTCCCGCCGGACAGCTCCTTCTTCTTCTCCGGTGATGCAAGCACATGATTCCAGAGAACTTCCCGTGAAAGCAGCCTCCCCGTCTCCGGACGCCATTCACTGAGACGCCCTCCTTCCGGAGCATATCCGCTCACCACAATCCTCTCCCCCTCCGCGTCCCCGTTCCAGACCAGAGAAACCTGCACCGGCTCATTTTCCGGACGGAGACTTTCCATATAGGATTCCCACGGATCCTTTTCAAGAGCCGGAACTCCATCATGATCTCCGGAAAGATCGAAATTCGTCAGGAACACTTCCGGCTCCGAAAAGCGCACCCGGTTCCGCTCCGCATCCGAAAGATGCAGCATGCGGCTCATGACGTAGTCCACCGCTTCCCGGTTCGCCGCCTCCAGTTCCAGATTCGCAGGAATGTAGTTCTTCACCAGCACCCTGTTCGGCCACCAGAAACGCATCGAGCGCTCCCCCTCCCCGGTGACAACCACTTTGGCTCCGAGATCCGGAGGAGACCACACCACACAGCTGTGCATGTAGTCCAGGGCGGCTCTCCGGGGAAGATTTTTCGGAGTGTCCACCCCGACATGTTCAAAATCCGTCGGCTGAAAAGCGTAATGAGGGTAGATCACATTTTCGTAGATTTCCGGATCGGTATAGCGGATGTAGTTTCTCTGCACTTCCGTCAGTTCGCGCAGATGGTCCAGCGCGAAATTTCTAGCCTTCTCCACAGCCTGCTGCGACTGATCGTGATAACAGCCTGATCCCGAAAAAAGAAGACAAAGCGGGAGCAGAAGACTCTGCAACAGTCTTTCCCCATACTCTGGCATGGATGCTTTCCTCATGCGGACAGACACCTTCCTCTGACATTTTGTCCCGTTATGTTCCAACTGGCTTTCTCCGGCTCTTTTTACTATAACTCCTCATCCCGGATGCCGCAACTTCCGCAGAGGCCGATTTTGCGCTTTTTCAGAACGCCCCGAGCAATTCCAGAGCCCGGACCACGGTCTCCGGACGCACGGAGGCAAAACATTCCTTGCTCCCTTTCGGACAAACCCGTCTGAAGCAGGGACTGCAGGGAAGTTTCCGATAGACAATCCTCCAGCGCTGTGACACCGGCGCAGTCGCGGCGCAGTCGGTGGAGCCGAAGACGGCAACGCCTTTTGTCCCGAGCGCAGCCGCCAGATGCATCACGCCGCTGTCATTCGCCACAACCGCGTCGGACTGTTTCAGCAGCAGCATCAGCTCATCCAGACTGGTCTCTCCCGCCAGACAGTCCGCCTCACCGGAGGGCAGGCCCTCCAGAGTCTTTGCCGCAACCTCCCGTTCCGTCCGCGAACCGACGCTGACAAGTACCCCGCCCCGTCCGATCCATTCCTCCGCAACGCTCCGGAAACATTCCGACGGCCAGCGTTTCGCATCTCCGTACGCCGCTCCCGGCGCCAGGACAAGCAGTTTCTTACGGGAAAGAAATCCCGCCACACGGGGAGAAAGGGTTTCCGGTTCGATCTGCGGAGTCAGTCCGGGCAGTTCACCGTCCCAGGGCTCCGCCCCCAGCAGCGAAGCCAGAGCCAGATATTTCGCCGCCTGATGCGGCTTGTTCAGCACATGGTCGCGACGCGCAGGAAAACGCAGGGATCGGCTCAGGAACACGCCCCGGCAGCGCGCGGACGCGCCGAACAAACGCGGGATGCAAGCCGCCTTCAACGCCATCGCATCTCTCAGAGAATTATTGAAAAGAATGCCCGCCCCGCAATGCAGGGAACGGATGGATTGCCATTCCCTCCAGCTCGGGAAAGCATGCGCGTCCTTCAGCGGAATCACCACATCCACCAGGTCCAGCGCACGGTACAGCGGAGCCAGTCCGGAAGGGCATGCCGTGAAAAGACCGCAGCTGCGGGGAAGAACTTTCTTCAGCTGGCGCATTGCCGGAAAGGTCATCACGGCGTCTCCAAGCCAGTTCGGAGTACGCACCAGCAATCCGTCCCGCCAGTCGTGCGGATCCATCGGAAAGGGATTGCTTACGGGAATATTTTCCAGTTCCGGAATTCGGATTTCCGCTTCTTCGTTCATTTTCCTTCTCCTCCAGATCCGTTCCCTGTTCCTGTAAATTGTTACTCTACACCACGATACAAAAACTTGCAATCTTTTTTCGCATTTTCAGAAAAAAAAGAGGGAACTTTTCCTCCTTCCCGCCTGTCCAAGCAATTCGGAAACACCCAATCAAAAATCAGGAGCCGATGCAAAGCGGCGGAATCCGGACCGGGTCCCGCTGGGAAAGAAGAAAAAAACAACGGAAACGTCCACACAGAAAAACAGGAGTAACTGCCATGAGAAAAACTCAAATCCTTCACCGGATCCCGAGATCGCAGGAGTTACTCAGACGCAATTACGCAGAGTTCTTCCTGCATCTGAACCGTTATATGGAGCAATACAAGAAAAACCGCGAAAACGGTGAACTGCATACGGCAGATGATCCTTCCCTCCGGAAGGAAGTGCTGGAAAACGGCGTGAAAAAGTAGCCGGATCCGCCATTCAGAACAAGTCCCCTCACGAGGGCGCCGGGTTTCCCTCCCTTTTTCCCGGCGCCCTCCCTTTTTTTCATCTTCTCCGCGGAAAGTGGAGAAGACAGGGGAAAACAACAGGGCCGGACACACACCGCGGGACGCGTCAGAAACGGATTTCTGCAAATCCGCCGCACGGGACGGCGGAACCGGCTTCCCTTTCTATGCCCGATGGTCCGCTGACGCGCGCCTCCGCAGGACAGGCGAATGCCCTTTCCGCAAGATTCAGCAGGAAAAACTTTCTGTTTCTTCCGGAGCTGTTTTCCTTTTCCATAACTGTTTCTATTCCGGCAAGGCGCTTCCATTCCCCTTCCGCCAGGGCGGAGTCCAGAAGAATCACAATTTCCTCCTTCTCCCCCTCGACCGCGACGCGGACAAGATGATCGCAGAAATATTCCATGCTCCAATGTCCGCGCCGGAACGTTTCCAGATGCGCCAGATAAAAGGCGATCCAGTGCTTCACAACGGCGCGGAGATCTTCTTTCAGTCGGGAAAGATCCATGGAGAACATCGGAACCCCCGCCAGAGAGGCGATCATGTGTCTGGCGACGTTCTCCGGAGTTTCCTCCTCATGAAAATACACCGGATCCGCATGAACCGGAACGGCATCCCCGAGAATCAGGCGGATCATTGCAATCCGGTGGATGTTCTCCAGATAATCGAACGGCACGTCCCCTGCCCGGAACTGAGTCGCATAAGGCAGCATGCCGGGGGTGGCGTAATGCTGGCGGAATTCGATGAGGGCATCCTTCTTCATCCCGCGGATCCGGGCGATGAGACGCTCCAGATACCCGGCGATGACACGGCTCCTCGGAGAGGAAACGGATGGCCTCACCGTGTCCAGGAAGTCGATTTTCAACCCGTCCAGGTTCCATTCTTTCATCAGGGAAAGCAGACTTTCCTCCGCATGCCGCGCCGCGGTCGGTTCCGCGGGATCCATCACAACGCTTCCGGAAATGCAGGGCAGTCTCCCCGCCGCGGCTTTTCCTTCGATATCCGGAATCTCCGCAAAGACTCTGCTGTTCTTTCCGAGGAAGAAGGGCGCCACCCACAGGAGATATTTCAGTCCGCGTTCCTGCGCACGGCGGACGTGTTCGCGGAAGCCGGGAAGTTTGTTTTCCGAGAGACGCCAGTCTCCGATATCGCAGTACCAGTCGGGAAGTTCCTCCGGCCGGACGCGTTTCATCCGGTCGAAACACCATCCGTCGTCCACGATGAATGTGCCGAATCCCATGTCAGCGGCGAGTTCCGCATTGCGTTCCAGGTACTCCATGCTCAGCGCAGCGTGGACGGCGTACCAGGTGCAGTACACCGGTTTCCAGGCGGATTCCGGGAACGCCGGGACCCCCTCCCTGAGCACCAGAGAGCGGTATTCGGACAGAAGATCCTGCCAGGGAATCTCTTCCGTCGAAACGAGAAAATCAAATCCTTCCGTGGCTGCGGATGCGTCCGCAGCCACGGAAAAAACAATGTCATAACGGGAAAATTCCTGATTCATGACGGCGTTCACGGAAACATCGTCTTTCAAACAGGTCAGGGCGAAGACCGCCCGGCTGTGTCCGCCCTGCTCGAAAAAAGTCAGATAGGGGAAGTTGCGCTGGAGTCCGGACTGGAAGGAAATCCCCCATTCCAGATGCATCACGGGGCGGTACAACTCCGGCTGCCAGAATCCGTGCAGACCCAGAATCTCAAGCTCGAAACAGAGATTCAGCACTCCTCCTGAACGCTCCAGGTCCTCCCGCGTCACTCCGACACGCAGAAAGGATCCTCCATTCTTCATCGGTTCCGGAACCGCGGAACGAATTTCCTCTCCGGAATCCATCCTGCAAAGACGTACTTTCATGGCGATCTCATCCTCTTTCAGCAGCGGGAGCAGTTTTTTCCCTCTCCCGTTGTTTTTTTCTTTTCTGTCGCTGTTTTCATCCGGAGTCCGCAGACTCTGAAGTGTTCTGATTTCCCTGGAGATGTACTACTGTACATGCGTACGAATTTTTTTCCAGTCACGCTTTCCCTCTCCGCGTTTTTTCCGGAAAGAAGAAGGCTCGCGGCATCTGCGGACATTTCCGTTTGACATTCCCGGAGCCCCCGGGTATTGTATCTCATAATCCCGCTCTGAGGGCGGAAGACTTATCATGACAACAGCCGATGAATTAATGAATAAAAATGAAAGGATTTTCTGGATATGACACGCCGGACCTCTCTCCTTTTTCACTGTTACAAGCCGCTTTCTCTTCTTTCCCTTCTTTCTCTTCTTTCCCTTTTTCTCTTCTGCACGCTCTGCGGCTGCGGCAGACAGGAGAAGGAAAGCAGGAAACTGACAATCGGCGTTTCCGTCCCC
>CAJMAW010000123.1 GCA_905211485.1 uncultured Lentisphaeria bacterium | reverse complement strand
AAATAGAAACAAACGAGATTTCTGTCAAAAAAAGCATTGATAGAGGTTCCCTATAGTCATCATTGGAAATCTGTCAACATCCATCTTGCCATTCTAAAGAAAATATCTTTTCATTCTGGGAATATTTCACTCAAGAAAAAGGAAAAAACAATTCAGATCACGATTTCGGAATAACAGATGCCGAATGCGATATCTTTTGTTCCGCCCTGTCATTATAATGACGTTGCAAAATGAATTTTCCATGATATATTGCTGAGGGACGGAAAAGCGGAAGGAAGAAAACCTGTGTTCAGCAGGGAGAAGTTCTTTTTTTGTCCCGTCCATACAAAAAGAGCGGAGAAAAATCATGCCATGAGCAGAATCCTGAAATACAACGAGGCAAAACTCAAAATCGTCCGTCTGATCGGGGAACGGAATCTGAAACCAGGAGACCGCATCCCCACGGAACGGGAACTCGCCGCGCTTCTCGGAGTCAGCATCATTTCCATCCGCCGCGCGGTGCAGGAACTTCAGGATGCGGGAATCATCCAGAGAAAACAGGGGGTCGGCTCCTTCTTCACCGGAAATGTGGTGAGGAATGAATACCGCTCCATTCTCGGAGTGGTCAGCATCAACGACCCGCGATTCCCCAGCGGAGAGGATATGTATGCGCTCAGGAGGGGACTTCAGCGTCACCATGCGGACTATCGTCTGTTCAATGTCAATGAAGATGTGGACATGAGCATTGCGCAGGGAATCGCCGAATGCGACCGCTTCATTGTTTCCGGATTCGTCAACAAGCCCTGGCTCGACTATCTTTCAAGTCAGGGGAAACCGCTTGTGCAGATTGGAGTCTCCGAACACGGGAGGGAGATCTGCCAGGTCAAGTTCGACTGGGAGACGGCCATCCGGGAAACCATCGCACGGCTCAAATCCCGGGGTGCGGCTGAAATCGGACTTCTCCTCATCAACCCGAATTCTGCGAGCTGTTCCTATGAGCGGGCCAGAATCTTTGAGAAAGTCCTCCGGGAAAATGGACTCCCGTTTTACGACAGCCGTGTCTGTTTCGTTGTTCCGGAGCGGGCTCTGGCGCATCTGCGGGACTACATGTGTTCACAGGGGCCGGCTCTGGACACTATACTTGTGGATTACCATGTCTTCAATCTGCTGACCTTCTCCCGGATTCAGTACGGCTTCCCCATGGAGCAGAATCTCGTGGTGCTTCAGACGGTCCGGGAACTCCGGGATGAAGTGAATCAGCTCGATAAAATCGGAGTCGTCTATTTTCCGGGCACCATTCTGGATTCCGCTCTCGAAGTGCTGTACAAATATCCTTATTCCTTCATTGAAAGGAAGGAAACGTTCCTTATTGCACCCTGTCTCGCTGGGAAGGTGCTTGAGTCTCCGCTTCAGGCGTGATTGACGGCAGAAATGGATTCCGGAAGAAATGGATTCCCTCCGGGAAAAACGTCTCCAGAGTGAATGAGCGCATCCGCCCCGTTTCACTCCTCCGCCGAATCCAGAAGAGAATTCTTCCAGTCCGCAGAGGAGAAGACAGCGGGAAAGCGTCGGGGGGGCGTCGGGAAATCTCAGGAAGTTCCGATTGACGGAAAAGAAAAAGAAAAGAAGAAAAGAAGGACAGGACGGCTTCCAGGCCTTCTTCTTCAGCGGGGGGAAGGAGAAACGCCCCCGGAAGGAGAAACGCCCTCTTTTTTCTCAGCATTTTCCTGAGCGGAGGAGACGGAGGAGACGGAGGATGTGGATCCGGAAGAAGTGAACGCGGAAGAGGTGGACCCGGAGGCGATGCAGTGCGGGACTCCTCCGGGACCGGGGACGACGGAGCATTCAATATCGAAAATTTCCTTCAGATTTCCGGGCGTCATCACCTCCTTCGGGGAGCCGGCACAATGAATGCGGCGCTGCTTCATCAGAATAAGTTCGTCCGAACAGAGGGCTGCGAGATTCAGGTTGTGAAGGACCATGACGACGGTCAGATTCTTTTTCCTGTTCAGGGTCCGGATCAGTTCCAGGAGTTCAAACTGCCGTCCGATATCCAGGAACGCAGTGGGTTCATCAAGGAGGAGGAGTTCGGGTTCCTGTGCGAGAGCCATAGCGATCCAGGCGCGCTGACATTCCCCGCCGGAAAGAGTTTCGAGTCTCCGTTTTCTCAGGTCTTCCAGGCGGGTCATCCGGATGGATTCCTCGACCATGTCCCTGTCCCGTCCGAGGAAAGCGTACCGGGTTCTCCCATGCGGGAAGCGGCCGCAGGCAACCAGCTCCTCCACCGTCATTTCGGAGGGGCTCTGCTTCAGCTGCGGCAGGAGTGCAAGTTTCCGAGCCAGAATGCGGGTGTTGAACTCATGAATCTCCCTTCCGTCCAGAAGCACACTGCCCGATTCCGGACGGAGAATCCGCCCGATGATTTTGAGAAGAGTCGACTTCCCGCATCCGTTCGGCCCCAGGAGACTGACCACGGAACCTTCCCGTACGGAAAATTCCACTCCGTCCAGCACGATTTTTTTCCCGTACCCCCCGCGAATGTCCCTGAGTTCAAGTTTCATGAAAATTTCTCCTGAGCAGCCAGAGGAAGAAGGGGGGCCCCAGCAGAGCCATCATCATCCCCGCCGGAAGTTCGGATGCGCCGCCGGGGGAAAGAATCCTTCCCGCGGTGTCGCAGGCGGTCAGCAGCAAAGCTCCGAAAAGCGCGGAGCCGGGCAGGAGGAAACGGTTGTCCGAGCCGATGATCAGACGGACCACATGCGGCGCAACCAGTCCGACAAATCCGAGAAGCCCCCCCACACTCACCGCGGATGCCGCCAGCAGAGCGGAAATCGCAAGCAGAAAGAAGCGGGTCCGTTCCACCTTCAGCCCCAGAGCCGCTGCGCTTTCATCCCCGAGCGCCAGAATATTGAGCGCCGGCCCCAGCAGCGCCGCCCCTGCAAATCCCGTTCCCATATAAATCCAGCATGCTTTCAGATGCTCCCAGCTGCGCGCGGAAAAGGATCCGAGCGTGAAATCAAGTATGTTCCCCGCCTTGTCCGCATGGAAGAGCAGGAGCGCCGAAGAAAGCGCCCCGAGCATGGAGGAGACCGCCACCCCGGCAAGAATCAGGCGCATCGGACTCGCCCCGCGCTTCCAGGACAGAAGATATACTAGAAACGCCGTCGCAAGCGCTCCGGAAAACGCCGCGGGAAGAAGCAGATGCGTATATGCGGGGAACATCAGCATCACCAGAATCCCGGCAAATCCGCCGCCGGAAGAAATGCCGATGATGTCAGGAGACGCCAGTGGATTGCGCATGACTCCCTGCAGAATCGTCCCGGAAACCGCCAGACTCGCTCCCGAAAGCGCAGCCAGCAGAATCCGGGGAAGACGGATCTGGAAAAGAATGCGGTATTCCATCTCGGGATTCCCGTTCCAGAGCGTGCTCAGGACCTCTCCTGCCGGAAGGTTCAGCACCCCGCAGCAGAGGCTTCCCAGCATCGCCGCCAGAAGAAGCAGAAGAAGGAAAAGGCAGAAGGCCCATCGTCCCTGCACGGATCGCAGGAAATTCCCTGAATTCTTCGTCACGCGCCCTTTCTCCTCCGTTTTTCGGCAAACTCACTGCTCAGCAGACTCACAAGATCTCTCTGGCGATACTATACAGCGAAAGAAGGGAGATGTCCAGTTCCCGCCCGTTCCCGGACTCCGGATGGCAAAAACATGTTTTTTTTGTCAAAAACGACTTGCTTTTTTAAAAATAGGAATTATTTGTATTTATCAATGGATGGCAATAAGCCTTCCCGGACAGAGCTTGACAGGGTACGGACATGAGCGAAACTTTTGAAAGTCTTTGCATGAGATGCGGCTGGAAACGGACGGTTCAACGCGCCAGTATCTATGAATATCTGGCGGGAAACAGCAGTCATCCGGCGGCGGAAGAGGTCTGGAATGCAGTGCGGAGGAAACTGCCGACATTGTCACTGGAAAGCGTATACCGGATTCTAAACGATTTTGCCGCGGCCGGGGTCGTGAAGCGCCTGGAAAGCTATGACGCGGGGCATTTTGATCCGGACGTCCGGCGGCACGATCATTTTTACTGCCGGAGCTGCGGAAGGATCCTGGATCTGCCCATGACTCAGGAACATGTCTTTCCCGAGCTTGCGGAGGAATACGGAACTGTGGAGGATATGGAAATCCGTCTGAGCGGGACCTGCCGTCAATGCATCCTCGGCGGGGAGAAGACTGCCTCCGCGGGAAAAAAACGGAAAGAAGCGGATGCCATCCGTGAAAGAAACCGTCCATGAGAACACCGATTCCATGCCTGGAGAAGGCATGTTGGAGGAATACGGACAAAATCAAAAAAAACTGGAGGATGAAACCATGACTCTCGCACCCGACTCGAAAACCGCTAAAAATCTCGCCTTCGCCTTTGCCGGAGAATCCCAGGCAAGAAACAAATACACCTATTTTGCCAGCGTTGCGCGGAAGGAAGGATTTGAACAGATTGCCGCAATCTTTGAAATGACCGCCAACAATGAAAAGGAACATGCGAAACTCTGGTTCAAGGCTCTGAACGGCATCGGGGACACCGCAGCCAATCTGAAGGCCGCCGCGGCCGGTGAACATGAGGAATGGACCGAAATGTATAAAAACTTCGCTGAAGAAGCCAAGGCGGAGGGATATGATGAGATCGCACGTCTCTTTGAACGTGTCGCCGCAATCGAAAAACGTCATGAGGAGCGCTATCAGAAGCTTCTGAGCAACGTGGAAAAAGGCGAAGTCTGGGTCAAGACCGGTCCGAACCGCTGGGAATGCCGCAACTGCGGACATGTCTATATCGGAGAAAAGGCTCCGGAAGTCTGCCCCGTCTGCAAACATCCGAAGGCCTTCTTTGAAATCGAAGCCCAGAATTACTGACAGAGCTTCCACTCCAGCTATTTTCCCCCTCCTCCTTTTTCCCACAGGGATCCCATGATGATTCCCGGAAAACCGGAAGCGGAGGGGGAAAGAACTCCCCACTGTGCGGCGGAAAAAAATTTTGCCGCACAGTTTTTTTATCGCGGCAGAACCCCCTGCTCCCGAATACGGCATGAGTATTGCGCCTGCGCAGACGCTTTCCATGGACAATCATGCGCAGGCGTCAATGGACATCATACACATATTCCCCTTTGGGGAAAATCGCGGGGACAACGACAAGAAAGATGGCGGCAAACACGATCATGACCGCATAGATCAGAAAAAGCGTCTGATAATGACAGATACTCATGGATCCGATCCTCCACTGCGGCGCCAGCATGCCGGACCCGAGCACCAGAGAGGAAATCAGGCGGGACAAGCCTGAACCGGTGTAATAAAACGTTCCGCAGAACGCCATGGCCATCGCCTTGTTTCCCGGCGTGGCCAGAGCCATCATCTCCGAAGTCGACGCAATCGAGGCGGCGGCGAAAGTGAAACTGTACGCCATCATCAGGAGAGCAGTCAGGATTCCGGTGACGCAGTTCCATTCTCCGATGAAAAACAAGGCGAAATTGACCAGTGCGAACATGATGTGAATTCCCAGCAGAGTGTCCTTGATCCCCCGTCGTGTGATGATTCTGCCCGTCCCGATGGAGCCGAGAAGCATCCCGACCATGCTCAGGCCTGAAATGAGAACGATGAGATTGTCCGGCGCATGCAAATGCTTTTTCAGATAAATCGTCGCCAGAGGAAGCGTCCCGTACGCGGCCAGGTTCAGGATAAAGAGATAGACCGAATATCCTGCAAGGGGTTTGTTCGCCAGCGCGATCTGCAGTCCCCCCCGGAATCCGTAGCGGCGATGGATATTTTCCGCTTTGAAACTGGGAATCCGGGCAATGAAAAAGATTCTCCCCAGGAAAAGCGTCGCCGCAATCAGAAGAACGCACTGCAGCTGCAGAAGAGATGGACTCTTCCCCACAAAAATCCCCGCCGCACAAAGAAAAACGGCCGACGACAGCTGCCAGGAAAAACGCATGGAACTTAAATACAGACTCCGCCTTTCCGGAAGCAGAAAGGTGTCCAGCATCGGATACCACCCCGCCAGATAGCCCGTATTGCAGAAGGCAAAAAGCACAAGCATCAGAATCATGACGCTAACGGAAAATTTCCCGCCCCCGAATAATGGCGACGCCACCACCATATAATAGGCAAAGGCCGCCAGCATCGTAATCCGGAGAATCAGTTTCTGATAGCCGGTTTTCTCCGCGACAAAGGCCATCGGAATGATGCAGAGGCCGTTGAAAAGGGGCAGAAGGGAGGTGGTCAGCATGGCATACATGTCGCCGGCACCGAGCATTTGGGCAAAGAGAATGATGATGGCGCTGTCGGAAAGCGTCACATCGCCCATGGCGCCGAAACAGGTGGAAAGCGTGGCGTTCCTTTCACAGAAAAGACGCTGTTCCAGTGTCGGCGAAAGAGAAAATGAAGAATCAGCGGATGTCTTCCTGTCAAACATCTTATTCCCCCGTATCTTCCATTTCCTTCATTTTTTTCTGTTTACGGGTCCTCCGTCTCCCGCTCCCGGATTCCGCGGAACGTCCGGACTGCTCCGCGAAGCGCCCGGACGAGGATTCCTTCCCCGGATGCAGAAGAAATCAGCCGCCAGCGGTGCCGGAAGAAAAGGAGAAAAACGCGGAAATTCAGGCAAGAGGACACAGTCATGCGGTGAAGGAAGGTGTTTTCCAGCCGACGGAGCTTCTCTCAACCACGCGCCCGGGAAGAAGTTTCACACGACGCGGGGCCTCCGGATCGGCGATCCGTTCGAGAATGGATTCAACCAGAATCTTTGCCAGCGGTTTAGCCTCGTCGTCAAACGCCACACTTGTCAGCGGGGGCGACATGAAATCACAGAGCGCAATGTTGTCCGCCCCGATCACCGCACAATCCTCCGGGATCCGGATTCCCCGGCGGAAAGCTTCCGTCATCAGGGCCATGGCGGCGTTGTCGTTCGGCATGACAACGGCGTCAGGTTTGTTGTTTTCCCCGCAGAAAAGTCTGTCCGCAATCTTGGGGGAAGATACGGCAAGGGAATCATAAAAAAGGGCTTTCCCCTGGAATCCGTCAAACATCCATTCGGGGGAAAGGCCGTGGCGAAGAAGTTCCCCGCGGAAGATCCGAGCCGTCTCTCCGAAGCGCGGCGACTCCTCCAGGGGAGAATCCGGTTTCGCAATCCGACGGTACCCGCGGCTGTAAAGGTAATCAATGACGGTCCGGAAAGTGGCGGCGCGGTCGATGCCGACATAGTCGAAACGCCTGTCTTCGGCAAGAAAGGAGATCACGGGAATTCGACAGGAATCGGGAAGAATTTCCGGGGCCACGGTAATGATGCCGTCCACCTGGCGCTGAAGGACGGCCCGGGTCGCCAGGGGAACGTCTTCCGCACTGTTCCAGAAGGAATAGATCCCGAAATAGCCATGTTCAAACAAATGAGACTGGAACTGGTTCAGGAGCGTGTCAAAAAGGTTGTTGGTCGGCGCGGGAATCAGAATTCCGATGAAGTTGGATTTCCCGGTGCGCAGACTTCGGGCAGTCATATTCGGAGAGTATTTCATCGAGCGGGCGAGTGTACGGATTTTTTCCGCCGTTTCCTTCCCGATCCTCGCCTGCTTCTCGCGTCCGTTGAGAACGGCGGACACGGCAGTGTGACTGACACCGGCCGCACGGGCTATATCTTTCACCGTCACCATCTGGATGCGTTCCCCATTTTCTTCCATCATGTTCCGGGTGTTTTTTTATCCTGCCGGAAAGGCTTTGATCCTCTGCGCGGCATCCCCCCGCCGGCGGAGAGGCCGGAAGAGGGAAAGCGTGGGAAGAACGAAGTCCCGTCCTTCATCCGTATCCGAGGGGGAGTCCACCCTCCCCCTCCGCGCAGGGACAACGTTGTGGACGGGATTCACCCCCGGATCAGCGCCAGGAGAGAATCCCGCTTTTCCTCCATGGTTTCCCGGTCCTTGGCTTCGACAATGAGGCGCAGAAGCGGCTCCGTGTTCGATGCGCGGACATTGAACCACCAGTTGGAATATTCCACGGAAATTCCGTCCAGTTCAAACATGTGCCCGTCCGAATATTTCTCGCGGATTTTCTTGAGGATGCCCGGCACGTCGGCGACCTTGGAATTGATTTCCCCGCTCTGGAAATACTTGCGGAGCGGCGCCACCAGCTCGCTGACGCGGCATTTTCTCTTGCAGATCAGATTGGCGAGTTTGAGGAAAGCCAGACCCTGGGATTCAGCCACATAATTTTCCTGGAAATAATAATGTCCGGAAAGCTCTCCGGCAAAAACCGCCCCGAGCTCCCGCATCTGCGCCTTGATGAAGGCGTGACCGACGCGGGACATCACGGGAC
>CAJMAW010000122.1 GCA_905211485.1 uncultured Lentisphaeria bacterium | reverse complement strand
GCGTCTCGCCGCTGGACCGCGACAAGGTCACGGACCTTGACCTCGAGAAAAACGCTCAACGCATTTTTCCGTATTTTTTATTGCTTCGCAATTTATTTCTTTTGTTGCACGGACTTTTCTTTACTTGCGGATTGGCAGCCAGGCCAGGATTTCCTGAATATAGCGGTCCCAGAATCCCCATTCATGAGTCCCCGGTCCTTCCCGGTAGACAAATGGAATGCCCAGCTTTTCCAGATGGGCTTTATATAAGAGATTTTCCTGATACAGAAAGTCCTCCGTTCCGCAGGCAAGGAAAATCTCCGGAAGCCGGGTTCCGTTCGCAAGAGCCTCTTCGGCTTTGAAGTAAAGATCATTTGAGGATCCCGGGATCCGGGAAAGATCGCCGAAAATATTTTCAAACTCTGGAAGCCGCTCCTTCATCACGGAAGCCAGATGCGCGGGCCGGATTGCACTCGACATCCCGGCAACAGCAGCAAACTTCTCCGGACAGTTCAGCCCCAGTTTCAACGCACCGAAACCTCCCATGGAAAGGCCTGCGGCAAAAGTGTCCTCCCGTTTTCTTGAGAATTTGAAGAAACTGCCCACAATCTCCGGGAGCTCACTGCTGATGAAATCCCAATAGCGAAGTCCGCAGACCATATTGTTGTAATAGCTCCGGTGCACATTGGGCATCACGACGGCAATCCCGTATTGAGCAGCATAACGTTCAATACTGGTCCGCCGGAGCCAAATGCTGTGATCGTCGGACATTCCGTGCAGGAGATAGAGAACCGGACACCCGTCTGCACTGCCGACCCCTTTCAGGCCGATCTGCCCGCGCGTGGGCTGAGGAAGAACCACGTACATGGAAGAACACATCCCCAGTGATTCCGCAAAAAAATTGCATTCAAAAAAAGCCATGGAAAACTCTCCTTTTTTTCAGGGGAAATTTGACCCGGAAAGAGGGATCCGGGACAGAAAGGAAACCGGGGGAGAGGGGGACAGCTGCTGATTATCGGCTGTCATCTGTTTTGCACATGCAACTGCGTCTGCCCTGTCTTCCCTCTTCACTGTTCAGAAGTTTTTTCCGGTTCCATTCTGCCGATCCATCTTCTCCGGGAGGGGGAAACGATCTCCGTACTCAGCGGATCGTAGTCGCATGGGAAATGCCCATGTAACCCCAGACATGCACTTTGCCCCTGACCTTCAGGAGTTCATCGAATTCCGGGACGGAATCGATTTTCCCGTCAATGAAGTCTCCGAGACGGCATTCAAGCTCCTTGAGACGGGCCAGTTGGCCTGCAAAACGGATCTGCATGGTCTCGAGTCCGAAGACCTTGTTGTGCCGCAGCCACATGGCGCGGAAACTGGCGGTGAAGGCCTTGAACTTCCTTTCATAATCCGCGATCAGGGGGAGGACTTCCTGCAAAGCCTTCCGGTTGTTTTTCTTGAGATAGGCGGAGAGAACGGCGTCTGTAAGCTGGTACTTGGCGAGAACCGCTTCCGCCAGGAGTCTGGCATGCTTCAGATCCCCGGCGGATCCTTTTTTCGGCGCAGCGGAAAGAACTTTGACCGCATTCTTCAGAATCTTGACGGCATCCTTGAAATACGGATCCTTCTCGTCTTTTGCACGGAACCAGGCGCCGCCGAGATGCATCATCATGAGGGGATCATCCCACAAGGCGGCGGCGGGACCGGTCTTTTCAATTTCAGAGGCGGCGAGGACATCGTCATAGCTGGCACCGTCGAGGAGGGCGTTGAACTTTGCGTTCAGGGTCTTGTTGCAGACTTTGCCCGTAAAGGAAAGTTCGGAAGCAAAAGCCAGTCCGCCGAAGGCGCTGTCGAAGTCGCAGAATCCGCCGTCATCGCCCCACATGGTGAAGAAGACTTCCTTCACCTTGGCTTCCCGGCAGGCTTCAATGCAGGGGATGACGGTCTTTTCAGTGATCTGGCGGTTGTACCAGAACATGTTCCAGGTCCAGACGCCGGAGCCCATCAGGGGCTCGTGCCCGAGTTTCCGGTGACGGTCGATCCAGTCCAGATAGAAGGCCTTGTCCTCGTGATAATAGTCCCAGTAGACGAGTTCGGCGGCTTTCGGGATCTTTTTCACGACGTCGGAAGGAATGACGCTGTTCTTGTCATAATAATCGTTGTTTCTGCTGCCCATGCGGAAGTACATGTCGGACCAGATCATCGGAGTCAAACCGTGCTTTTTGCAGAGTTCCACGACTTTCCCCAGATGACGGTTGAAAATATCGAAATGCCGTTCATCCCCGTGGAGATCGTAGAAACGCCCTCTTCCGATGTCGTGAGTCTCGTCCATGCCCACGTGGATGCGTCTGGACTTCACGGAATTCTTCCATGTGAGGAGCATCTTTTCGATGAGATCATAGGTCTTCTGTTCATCGACAAGCAGCACGCGCGAGGTATCGGTCACTTCATGGAAAGCGCCCCATCTGAGAATCTGTTCCAGATGTCCGAGCGTCTGGATGCAGGGGATCATTTCGATCCCGAGAGTTGCGCAGTATTCATCCATTTCCCGGATTTCGTCCCCTGTGAGCGCGCCTCTCATGAACCCGAAGAACGGTTCGCCGCCGACCTCATAGGTGTCTTCCGTGTACAGCATGACCATATTGTAGCCGAAGAGTGCAAGACGGGCAAAATATTTCTTCATCTGTTCCACTGTCATGACGGCATTGCGGGAGCAGTCCAGCATGATCCCGAACATGTCAAAGGGGCAGTATTCTTCTTTTTCCGGCAGCACTCCGGAAAGAAGCGAACCCACCATCCGGAGCGCCATGTTCGGCTTCCCGTATTCGATGATGTAGTCCTTCCCGTCTTTGCGGACGGAGCATTTCGCAGCATCCCTGCCCTGTTTGAAAATCAGTCTGGCAGATCCTTTCGTCCCTTTCAGAAGGGGATAGGTTCTGGAGAGTTCCTTCAGCGCGCCGGTGATGGGGGCCGGGGTGGTTTCCGGATCCCATGTGAAGGACTGTTTCGTCTCGGTTTTCCTGCTTGTCATTTTGCGTCAAATTCCTGTCTGTTTTGTTTATCTTTCAGCTTTTCCAATCGGACTCGTCCGGAATCCTGAACGGATGGGAATAAAGATACAGCTTTTTTGCCACAAGTCCATGAAAATATCCTCACGGAAAAGGGATTTTTCCGTTTTTTTCTGCTTTTGACTTTGCCTGTCGCGGAAAAGACGGTATCTTTCCACCAGCGAAAGGATTTCAGGCAAGATGAAGAAAAAAAGCATTCACGGATTTCTGCCCGTTCTTCTCTTCTGTTTCACATCTTTCTCCTTCCTTCTCCCCGCGGAGGGAATGGAGCTAAAGACTGAGAATAATGAACCGGAACAGAAGAAATCGGAAAAACAGAAGCCAGGCGAAAATACGAAGAAAACGGCAGAAACGCCCAAGACGGACAGTACAGCGGAAACAACGGCGGAAACAACGCATGACTGGAATGCCGAAGGCGTCGCCTGTTTCCAGGGAACGGAAGAAACTCCTCCCGATTTTCGGAAGGCCTTTGAACTTTTCAGAAAAGGCGCGGAAGCCGGAGACCCCGCAGCCATGCTCAATTTGGGCATTCTCTATGCCTCCGGACAGGGAACGGAGAAAAATACGGAAAAGGCTCTGGAATACATCCGCATGGCAGCGGAAAAAGGAGATACAATGGCCATGCTCAACCTGGCCTCGGCCTATCTTGGAGGGGGAAATGTCATGCCTCCGGACGGGGAAAAAGCGCTGCAATGGCTCGAACGCGCGGCGGAAGAGGATGAAATTCAGGCATGGTATCTCCTTGGAATGGTTTTTCTCAAGGGCATTGCTCAGGTCGGGAAAAATCCGGAAAAGGCCGCCGGATATTTCCGCCGCGGCGCCGAAAAGGGCGATCTGAAATGTATGGACAAGCTCGGATTCCTCTATTATATGGGCCGCGGCGTCGAGAAAAATCCTGAAAAAGCTCTCCAGTACTTTCTCCGCGCGGGATTCAGGGGATATGCGCCCGCTCAGAACAAGGTCGGCTTCCTCCTCTATCACGGAATCGGAACAAAAAAAGATCTGGAAGGCGCATTCCAATGGTATCAGAAGGCCGCGGATCAGGGACTCGCCACCGCCGAATACAATCTGGCCGATCTTTACTACTGCGGAGAAGGAACTCCGCAGAATTATGCCAAGGCCCTGGAATACGGAAGAAAAGCAGCGGGAAAACAGTATCCGAAGGCTTATGCCTTTCTCTCCATGCTCAGCCGTTTCGGGCACGGAGTCGAAAAAGATCCTGTCCGTGCGGGATTCTACTGGAATCTTTATCTGGAGGCGCTGGAAAAGGAAAAGGAGGAAGATCCGGACTTTTCCCGTCAGCTCAGAAATGAGGAAAACAACAGTCCCGGGAAAAAGAAGGAGAATATGTCTGAGGAAGCCAGGACCTCCGCCTCCGGATCCGATGACCGGGAACCATGAAAAGAAAACAAACCCTCCCCTCCTTTTCTCAGAGGAAGGAAAGCACTGTGGAAACAGAGGAAACACGCCCTTACTCAGGCCTCTCTCTCTTCCTCCCCCCTCCCCCGGAAATGCAGGACAAGATGAGGGATCTCCGAATCGCAAAAGGCGGAAAAGAATCAGACTTTATCCTGCGGAAGGGTTCACGACGGGTGTCTGTTTTTTCCCGGCATCGCCAAAAATGCCGATGATTTCGCGGATGAAGGCATTGGCTTCGGCCTTTTCCTCGATCCTGTCTGTGGGATAGGAAACTCTGAGTTTGACAATTTTCCCTTTGCAGAGGAAAAGGACCAGAGCGGAAAAGGTTTCCTCCTCTCCCACACCCATCAGGAAGAGAGTTCCCCGGATGTCAGGGCGGTCCTGAAAAATCAGATCTTCGACGACGGAGACGGAGGAGACGGGGCCTTTTTTCCCTGGCAGATCCAAAATTGTTTTTTTCACCTCCGCATAATGCGCATCCATTTGCTCCGGAGTGATCGGCTTTGCTCCGGTATCGAGGCTGTAGACATAGACATCCGCGCAGGCGCCGTTTTCATTGGAATAGCGGATCACGGTCCCATATACCGGATTCAGGTGGCGCGAGACCTGATTTTTCGCATATCCGCCTGGAGCCGCCGCTGGAAACAGCGCGCCGGTGACGGGCTCTGTATAGGCCTCGTTTTTCGGGAGGAAAGTAATTTTTTCCGCCGCTTCATCGTCAGTCGTTCCCCTGAGGATGGGCAACAGCAGGAACAGCAGAAGTGCGGGAAGGAGCCGCGGGAGGGGGAAAAAGGAAATCAAGGAAGGCTGGCAGCATGGTTTCCTATTCATGACGGAAGGATTTCTCCTGAGGGCGGAGCTCTTCAGTTTCATGCGAGTTTCTCTTTCCAGAAAGCGATCTGGGATTCGACCTGTTCATAACCTGTTCCTCCGAAGACGTCCCTGGCGGCAATGGCATGCATCGGGGAAAAGAGCTTCAGCATCTGCTCGTCGGCCTCCGGGATGACGCTTTTCATTTCCTCCAGGGGCACCTGATCGAGAGGGAGTCCGTGCTCGGCGGCATAGCGGACGAAGGCGCCCACCTTGTGATGAGCGGTCCGGAAGGGGACACCTTTGCGCACCAGGGCCTCGGCGAGATCAGTCGCCATCAGCCCGGGATCGGAGGCCGCCTGAAGCATGCGGTCCGGGAAAACGCGCATGGTTTCAATCATGCCGGGATAGACGGAGAGTATGGAGGAAACGGTGTCGATTGCGTCAAAGAGGGGTTCCTTGTCTTCCTGCAAGTCTCTGTTATAGGTGAGCGGCAGTCCCTTGCAAACGGTGAGCATGGCCATGAGGGAGCCGTAAACGCGTCCGGTTTTCCCGCGGGAAAGTTCTGCGATATCCGGATTTTTCTTCTGAGGCATCAGACTGGAGCCTGTGCAGTAGGCGTCGGAAAAGGTGATGAAGGAGAATTCCTGAGACATCCACAGGATCAAATCCTCTGAAAGACGGGACACATGCATGGAAAAGACTGCCAGCGCAGCCAGGGTTTCACAGGCAAAATCCCTATCCGCGACGGCGTCCATGCTGTTCCGCGTCATGGCCGGAAACTGAAGCTTTTCCCGGACAAATTCACGATCAATCGGGAGAGTCGTTCCCGCAATGGCGCCGGACCCGAGTGGCATGATATTAAGCCGTCTGCGGGCGTCAGCCAGGCGGCCGATGTCCCGTTCAAACATTTCGACATAGGCAAGCAGATGGTGGGCCATCAGAATCGGCTGGGCATGCTGAAGATGGGTGAATCCGGGAAGAATGACGCGCCGATTTGACTCCGCCTGAGAGAGAAGGGCTTTCTGAAGACGCCTGAGTCCGGCGGTAAGATGATCGATTTCCTCGCGGAGGTACAAACGGATGTCGAGAGCGATCTGATCATTTCTGCTTCTGGCCGTATGGAGTCTGGCGCCTTCATCCCCGAGTGCTTCGATGAGTGCGGATTCGATGTGCATGTGGATATCTTCGAGTTCGGCTTTAAACTCGAAATCCCCTTTTTCGATCCGGTCCCGGATTTGATCGAGGCGGGAACAGATGGCGTCGGCGGAAGCTTTCGGGATGATTCCGGCGGCGCGGAGCATGGCCGCGTGGGCTTTGCTCCCGGCGATGTCATGCCGATAAAGTCTTCTGTCATAGGAAATGGATTCTGTGAAATCCTGCACGTTTTTTTCTGTATTTTCGGAAAAACGTCCGCCCCAGAGAGCCATGATTGCACCTCGCATTGCATCAATTGAAATTCAAGGGAGAAAATATAGCACGGGAAACGTCTGGGAAAAGCACAAAGCGGTAAGAAAAACAACGTTTTTAAAACTTTTTTAAATTTTTTGGAAGGAAAATCGTTCCATCCAGGAAAGAAAAACTTGCTTTGCTGCCAAGAAACTGCTATATTCCCGCGAAGATAGAAGAAAAGAGTCCGGATTCAACGGCACACGGTCTGAAGGTTCCGGTTTTTTTCATAAGATCCAATATAACTGCAATCAGAACGCTTTCAACAAAAAGGAGCTGGAACAATGAAAAAACTTTTGAAAGTGCTGGCTGTGACGGCGGCACTCGCGGGCAGTGTCTTCATGACGGCATGTGCAACCCCGGTCCCTCTGGGCTGCCTTTACACCCAGGTCACACTTCCCGTCTCCATGGGCAACAGAGACATCACCTACAATAAGATCGGAAAGTCCAAATGCATCAGCTTTCTTGGCTGGTTCGCATGTGGAGACGCATCCATCAATCAAGCCTGCAAGGAAGGTGGAATCCGCAAGGTCAGCTGGGTGAATCAGGAAGTTCAGAACATCCTCGGTATCTACGGAACCTACACAACGGTTGTGTATGGTTTCGGCATTGATGAATAAGTTTTCTCTTTCTATTTGAGAGATTCTAAGCCGGAGAGTCGTTCCCGTTCCGGGAAAACTTTCCGGCTGTTTTTTTTAATACGATCATGAAAATCGGAATCCTTTTACAGAATTACACCCGGATTCTTCAGAAAGCCGGATTTGAATCCGCTGAACTGGAGGCCGCCTACATTCTCTCGGAAGTAACGGGGATCCGCCATACTCTGCTCTTTCTTCACAGGGAACGCCTTCTGAAACCGGAAGAATTGGAAAAAGCGGAAGCTTTCCTTCGGCGCAGATTGAAACATGAGCCTTTCCAATACATTTTCGGGAAGGCCTGGTTCCGTTCTCTTGAACTGGACATAGGTCCAGGTGTGCTGATTCCCCGTCCGGAAACGGAGTTGCTCGCGGAGTTTCTTCTCAGGCGCCTGAAGCCGGCATCAATGGTTTGTGAACTGGGAGCAGGAAGCGGTGCGCTTTCTCTTTCCCTGGCTTTGGAACGACCGGATCTGCGCATCTGGGGATCGGAAAAATACCCTGAGGCGCTTTCCTGGGCTGAAAGGAACCGGAACAAATTCAAAACTGAAAACGTTTTTTTTTCATCAGGGGATCTTTTTTCCCCGTTTTCCGGAATGAAATTTGACGCCATTGCGGCGAATCTGCCATACATACCGGAATCGGCGCTTCCTGCACTTCCGATAAATGTCAGAGACTACGAACCACATTCGGCTCTTTTTGCTGAAGATGAAGGTTTTGCGATTGTGGAACGTGCCATTTCCGAATCCCCGGACTATTTAAAATACAATGGGACGCTCTTTTTTGAAATTGGTGAGGATCAGGGGAAACGGGCCCGTGAAGCGGCGGAGAAAACGGGAGTATTCAAACACATTTCCATTGAACAGGATCTCTCTGGTGCAGATCGCTTCCTGATCGCAGCAAAGGAATGAGTTCTGTGTCTCGGCACTGCAGACCTCTGATACTTGACCGTTTTATAAGCGCTGACAAAAAAATACGCCAGACAGCGCCTGCCAGTACCAGGGAATGCAGCGAGAGTAGGCTTTTCAGAAAAAAAATAAAATAAAGTGAAAATAAAAAAAATACGGCAGGCGACGCCTGCCGGGTGCAGGGAATGCA